>NZ_CP169639.1:1136500-1463000 GCF_042134615.1 Flagellimonas cixiensis
CGCTTGGAAAGGAATGAACGAGGAAGAATTTGATTGGTGTATTGAACAGACTTTGTTCTTTGGTGAAGACAGAAAACCATTGAACATGATCTTAGACGATGGTGGTGACCTTACCAATATGGTGTTGGACCAATATCCTGAGTTGGCTGCTGGAATCAAAGGATTGTCTGAAGAAACAACCACCGGGGTACACCGTTTGTACGAAAGGGTTAAGAAAGGAACGCTTCCAATGCCAGCCATCAATGTGAACGATTCTGTGACCAAATCCAAATTTGATAATAAATACGGTTGTCGCGAAAGTGCCGTGGATGCCATCCGCAGAGCTACCGACACCATGTTGGCAGGTAAACGTGTTGTTGTTGCCGGTTATGGTGATGTAGGTAAAGGTACAGCAGCATCTTTCCGTGGGGCAGGAGCCATTGTTACCGTGACCGAAATCGACCCTATTTGTGCGTTACAAGCCTGTATGGACGGTTTTGAAGTGAAAAAATTGGAAACCGTTGTTGGTAACGCCGATATCGTAATCACAACTACAGGAAACAAGGACATTATCCGTGAAGAACACTTTAGAGGCTTAAAGGATAAAGCCATTGTTTGTAACATTGGGCACTTTGATAATGAAATTGATATGGCCTGGTTGAACAAGAACTACGGAAATACCAAAAATGAAATCAAACCACAAGTGGATAAATACACCATTGATGGGAAGGATGTTATTGTTTTGGCCGAAGGACGTTTGGTAAACCTTGGTTGTGCTACCGGACACCCAAGTTTTGTGATGAGTAACTCATTCACGAACCAAACATTGGCGCAAATCGAGCTTTGGAAGTTCAGTGACAAATATGAGAACGATGTGTATATGTTGCCAAAACATTTGGACGAGAAAGTGGCCAAGTTGCATTTGGCTCGACTAGGTGCGGAATTGACCGAATTGAAACAAGACCAAGCGGAATATATTGGAGTAACTGTTGAAGGTCCATTCAAACCTGAATACTACAGATATTAAGATTTCATCTTTTTGAGCATAAAAAAACCCATGGTGTTTGCCATGGGTTTTTTTATTGGGATTAAGCATATTAATCAGCCAAAAGCGCTTCTTGATAGTAGCAAGTCTTGTGCTCTTTTAAAATTGCAAGACCTTCTTCTCTAGTGCTCATTGGGTCAATTTTTACTTGCTCTCCATTTGGCATGTAAACAATGTAGAAACCTTCTTCAAATGAAGATAGTTTAATAATTTCCCCGTTTGGTCTAACCGCATTCCAGGATTTTTCGCTTGGCTTGTACACCAAATCGATTTTCTTTCCTTTTTTAGGGCCATCAACCACTGCAACCTGTACTCTGTTTTTAGTGGCGATCATTTTGTAAGTGTTTCCTTCGTGTTCTACCATTTGTGTTTCCCTTTCACCCTCTTTCATGGCAATCGGATTAGATCCCGACCAAAATTCGATAACGTTAAAAATTATCGTGTCCCCCAATATGAACAATTCATATACTGGTACGATCCAAAGTCCCCAAAAAATTAAATTGTCTAAAAACCTACTGTTCGTAGCTCCTTGGTTCCACTCTCTAAGGTTGTTAAAAGCACTGTAAGACCCCAAGCAACTTGTAAACAAAATTGTGCAGGCCATCATTGAAGCAATAATTACTTTTTTCATAAGAAGATATTAATGGTTAATACCCTTAAATCTACAAAAAAATAAAGTTGAATGTATTTGAAACACAACGTTTATACGTTTATAAAATGTTGGATGTAATTTTTGTTTAGATCCTTACCTTTAGCCTTCAAACCCAAAAAGCATGAAAAACTGGTACGAAATTCAAAATATTGACACCGTAGATTCCCCATCAATTGCACTGTATGTGGAGCATTTGAAATTCAATATAGAAGAAATGATTTCTTTGGTGGATGGAAATACGGACAGATTGATGCCTCATATAAAAACCAACAAAATGCCGAAGGTAATGCAGTTACTTTTGGAGTCTGGGATTACCCATTTTAAGGCCTCCACGATTGCCGAAGCAGAAATTGCAGCCGAAGTTGGAGCCAAATCCGTTTTGATCGCACACCAACCGGTCGGGCCGAAGTTGCATCGATTTATTCAATTGATGAAACATTTTCCAAACACCCATTTTTCAACATTACTGGATAATCCGGATAGTGCTGAACTATTTAATCAAATAGCAACACAGGAAAATGTAACCATTCCCATTTATATTGACATCAACAACGGGATGAACCGCTCTGGAATTGAAATTGGTGAGGAACTAGATGATTTAATGGCATTTCTCAATACCTGCAAGGCCATAAAGTTTAAGGGCTTTCATGTATACGACGGGCATTTAAGGGACCCTGAATTTGCAATCCGTAATAAAAAAATTGAATCGGACCTTAAGGATGTATCTGCCTATTTTAAAGCAGTGCATGAAAGATATCCCGATGCCCAGATGATTTGTGGCGGAACTCCTTCTTTCACTTCCCACCTTATTGAAAAGAACAGGGTCACAAGCCCGGGAACTTGCGTACTTTGGGATTGGGGTTATGGCGAAAAACTGACGGAACAAAAATTTAAACACGCCGCCCTTTTGGTTACCAGAATCATTTCTAAACCAACCAAAGGAATTATAACGGTGGATTTGGGACATAAATCGGTGGCTGCTGAAAATCCAATTGATAAACGTGTGAAGTTTCTCAATTTGGACCATTACGAACTGCTTTCACAAAGTGAAGAGCATGGGGTTATCAAAGTGGAAGAGTGGAGCAAATTCAAAGTCGGCGATGTTCTTTATGGCCTTCCGTATCATATTTGCCCCACTATTAATCTTCATGATGAAGTTTCCGTGATAGAAAACGGTAAAAAAATAGATACTTGGGAAATTACCGCCCGCAAACGAAAACTTACAATCTAGGGTTTAATTTAAGTCCAAGGCTTTGTTCAAATCATAGAAATAGAAGTTCTTTTGATCGTTCATAGCAGCAAAAAGACCATTAGGGAATGTATTGTTCAATGGAACGGTTACCACATCACATCCATCAGTTTCGGTGGTTGAAAGGTTCACTGCCTTTATAAAACTATTATCCTTTCTGGAGAAAATATTAAACTGTCCGCGTTGTTGATCCGATACAATAATGTAGCCCTCTCCATTTGGATATCTTGCAATGGCGATTCCTTCAATATCCTCTAAAAAGTGTTCGCCACCAAAGCAGGACAATTCTTCATTCCCCATGTTAGGTTCGGCATAATATTTTTTAACGCACTCCCCCTCATCGGAATAATATACAAATCCTAATTCATTGTCCACGGCAATGGCCTCTATTTCCTTGCCTCCCGTGAAACTGCCAAATTTGCGAACCAAAGTGGACCAAACACCTGTACTATCCGATTCCAATTTGTATTGGTATAAATACGAACCGCTTGGTCCTATCTTTCTGCTCACGATGGCGAACAAGGATGAATCCTTCGGAGATTTGTACAAACTGATTCCCATGGCCAATCGATTTTCAATGTTGGTCTCGTCCTCAAAAACTGGAAATCCTCCACCGTCAAGAGGTTTCATATCGGGTACAGAAAATAATCTGATCTGCTGCTTTTCTCTTTCAGTAAAAGCGATTACATCAACAGCGATAGAATCATTCAATTGAAAACCGTACTCCAAATCCACATTATTTGGGCGTTGAATCCCTGTAATGGATTTTTCTTTGATGATTTTCCCGTTCAAATCGAAAGCATAAATGCCCCCGTTGGTTTCTTTATCGGTTCCAAAAACAATGCTCTTCGCTGCATCATCAGGATTTATCCAAATAGCAGGGTCGTCCGTATCGTTTGGTGTTTTTTCGGTAATAATATCTGGTGCAATGGCAGGCAGTTTACTTCCCTGTTCTTTACAGGAAACTGTAGCCAACACCATTACTATGGGTATAAATTTTTTAAGCATGAGTTTTATTTTATGTCAGTTTGTGCGCAGTCGAGAACGGTTAAAAGTTATCCGCTCAAAACCTCTCGACTGCATTCGATGTGACAAGTGCAATCCACTAGTTTTGACTGCTATTATTTTTTGAACAAATCGTACTTAAGTCCAACAGTCAAACGTTTTTCGTAAAATTCCATTTGCATGGTACGTTCTTTTGACCCCTGATAGTAACGTAATGGCTGATTGGTGATGTTGTTTAGACTTGCGTAAATTCTTAGGTTTTTATTGATGGCATAATTGGCATTCAAATCCAAGAAAATCTGCTTGTCATAATATCTGTCTTCAAAATTGTTGCCGCCCAATTCGTCTAGGTAAGCATCTGAAAAATTAAATGACAATCGAGCACTAAATTTATTATCCGCATAGCCCAACGACCCATTGAACATATTTGGGGCTGTACCTGGCAAGTCGACATCCTCCCTTACCTCATCCTCGTTTGTGATACCATCGGTTGAGGAGGTCAACCACGTATAGTTCATGTACAAACTAAAGTTTTTGGCAAATCCTGGCAAGAAATCCAGTTGTCTCTGAAAAGCAATCTCCGCACCAAAAATGGATGCACTATCCCCGTTCTTTGGTTGTTTTAAATTATAATTTGTCTCTGCATCCCTGGACAATGATGGATAGATAAAATCTTTGATGTCCTTGTAGAACAATCCTCCAGAAATGATCCCTACAGATTCAAAATAATGTTCTGCCATTACATCAAAGTTCATGGATGTGGTTGGATCCAAGGCCGGATTTCCCATCTCAATTTCTTCATCTTCGTTAATTACATTTCTATATGGAACCAAGTCAACATAATTGGGTCTTGCAATGGTATTGGTCCATGCCAAACGAAGAATGGTGTTGTTGCTAGGAGCATATCGGAAATGCAAACCGGGCATTACATTGGTGTAAGTGTGTTCATCTTCAATTGGGCTAACTCCAACAAAATCTCCTTCTTCATCATACTCTACATTATTACCGTTGCTCTCCACCTTTGTGTTCTCCAATCGCACACCTGCAATCAAAGACAATTTATCGGTAAGTTTTTGGTCGAACATCAAATATGCTCCGAACACTTTTTCCTTTACATCATAATTACCTGCCAAATACTCCTCCAAAACATCGGTTTCTTCAAACAAGGTACCGTTTGCAAAATCGAGACTTCCTAAAAATTCTCTGGAAACATACTCCCCTGCCACGTATTGGCTTCCTGCCAAGAAATCTTTGGTTTGATCGGATAGTTCAACATCGGTCATGTTATCAAATCCACTTCCGGTAGGCTCGTATTCAAAAAAGTTGTTGTCGCGAACTTTGTTCTTGGCTCTGTAACGACCACCAAATTTGATGAATCCATCACCAACACCAAAGATGTCCGTCGGCAATTTAAAGTTGATAAATGCATTGGTATCTTCTTCATCGGTATACTGGTTTTCTTCGGTAAACTCTTTCAATTCAAAATTTGATAGAGCTGCGTCCGAGGCATTTGCCGCCCTAAAAGAAGGATAACGAGGGTTCGATAAATCTGCTGCAATTGGAATGGCATCCCCAAGTTCATATTCTGCGTAGCGTTCGTTCAAGCGCTCTTCCGATGCCTTGGCATAAGAAGCCATCCAATCTACCTCTAAGGAACCGAATAAATGGTCCCCGCCAAGACTATAGTTTTGCATGCGCTGATCTTCTAATCTGGTGTTTTTATTTCGACTATTGTCTATACCACCCTTGGTCTGTCTTCTAATTTCTCCTTCATAACCAACAACGGTCTCGGTTCCATCGGCAAAAACAGGTTCCATTTTTCTAAATCTAAGTCTGTACCTGTTTTCAAAATCGTCGCGCCAGTTGTACATACTTTTAAAGTAAATACTATTGTTGGCGTCGAAGGTATAATCAAAATTGGCAGAAAAACTTCTGCGGATACGTTGTACCAAATAGGTCCTTACATCTGACTCTTCTACAAATGGAGACACCTCGATATCTTCTCCGGTAATTGGACTTTCTGCTTCGTTAATCCATTCGGCCTCTACATTGTCTGAACCAAAATCTACGTTATTGTAGGAAGCGGCCAACATGTATCCAAACTTGCCATTTTTTGAGCGGTCACCAAATAGGAAATTGGCATTATAGATTGGCTTATCGTTGATAAAACTTAGACCTGACCCCAAGGTAGCCGAGAGTCTAAAGCTTTGTGGGGAAGAGCGGGTCACCAAGTTTACCGAACCTCCAAGTGCATCACCATCCATATCGGGAGTCACCGCTTTGTTTACTTGAATGCTCTGGATCATGTCCGATGGAATCAAGTCCATCTGTACATTTCTGTTATCACCTTCCGCTGACGGAATACGGCTACCGTTCAAGGTTACAGAATTTAACTGTGGGGCAAGTCCACGAACTATAATGTTACGGGCCTCACCTTGATCCACCTGCATGGTGATACCTGGAATACGTTTTACCGCATCACCAATATTGGCATCGGGAAACTTACCGATCTGGTCTGTAGAAACCACATTGGTAATGTTCATGTTGTTTCTTTGGGTGTTCAACGCACGCGATTGGCCGCTTAGGCCATAGGCAGTTACCTCAACTTCGTCCAATTCCATGTTAGTATGGCTCAGCAGAATAGTTACGGCAGTTGTTTTACCGCTGTTTACCGATACAGATTGCTCCACGTCTGAGTAACCCATATAGGTTACTTTTAAGGTATAGTTTCCTTCTGGAATACCTACCAAGGTAAATTTACCGTCAAAATCGGTAATGGCGCCTTTGGAAATTGCTTCAATATATACGTTGGCTCCAGGAACATAAATACCGTTTTCATCGGTAATGGTTCCTTGAATATTTCCTGTTTGTGCTTGGCCGGAAAGTGCTCCAAACACCAAAAACAGCGTTACAAAAAAGAGTTTTGTTAGGTTCATCAGTTGAAATTTGAATTAAATAAATTAGTCGCTCAAAACTATGTATATCAACTGTTTATGATTTAAACTAAATGAGAACAAAACAAGAACAAAACGAAAAATGGGCATAAACAACAAGGCAACAATTACAGTTTATTTACATGCGATTAACTTTATGTAAAGAGATGGGGCGAAAAGCGCCTAAAGGTCAACCATAAAGTTTACCAATTCCTCTTTTTGGTCGATGGGCAATTTTTTTCTGAGACGATAGCGAGCCACTCGAACACTATCTGGAGTAACTCTTAAAATGGAGGCAATTTCCTTTGAGGATAAATTCAATCGTAATAACATGCCCAATCGGAGTTCAGCAGGTGACAAACTATTTTCGGATAGGTTGGACAGTTTTTTTATGAACTCTGGATGAATTTCCTTGAAAAAGGACATGAACTCATCCCATTCATTTTCTTCTTGGAGATTACGGTCTATTTCTTTGACCAGAGTCTTTATCTTTTCCGAAGTGTTCATGTGTTTTCGGGATGCGATATTGGTCAAGGTATTGGAAAGATCCAACAAGATTTTATTCTTTTGGGAAAGATGTAAACTGTATCTCGACAAGGAAGATGTTTTGAGCTGCACTTCACGTTGTAAATTTTTCTCTTCTATCGCTTTCTTTTCCAATTCCGCTTTAAGCATGCGTTGTTTGTATTCTTGTAATTTGATTTTGGCTTCTTTTTTTCTGCCCAAATAGAAATACAAAATGGTAAGAATAACCACCAATGCAAAAAGTGATACCCATAACACATTCTGATTTGCTCTATTAACTTTGTTTTGCTCTTTTAACAACTTAATTTCTGCTTCCTTCTTATTCGTCTCGAAAATGGTTTGAAGCACATTTAATTGATCACTATTTTGGGAAGTGATCTTTTGATTTTTGAATTTTGAAGACAACTCTAAATAGGAATGGGCTTTCTGATAGTCACCCATTCGAGCATAGGTCTTGGACAGGTCTTTGTGGGCGCTTTCCAATTGATGCAAATCGTTGAGATCTTCTGCCAAAACCAATGATTTTGTGGTGTACTTCAAAGCTGTTTTGTAATCTCCGGTTTTCCGATAGGTATCCCCTAAATTATTGAGCACATTGGTTTCTTCAACGGTGGCACTACCCTCGAAAAAAGCATATGCTTTTTCAAAGTATTGATGCGCTAGTTGGTATTCCTCAAGATCTTCATAAATACTACCAATATTTTCATTGGTGAGTGCGATTCCAAAAGAATCCTTTAATTTTTCAAAAAGGGATAAGCTTTGCAATTGATCTTCAAGAGCAGCAGGGTATTCTGCCTGTTTCTCATGACTTGCTCCCAATAAGCCCGCCGAAATAGCCCAACCTAAATCATAATCGAGATTTCTTGAAGCTTGTAAAGATTCGGTAAAATGTTGTTCGGCCAATTCGTATTTACCCAAAGACAAATATACTTTTCCAATATTATTGTTAAGAGTGATGAACAACCTATCCGAGAACGAAGTTCCAAGTTGTTCCAAAGCTAGATTGTATTGTTCTGTGGCTTCTGAAAATAGGCCTAGGGAATGATAGTATTCTCCCAATTTCAGGTATGCCCGAGCAATGCCTTTTTTGTTTTCAGGCTGTTGTTGAGATTTCTCAAGCTGTTCTTTCAGTGAAAAATATGCAATTTGATCTTCAGCAGAGGATTGCGCAAGACTTGAACATGGAAATAAACCACAACCAATCCAAAAGAAAATCAAAAATACCCAATTGAGATTGCCCACTTCTTGTGTTTAAAATAAACGTACAAGTAAACCAATAAGGCTAAACAGAATATTACGGCTAGGTTATAAAACCTTTAAAAGTACCATAAAACAAAAAGGCCCCACTTTAGTGGGGCCTTTTTTATATTATATAGGTCTTTGTCTTAAGCTTGGAAAGGCTCGATGGAAACAAAAGATTTACCACCTGATTTTTTCTCAAACTTTACAATACCATCAACCTTGGCATGCAAGGTATGGTCTTTTCCTGCGTATACATTGTCTCCAGGGTTGTGCTTAGTACCACGTTGTCTAACAATAATGTTACCAGCAACAGCTGCCTGACCACCAAAAATCTTAACGCCAAGACGTTTCGATTCTGATTCTCTACCGTTTTTTGAACTACCTACACCTTTCTTGTGAGCCATGATATATAAATTTTAGTTCGTGTCTTATTTACTTAATGCTTCGATAAGCTCGGCTTTCTTCATTGAAGAGTAACCGTTGATTTCTTGGGCTTTTGCCATTTCTTTCAACTCAGCAACAGTTTTGGAACTCAAATCCTCAGTTGCTTTTGGAGCTTCTTTTTTGGGAGCTGCTGCTTTAGCTTCTGCCTTTTTAGGCTCAGCTGCAGGTTTTGCTTCCTCTTTGGCTTTAGCTGGAGCTGCTTTCTTTGCACCTTTAGCTACAATACCTTCAACAACAATCTCAGTCAAATATTGTCTGTGACCGTTTTTCTTTTGGTAACCTTTACGTCTTTTCTTTTTGAAAACAATTACCTTATCTCCTTTAAGGTGTTTTACAACTTTGGCCTCTACAGCCGCACCTTCTATGACCGGGGCGCCAATGGTTACGTTACCACCATCTTCCAAAAGAAGAACTTTATCGAAAGTAACTTTTTTACCTTCGTCTTCCTGCAAACGGTGAACGTACACTTTTTGGTCTTTTGCAACTTTAAATTGCTGCCCTGCCATCTCTACAATTGCGTACATAATGCGTTGATTAGATTAAAATTATTCCGCTTTATCAAAATTAGCGGGTGCAAATATACTGCTAAATCCTTAATCTACAAGTATTATTGATGTTTTACCCCAGAATTTTTTTGGTGTTGTTGCTTGTTTTGAACAATTGCATAAAAGAGAGCGTTAAAACCAAGGTTGTGGCAAATCCCATAATGGTCACCGTAAAAAATACGATGCCCTGGAAATTCTGATAATCACTGGCCCAAGCAGAAGAAAGGTGGTTTAAAAATTCGACATCCAACTCTGTTGAATAAAATGCGAAAAATATGGTAAACAATAGTGTTGCGACAAATCCAGTGGTCAGGCCAGAAGTAAAACCGCTGCTATAAGTGAATGCATCCCCGCGCCGCAATTTTTCATATTTAATGGTTTCATAAATACCGAATCCGGTAATTACGCCATTGAACAAACTATAAAACACATTGGTGTGTTTTCCCATGATTGCCAAAATCAAAAAATAGGCAATCAGCACTGCACTGGTGACGATGCCAAATCTAATGGGTAATGTTAATCTTTTCATTGCCTTGTTTTTTTATATACACTGTTTAATGTACTGAATGTTTGCGAATTATGCCACTTTTTAAAGTTAAGAGTTTCTTATCGGCCGTATATCTTCCTAATTTTATTTTATATTTAACGTAACATCAATCACCAAATCACTACCAACCTCTCAACAACATCAATTTTAAATACTAACTATTACGATGAAAAAACATTTGTTTTCAACATTAACATTGCTCTTTTCAGGAATTTTGCTTTCCGCTCAGGAGGTGAATTTTGAAGAGTACGACCTGGACAACGGTCTACATGTGATCTTGCACCAGGACAATTCGGCCCCTGTGGTCACCACCTCGGTAATGTACCACGTGGGCTCTAAAGACGAAGACCCCGATAAAACAGGATTCGCCCACTTTTTTGAACACCTATTGTTCGAGGGCACCAAAAACATTGATCGAGGTGAATGGGACCAAATCACTGCCGCAAACGGCGGAAGAAACAATGCCAACACCTTTTTGGACCGAACCTATTATTACGAGGTTTTCCCATCAAACAGTTTGGAGGTGGGTCTGTGGCTCGAATCAGAGCGTTTAATGCATCCCATTATCGGCCAAGTTGGGGTGGACACCCAAAAAGAAGTGGTGCAGGAAGAAAGAAGACTCAGAACAGACAATGCCCCCTATGGTGCGTTTTTTGAGCAGATCTTGAAAAATCTCTACACCAAACATCCCTATCGTTGGGGTGTAATTGGATCTCTAGACCATTTGGCCAGTGCCACCTTGGATGACTTCAAAAAATTCAATCAGACCTATTACGTGCCCAACAATGGGGTTTTGGTAGTGGCTGGGGATTTTGAGACCGCCAAGACTAAAAAAATGATCGAAGATTATTTTGGACCTATTCCAAGAGGTGCAGAAATAAAACGCCCAGATGTAAAGGAAGAACCGATTACTGAAACCAAATTTGCAAAGTATTACGACCCAAACATTCAAATTCCTGCCATTCTTTTAGCTTATAGAACACCAGGTCAAGGACAACGGGACGCCTATGTGATCAATATGATCTCTACCTATTTGAGTGACGGGGAAAGCTCCAAACTTTATAAAAAATTGGTGGATGAAAAGAAGATGGCGCTTCAAATTCTTTCCGTACCTATCGATGCCGAGGATTACAGCTCTTACATTGTTGGAGGCCTTCCGGTAGGAGACAACTCCATCCAGGACATCAAAAAAGAAATAGATGAAGAAATTTTAAAACTTCAAATGGAGTTGATTTCTGAAAAAGATTATCAAAAACTTCAAAACAAGTTCGAAAATCAATTTGTGAATGCCAACAGCAGTGTGGAAGGCATTGCCAACTCTTTGGCCGAAAATTACATGTTGAAGGATGATACCAACCTTATCAATACGGAAATCGATATTTACCGCTCCATTACCCGTGAGGAAATTATGGAAGTTGCCAAAAAATATTTGAAGGTGAACCAACGTATCGAGTTGGAATATTTACCAGAACAAAAAGACGCTAATTAAAATGAAAAAGTATATTGTTTTAGCCGCACTGTCACTATGCATGACAGTCACTTACGCTCAAATAGACCGAACTACCCCACCAAAACCAGGGCCAGCCCCTCAAATCAACCTAAAAGAGCCTGCACGTTTTGAACTCTTAAATGGTTTGAAGGTGCTTGTGGTCGAAAATCACAAACTACCTCGAGTCAGAATTCAATTGTCCATTGACAATCCACCGATTTTGGAAGGAGATAAAGCCGGTGTATCAACACTTACCGCCAGCATGATGGGCAAAGGATCTAAAAACATCCCTAAAGATGATTTTTATGAAGAAGTAGATTTTCTGGGCGCCAATATTTATATCGGTGACCAAAGTGCTTTTGCAAGTTCCTTATCTAAATATTTCCCAAGAATTTTGGAATTGATGGCCGATGCTGCCCTTAATCCAAATTTTACCCAAGAGGAATTTGAAAAGGAAAAAGAGAAAATCCTAACCGGAATTAAATCCGAAGAAAAGGATGTTTCCGCCATTGCCGCAAGGGTACAAGGAGCACTGGCCTATGGCAAAAATCACCCTTATGGGGAGTTTATGACCGAGGAGACCGTAAACAATGTTACGCTATTGGATGTGGAGGAGTTCTATAGATCTTATTTTGTCCCTGCCAACGCGTATTTAGTGGTTATTGGTGATGTTGAGTTCGATAAGGTAAAAGAATTGGTGACAGAAGCCTTCACGCCATGGACCAAGGCAGCACCACCATCCTTCAGCTATTCAGACCCAAAAGATGTACAATACACACAAATCAATTTTGTGGACGTACCCAATGCCGTGCAATCGGAAGTGGCAGTGGAAAACATCACCCATCTAAAAATGAAGGATGAGGATTATTTAGATGCGCTTTTGGCCAATAGGATTTTAGGAGGAGGCTCCCAAGCCCGTTTGTTCAAAAACCTACGCGAAGATAAAGGGTACACCTACGGCTCTTATTCTGGAATTAGGGCAAACAAATTTAGTCCAATGCGTTTTGACGCTTTTGCCCAAGTACGTAATGCGGTTACCGATAGCTCTGTGGTTGAGATTTTGAAAGAAATTGATAAAATGACCTCGGAGTTGGTTTCCGATGAAGAATTGGCCAATGCCAAATCCAAATACGCAGGAAGTTTTGTAATGGCGCTTGAAAAGCCTGAAACTGTAGCCAATTATGCTTTGAATATTGAAACGGAAGACCTTCCAAAGGATTTTTACAAGACCTATTTGGAGCGCATAGATGCCATCACCAAAGAAGATGTGCAAAAAGCGGCCCAAAAACATTTTTCCACTACCAACGCCCGAGTAGTGGTTACTGGAAAAGGAAGCGAAGTTTTGGAAAACCTGGAAAAAGTAACTTTTAAAGGGAAAGCTGTACCCGTACTTTTCTATGACAAGTATGCGAACAAAACAGAAAAACCAGACTACAATGCGGCAGTACCTGAAGGAGTGGATGCCAATGCAGTTTTGGAAAAATATATTGAGGCCATTGGGGGAAAATCAAAATTGGAAGGCGTAGAATCCTATTCCATGATGGCGGAAGCAGAAATGCAGGGCATGAAATTGGAACTTGAAATGAAAAAAACATCCAAAGACCAATTTATGCAAGATGTAAAAGTAATGGGCAACTCCATGCAAAAACAGGTTTTGGACGGCGATACCGGTTATGCCGTTGTTCAAGGGCAACGAAAAGACCTATCTCCAGAAGAAGTTGCCAAAATTAAGGAAGAGTCTGCCGCCTTCCCAGAATTGAATTATTTGGCTGCCGGAGATATTGCACTGGAAGGGATTGAACCTATTGGAGACAAAAAAGCCTATAAATTAAAAATCAGCGATAGTAAATCAGCATTTTATGACGTTGAAACCGGCTTGAAACTTCAAGAAGTGAATACAGAAGAAGTGCAAGGGCAACAAATGACAAGCACTTTGGGCTATGGCGATTATCAAGAAGTATCAGGAATCAAATTCCCATTTGTCATCAAACAAAGCATGGGACCGCAGAACTTTGAATTTAAAGTAATGGAAATAAAAGTGAACGAAGGGGTCGATGCCTCTGATTTTAAATAATTACATGCGTTCATGATAAAAAGGCGCTCCAATGAGCGCCTTTTTTATGCCATAATGATTGTATGCGAACAACCAATTCTTAATGATTTGTAAACTTCTGTTATTTCCATTCCCTATTTTTCATGCGTATTTTTGCATGTAAATATTTAATCATGCGCAACATCTTTTCCTTACTTCTTATCGCTTCCCTTTTTATCGGATTTTCTTGTAAAGAAGAACCCAAAGAACAAGAGGGAGTAGCACAGTTGAAAAAAATAATTGCCATACACGATGAAGTGATGCCAAAAATGAAGGATATCGGAAAACTTGTCGGGCAATTAAAACCACTGGCGGATTCTACGGAAGTGGGACAAAAGTATGATGTGGCCATGAAAGACCTTCAAGATGCCCATAAATCCATGATGGAATGGATGCAGGATTTTGGCAATACTTTTGATTATGGTCAAACTATGAAAGGGGAACCACTTACACCCAAACAATTGAAATTGCTCGATGCAGAGGAGGAAAAGGTAAATGTTGTTAAAGAAAAAATCAATGGCAGTATTGAAAGAGCCGAGGCCCTACTGACCGAAATCAAAGAAGATTAATCACTCTTTCCAACGTAAACTTTCCATGATTCTTCGGATGTCGTTCTGCAAATACATCGCTGCAGGTAAAATGGAGTCGTAGTTGGGTTTCGCGTAAAAGTATAACGAACCTGTTACAAAGTGGTTTGTACTGTCGGTCACATAAAATTGTGATTGGGATGCTGCATTTCCGCTTACTTCATAAAACATGCCGTAAACCCGGTCTTCATCGTTGATAAAAGGTTGTTCCACAATATTATCAGCCTTAACCGCGTGCTCGTAAGATAGTTTTTGGGCATCAATAAGCAAGGTATCCAAGTTGTCGGTCACTGGTTTATAGGTAAGGTAAATGGATCCCTTCATCATGGGATAATCCAAAACCAAGGAACAATCCTTGTTTTCCTTTAAGATTGAAAGGCTGTTCTGGTCGAATGTATAAATACAATCCTCGCCAGCTATTTGATATTTCGCGGTGGGATACTCCAATTTTAGCATGGCCTTAGGTTTGGGCAAAACCTCATCTTTACAACTGGTGAACAGAACTGCCAATACTAGGTATAATAAAATGCTATGCTTCATGGGGCAATGTTACTTTTACACGTTTCAACCTTTTTTTATCCATACTTTCCACGATAAATTGGTAGTCTTTAAATAAGATTTTCTCTCCCAATTTTGGAAAGCTACCTGATATTTCAAGCACAAAACCTGCTATGGTCTCAGATTCTCCTTTTTTGTTTTCGAATAATTCTTCGTCCTCAATTTTCACCACTCGGTAAAAATCTTTTAAAGCGGTTTTACCATCAAAAACATAATTGTAATCGTCCAATTTGGAAAAAATAAGGTCCTCATCATCAAATTCATCACTGATATCCCCAACAATCTCCTCGATAATATCTTCCAAGGTTACAATTCCAGAAGTCCCACCATATTCATCCACCACCACGGCCAAATGGTTCTTTTTATCCTGAAATTCCAACAATAGATCATCCAGCTTTTTGTTCTCGGGAACAAAATAAGGTTCACGAATCAAGGACATCCAATTGAAACTTTTTCGGTCGATATACGGCAATAGATCCTTTACATAAAGAACACCCAAAACATTGTCCATATTTTCCGAAAAAACTGGAATTCTGGAGTAGCCATTCTTTTTAATCTCTTCCATCACCTCCAAAAACTTCATGTTTTCGTTTAGGGCAAAAATATCGATACGAGGGCGCATTACCTGTTTGGTGTCCGTGTTCCCGAAGGTTACAATACCTTCCAATATTTTCTGCTCTTCCTTGGTGGTATCTCCTTCAGATGCCAATTCCAAAGCCTGTGACAAATGGTTAATGCTCAAATTGGATTTTTTCTTGCCCAATTTATCTTCCATATATAAGGTAGCGGATCGCATGGGGGAGCTCAAGGGTGTGAACAACCAATTTAGTCCTTTAAGGGGCAGGGCCATAAATTGTGAAAACTGAACACGGTTTCTATTGGCATAAATTTTAGGAAGGATTTCACCAAACATCAAAATGAGAAATGTGGCCACCACAACTTCCAACAAAAAACGAAATGTGCCATCTATTCCTTCAAAAAGCGTATTGCCAATACTACTGAACAATAAAACTATCCCAATATTTATGGCATTGTTTGTAATGAGGATAGTGGCCAACAATTTTTTGGGTTTTTCCAATAGTTGAACGATCAACTTGCTCTTGGAAGAATTCCCTTCTTCCATTTCATTCAAATCGGTTTGAGAAAGACCAAACATGGCCACTTCGGCAGCAGAAATCAATGCCGATCCTGCCAAAAGAACTACAAGCACAATAATTTTTATAGTGAAGATTCCACTAAACGCTGTAAATAGTAACACCAAACAATGGGGCTCGGGATCCAAATTGTATTGCTTTAAACTTTGTTTTAGAATGGTAGGTCGTCATCTTCCTCCTCAAAATCTTGAACAGGAGCTGGCGAACCAGTTGGTTGTTGTTGTGTAGGTTGACTTTGTGGTTGACCTCCAGATGGCTGGCTGCCTCCACTTTCATTCTTATTGGTTAAAAAGGTAAAATCTTGAACATGCACTTCAGTGGTGTATCTGGTATTTCCATCTTCACCTTGCCATTGCCTGTTTTTTAATCTACCTTCTACGTATATCTTATCTCCTTTGCTGAGATATTTTTCGCAGATTTCGGCGGCTTTGTTTCGCACTACAATGTTATGCCAATCCGTATTGGTCACCTTTTCACCTGTTTGCCTATTGGTATAGGTTTCGTTGGTGGCCAAAGGAAATCTACCAATACATCCTCCACCTTCAAAATAGTGTACTTTAACTTCGTCGCCTAAATGCCCGATCAGCATTACTTTATTTAATGTTCCGCTCATATCTCTTTAATTAATCAAAAGTACTAAATTTTCAATGTCTTGATGAAATCTGCAACCAAAACTGGTACTGGATATTCTTCAATCTGCTTCCATAGGATGGCATTTTCAATTTGTTGCGAAGTTTTTGCCATCCAAAACTGGGTATACAAATGTTGATGGGACAATTTGTGCACGATAGCGTCCTTATTATATAAGGATATGGATTCTGTTTTTGGAAGTTCATCTTTTTCAATCAATATTTCTTCCAACTCTTCCAATTGAAGTTTTTTTTCGGATTCCACCAACGGAAACTGGTACAGATGCTGCCAAATACCTTTTCCTTTTCGCTGTTCCAGTATGGTATTCTGGTTCCCATCTAAAAATACTATATAATTAAAGTATCGATTTCGGATTTTGGTCTTTTTCAACTTAACGGGCAATTGGGCTACTTTATCTTTTTTAAGGGCCAAGCAACTTTCATTTAATGGGCAGGATTCACAATCCGGATTTTTTGGGACACATTGCATCGCTCCAAACTCCATAATACCTTGATTGTAGTCCCGAATGTTTTCGGCATCCATCACTTCACGAGCCAGTTCCTTAAAATATTTGATGCCCTCTGTGCTATTAATAGGAAGTTCCACATCAAAATATCTTGATAAAACACGGTACACATTGCCATCCACAACAGGTTCTGGTGCATTAAAACAGATAGAGGCAATGGCACTTGCAGTATAATCCCCTACTCCTTTTAATGATTTTAACATTTTAAAGGTATCTGGAAATTGTCCTTTATAATCGTTCGCCACCATTTTGGCCGTGGCATGTAAATTTCGCGCTCTGGAGTAATATCCCAGCCCTTGCCAAAGTTTTAAAACCTGTTCCTCAGAGGCATTGGCAAGGTCCTCCACTTTCGGAAAAGCTTCTATAAACCTGTAATAATAAGGCATTCCTTGCGCTACCCGGGTTTGTTGCAACATTATTTCCGACAACCAAATTTTATAGGGATCACGGGTACTTCGCCACGGTAGATCTCGTTTATTTATATGATACCAGGTTAAGATTTTACGGGAAAAAGTCATATACTAAAATACTATAGATCAAAAGTATCAGTTTAAATACTTAAAATTAAAGGGTTAAACCGAAAGATTAATTTTAATGTTTATATTTGCAAGCCGAAAAAAATTAGAAAAATATTTAGACGAAATGACGAAAGCAGATATTGTAACTAAGATCTCAGAGAAATTAGGTATTGAAAAAGGAGACGTACAAGCGACAGTGGAATCTTTTATGGAAGAGGTAAAAACTAGCTTGGAAAATGGAGACAATGTTTATTTAAGAGGTTTTGGTAGTTTTATCATTAAAACCAGAGCTGAAAAAACAGGTAGAAACATTTCAAAGAACACTACCATCAAAATCCCCGCACACAATATTCCTGCCTTCAAACCGGCAAAAGTTTTTGTTGAAGGAGTAAAAACAAACGTACAAGTAAAATAATATAATTAACAACACTAAAGGAGAGTAATATGCCGAGTGGAAAGAAAAGAAAAAGACACAAGGTAGCTACCCACAAGCGTAAGAAGCGCAGAAGAGCTAACCGACACAAGAAAAAGTAGTTGTAACAACTACTTTTTCGTTTTACATGTAAACGTTCTTTGACATAGAGATTCTAAGAATTTGAATTTCAGTCGGTTCGAAAAATAACCGATACCATATATTGTTTAATCATTTGTTCCTATGATATATAGGTTCAAATAAAAATCGATTCAGGTGAATAGAGAATTAATCGTAAGATCTACACCAGAAGCAGTCGATTTTGCCTTATTAAAGGATGGAAAGCTTACCGAATTACACAAGGAAGAGGACAACAACAACTTTACAGTAGGGGATATCTTCCTAGCCAAAATCAGGAAACCCGTTACCGGCCTTAACGCGGCATTTGTCAACGTAGGTTATGAGAAAGATGCGTTCCTGCATTACCATGACCTTGGTCCGCAACTGTCCTCCATGTTGAAATTTATCAAAAAAGTTAGAATGGGTAAATTAAAAGATTTTGCCCTAAAGGACTTTCCATTTGAAAAAGACATTGACAAGAATGGCAGCATCACCGATGTTTTAAAAGCCAATCAGTCATTACTGGTACAAATTGTAAAAGAACCTATATCCACCAAGGGCCCAAGAATCAGCTCCGAGCTATCGATTGCCGGACGTTATTTGGTCATGGTCCCATTTTCCGATAGGGTCTCGGTATCCCAAAAAATAGCGAGCAAAGAGGAAAAAGACCGGCTTATTAGACTTGTTAAAAGTATTAAGCCCAAAGGATTTGGTGTAATTATCCGTACCGTTGCAGAAGGCAAAAAGGTTGCAGAACTGGACAAGGATCTTCAGAACTTGTTGTCCAAATGGACCAACATGTGCAAAAAACTGCACAAAGCGCCCCATCCATCAAAAGTTATGATGGAATTAAACAGGGCATCGTCCATCCTTAGGGATGTGTTCAACGACTCCTTTACCGGAATTCATGTTGACGACGAAACGCTTTACAATCAAATTAAAGATTATGTGCATGAAATTGCACCAGATAAAGAAACTATTGTAAAGCAATACACCGGTTCGGCCCCAATTTTTGAAAAATTTGGCATTGAGCGACAGATCAAAACTTCTTTTGGTCGTACCGCATCCATGAGCCGAGGGGCATACCTTGTTATTGAGCATACCGAAGCACTTCATGTTATTGATGTGAACAGTGGGAATCGCTCCAACAAGGCCAAGAACCAAGAAGATACCGCATTGGAAGTAAACTTATTGGCCGCATCAGAAATTGCAAGACAATTACGCTTGCGAGACATGGGCGGAATAATCGTAGTTGATTTTATTGATATGACCCGTGGTGAACACAGAAGAAAACTCTTTGATCACCTTCGCGAAGAAATGAAAGACGACCGCGCAAAACACAAGATTTTGCCACCCAGTAAATTTGGACTGGTTCAGATAACCAGACAAAGGGTACGTCCAGAAATGAATATCAAAACCAGCGAGGAAAAACCCAATATTACAGGTGCCGAAGTGGAAGCTCCCATAGTGTTGATTGACAAGATTCAATCGGACCTAGAGCGCATCCTTAAAGGAAAGTTCGCCAATAATGGAGTAATTTTAAACATACATCCATTTATTGCTGCCTACCTTACCAAAGGATTTCCTTCCATTCGTTCCAAGTGGTTCAAAACCTATAAAAAGTGGATTAAAATCCAACCTAGGGACGCCTATACCTACCTTGAATACCGATTTAAGGATAAAGATGGTAAAACCCTTAGGCCTTAATGAATATATAAAGCGACTCCAGCAATGGGGTCGCTTTTTTGTTTTATGTACTTTTGAAACATGCAGTTCACCAAAACCTACACCCTTACCGAAGCTATCAGAAAAATGGAGCACTACTGTGCCTATCAGGAACGTTGCCATAAAGAAGTGGTGGAAAAACTAAAAGGTATGCGCATGATTCCCGATGCCATAGACCATATTATTGGGCATTTGATACAGGAAAACTACTTGAATGAAGAACGCTTTGCCAAGAGTTTTGCCCGTGGTAAGTTCAATATAAAAAAATTGGGGAAAAACAGAATTGTTAGGGAACTCAAACTACGAGATATTTCTGCCTATAACATTAAAAGTGGCCTGGCCGAAATTGAAGAAACTACTTATTTAACCACCTTGGATGAACTTTCCAAAAAACGATTGGAGCAAATAAAAGAGACCAACCCGCTTAAAAAAAAGAAGAAATTAGCCGATTTCCTTCTTTATCGTGGGTGGGAAAACCATTTGGTTTACGATAAAATCAATGAGCTGATTCACTGATTATTTCTGTACCAACAACTTTTGGGTTCGTAGAATGGCCTGTTCGTTTTTCCAATCAATCCACTCCTGCCCTTTTAGCCTACGCATAAGATTATCAAAATGGCGCATCACAAAAATATTGTAAACAGCTTTGCCAAAATTCTTGGGTTTTCTGGCAATGGCCCTTAAACTCATGGAGAATCCAGGGGTGATATATTTCATGTGGTGCCAATAACCTTCGGGAATATACAAAACGTTGCCATGCTCCAAATGGGTTATGTGGCCTTTAGCTTTCGACAGGGCTGGCCATTTCTCCAAATCTGGGTCTGCGAAATCTATATCCTCCCTGGTAATCAAAGAATGTGGAATTTTATAAAGAAATTTGGTTTCCTCCTGTGAAAAGAGAATACATTGTTTTTTTCCTTCAAAATGAAAATGAAAAATATTGGCCAAATCAATATCGTAGTGCATGAAGGTATGCGAATCCTCACCTCCAAAAAAGAGCATGGGCAATCCCTTCATCAACTTTAAACCAAAATCTGGATAGCTGTAATCATTCTGAAGTACAGGAACCTCTTTTAAGATATTCCAAAGAAAAATTCGGTATTTGGTAGGCCCACTTTTAAGCAAATCCACATATTCCGACATTTTCATCTGGGCGTGTGGTTCGTTAAATCCCTCATCGTGCTTTACCGGACGGTCGTCATATAAAGGCACTTGTTTATCCCCGGCAACTTCCTTCATGTAATCCAAGTTCCATTTGGAATATGCAGGCCAATCCTCAATAAAGCGCTCAATGACTACTGGCTTTTGGGGCTTGAAATATTTTTTGAGAAACTCCCTTTTGGTCAGGGTCTTTTCCCGAGGTATTTGTTCAAGGTTTAGCTTCAAGATTTCAAGGAGTTTGAAATCACTAAATTAATAAAAGGTTTTTATATGGTTCCTAAAACCACTCTTTTGGCATCGATTTAGCTTTCTCTTAGGCTGCTACGTTTTGCTCTATTTAAAACTATATCGCAAGCCAAATAGAACATTACTTGGCGGCATGGGCACAAAGCCAGACTCTATGTAATCTGCATCGAAAATATTGCTTGCAGTAATGGTAAACTCTGCCTGTTTTACTTTTACAGCCAATGATGCATCCCAAACATTATAGGTTTGTCCCGTAGTACGTTCTGCATACTTATAAATTATATTTTGACGTACGTTTTTGAACAATTGCGTGCTTAATCGTGTGGTATATTGATGTTTTAGCGTGTTCAAAGAGTAACGGGACAGTTCCTCGTTTTGATCTAAAATATTGTCGTCTAAAAACGCATAGCCTACACTTAAGGTTTGCATAAAGTCTTTGAACTTAAAATTATAAGCAGCATCCAACTCTAAGCCTTTGGTATTTACTTCCGTAATGTTTGTAGCCATAAATACGTCTTCAGAAACATCATTTCTAATATAATCTATTAGATTGTCTGCGTCTCTGTTAAAAATCGCAACAATGGCATTAAATTCAGGAGTGGTGTACTTTAAGCCTATTTCTTGTGCAAAGGCTTCTTCTGGCTCCAAATCTGCATTACCACTGGTAACTGGGTCGTTATAGAACAGATCTGTATAGGTTGGCACGCGGTAGGTATAACCAATATTACCATATACTTTAAAAGTATTGGTAAGGTTATACCCTATATCCAATCCAGGGAATGCTTTAAACTTAAAGTCAGAAAAATAAGTAAGTGCCACACCAGGAGTAATATCCAACTTGTTATCTGCTATGCTAAAACGGTGCTCTAAAAACACATTGGACATGAAACGGTTTCGGTTGCCCAGGTTATTACTTCTTAGATAGATTTTAGAAAACTCTATCCCAAATCCTGTAATCCCCAATTTAGAGACATAAGAGGCATTGGTTTCTACGCCTATTTTATTGGAAATATGCATGTTTCTGTAAAAACTTGGGTCACTTCTTCTCAATAGAAACCAATCTTGATTACGTTTCCAATAGATTCTTGGCTGTATTTTTAACTTGTTTTGCTGAAAAGTGGTAGAAAATGCCAATAGGCTGTTTTGGGTTTCTTCGTACTCATGAAATGTAGGGTTGGTGGTATAAAAATTCTCCGCCCCAAAATTACGCTCCAAGAAAGTAGCCGTCATTTGTATAGGCTGTGCATTTTTATTGAAAATACTTTTCAAGTAATAATTGCTGTTGTCGTAATCGGAGTTAGTTCTATATCCCTCAGATGTCATCCTACCCACGTGAATTATATGAGTCGAATTTTCCTTATCAACACCAGCAGTTGCACTGCCGTTTAATTGCCCAAAAGAACCGGCTTCTACATTTAAGGAAACGGAATTATCCAAATTCTTCTTGGTAATGATATTAATCGCGCCAGCAAATGCATTTTGTCCAAAAACCCGCGCTGCCGGACCTTTTATAATTTCTATTCTTTCTATAACCTCCAATGGCAAAGCTGCGTTCATGGTATGGTGACCCGTTTGCGCATCGTCCATTTTAACGCCATCTATTAATAATAAGGTTTGGTCAAACCCACCACCCCTTATATACAAATCTGCTTGGCTGCCACCAGTACCACGTCTTCTAATATCCACACCCGCAACTTGTTGTAGCAAATCTGCCACATTCACAGCAGCACTATTTTTAATATCATTAGAGGTTATTATGTTTATGGTTCTAGAATTTTCCTTGAAAGGCAGGTTAATACGGTTTGCGATTACTACAACTTCGCTTAACGAATCTACCTTAACAGCGTCCTCTTCTTGTGCTTGTAGTTGAACAACACCGGCTATTAAAATCGCATAAAACAAAAATGGTTTCTTCATTATCTAATTAAGCTAAGTTTTTAAGTCAATTTATAATATGCTACAAAAATCCTAACTTTCCGGACGATTAAACTAGTCCAGTATTAAAACAATGAATAGTCCGGTTTTAGATGTGTTGGTCAAACTAGTAGCTATAGACAAATCAATTGTACAACCCGCATATGTACAGGTGGCACAACAAATCACAAACGCCATTCAACGTGGTTATTTGGAAAAAGGCAGCAAATTACCAGGAACAAGGGTTTTAAGTAAGTTATTGAACGTTCATCGCAATACGGCTGTGGCCATCTATGATGAATTGGCCTCGCAAGGTTGGGTAAACATCATTCCTAACAAGGGAACTTTTGTTGTAGTTCCAGAAGATTCCAAAGTAAAAATCAAAGCGACCGCCCAGCATATCAATCAAGTTTACGAGTATCCAAAAACACCAGGATTCCATTTCCAACAATCCTTTAATCTAGCCTCTACCAAAGAGCAGACCATTGCCAAATATTCTATAAGTGATGGTAAGCCCGATTTAAGATTACATCCCGTGCACCAATTTTCTAGGTGGTATAGCGCTGCAATGAAACGAAAGCCTTTGATCAATAAATGGAATAGAACCAGTGCCTTGATTCCTTCTGTTTTTAGCACGCAACTTTGCAACTACTTAAATACCACCAGGGGCTTCCATATAAAACCAACAAATATATTGAATACCCGAAGTACGGAAATGAGCCTGTATATTGTTTCACAGGTATTAATTAATCCCGGCGATTTGGTGTTGGTTGGAGTACTAAGCAATTATGCAGCCAACATGATATTTCAACAAGCTGGGGCTAAAATAAAAACAGTACCTGTAAATGATGAGGGATTGGATATTGGTTATGTAAATAAGCATTTTATACATGAGCAGATTCGTTGTATTTATGTTTGCTCCAATAGGGACTATCCTACAACCACAACCTTAAGCACCAAAAGAAGACTGCAATTATTGGAATTGGCCAAAATCCATGGCATTGCCATAATTGAGGACGATTATGACCATGATTTTCAGTTTGAAGGGTCTTCCATGTTGCCCATGGCCAGTGCAGATGCCAATGGGAATATTATTTACTTGGGTAAACTGGGACAGTCTTTATTTCCAAGTTTTCATACTGGGTTTGTTGTGGCGCCAGAACAGGTAATTTCCGAAGCCAATAATTACTTGCAGTTATTGGATACCCAAGGAGACCTAATACAGGAACAAATGCTTTCGGAACTAATATCCGAAGGTGAAATATATCGGCTCAAGAAAAAAAATATAGTCACCTACAAACAACGTAGGGATGCTTTATGCACTTTTTTAAATGAATATTTTGACGACATACTTGATTGGCAAATACCTTCTGGAGGGCTTGCCATGTGGTTGCAATTTAAAAAACCCATATCCTTGGTAAAACTAGCCGAAGAAGCTGAAAAACTGGATTTATTCTTGCCAAAAACCATTCTCTATCAAGATAAAAATACCTGTGCCATACGTTTTGGGTATGGGCATTTAAACGAGGAGGAACTTAAAATCGCAATTGAAAAATTAAAACAAGCTTATGTAAAGTTGGTAGCAGCTTAAAATAAAAAGAGACCATTTAAAATGGTCTCTTTAATGCATGTTTTCTATAAACTATTCTTCTTCCGAGGTCTCTTGAACATCCTTTTCTTTTGATGCTCCTTGCTCATCTCCCTTGTCTTTTCCTTTTAAGTATTCTGGCAATTCCATTCCTGCCATATTGAACATTTCTTGCAAAGGTGGTACTGATTTGTACATCCCAGAGATAAAATTGGCGGTCGAATTTTTACCATCGGCAGATTGACTTCCTGAATCCCAAACCGTAACCTTATCAATCTTAATATTTTTAATGGCCTCAGCTTGTTTTTCAACCAATTCTGGTAATTTATCTGCAATCAGTAAAAGAACGGCATCCTTAGGACTATTACCTGCGGCCTTAACAATTTTATCCAAACCTTCGGCCTGTTTGGTCAATACTTCAAAAATACCCTTTGCTTCTGCCTGAGCTTTAAAAAGAATTGCATCCGCTTCACCCTTGGCTCTTCTTCGAATCATTTCAGCTTCAGCCTCAGCCTCAATTTCCACTTTCTGTTTGTCAATTTGTGCTGGAATCACGATATCTGCCATTTGGGAGCTACGTTCCCTCTCAGCCCTTGCGATTTCCGCATCACGTTCGGCAGAATATGATTCTTCCAATGCCTTTGCAGCCTGTACCTTTTCGGAAGCAATTGCTGTTCTTTCTGCTTCTGCTTCGCGTTGCCTTCTTAAGGAATCTGAATTGGCTACATCAATTTTAGCAACGTTTTCACCTTCTACCGCTTTTGCGTTAGCTGCGGCCACTTGAGTACGTTCATCTTGTTTGGCATTGGCTTCACCGATAGAACCATCCCTATTCTTTTCGGCTACTGATTTCCTCGCTGCATTGATTGCATGCGCAGCGGCTTCTTTACCCAATGCTTCAATATAGCCAGATTCATCAACAATATCCGTGATATTTACGTTGATCAACTTTAAACCTACTTTTTTAAGCTCGGACTCTACACTCTGTGAAATATTGGTCAAAAATTTATCCCTGTCAGAATTAATTTCTTCAATATCCATGGACGCGACTACCAAACGAAGCTGACCAAAAATGATTTCTTTGGCCAGATCCTGTACCTCTGGCAAGCCAAGGCCCAACAAACGCTCAGCTGCGTTTTGCATCACACCTGGTTCCGTAGAAATACCTATGGTGAACCTAGATGGTACATTCACCCTAATGTTTTGCTTACTCAACGCATTCTTTAAATCTACCTCTATGGAAATGGGCGTTAAATCTAAATACTCATAGTCTTGAATAACGGGCCAAACAAATGCAGCACCACCGTGAATACATTTTGCTGAATTTCCTGTTCCGACCTTTCCATAGACAACAAGAATACGGTCAGAAGGACACCTTTTATACCTCCGAATGAAGGATATAATAATGATAAAGAAAAATAGAATGGCGAAGCCGATGGCCAACAATGTGGCACCTCCACCCATCTGTAATGGTAGTGTTAGCATATGATTATTTATTTAAAAGATTAACGATTAATATTCCTGTATCAGTCACATCATGAACTTTTACGACATTCCCTTGAACCAAATCTTGGTCCTCGTCCGTTAGTGCCGAAAGCTCTCGTAAGGTACCTTGCACATTTACCGATACTTTGCCAATTCGAGTACGATTAGCACCAATAGTTAGGTATACTTCTCCTATTTGATTTACCGCATTGGACAATTTTAGTGTACCGCTACTCTGCAATTTGGCCAAATAATAAAACAAGGAGGCCATAGCAAGCATCATTAAAAGTCCACACACTACTGAGATTACAACAGTAATTCCTGTAGACAATTCATTTTCGATACAGGCAATTCCAGACCAACCAAAAATGGTGAAAAAGCCCATCAAATTTTTAAAGGATAGAAATTGAAAATCAATTCCAGTATCGGCTTCAATATCGGTATCCACATCCCCCAAATCATCCACATCCCCTCCAATTAAGGTCGTGATTACAAGAACCAAAAGGATGGCTGAACCAGCAATGGCAACAATCCAATAAACTTTTTCAAACACAGTTAATGCAGTAAACCAATTTTCCATGGCAACAAAATTTAAAGTTGGTATTAGGTGTCAATATAATACTTTGTGCAGAAATTCTGATAGCACTAAAGTTATCTTTTGGAAAGCAAAATCGACACAGCGTTACTGACAAAGCCTGCGACATGGACCATAATTTAATTTATGGTTTATGGAAGTTCTTGGTAAGTTCCGAACGGAATGGATATAGGCCTCTGGTGGTTAAGCATTAAAACAGTCATTTCAAAAACTGATCGAGCCAGAAGCTCCGAAGGTGTGACCTACTTTCCATTTATAGGTAGTTAAAAATGAAGTTTTGTTACATTACACTTTTTCCAAGACTACAGAATCACTCAAAACTTTCAAATTTATCTATCTTGCAAAGATGATAGTTAATAGGTAAAATAATTTAAATTATAGTGCTTAAAAATTCCCCCAACCTCGACTTCAAACTGCTTAATTGGAAAAGTGTTTTTTTGATTTTGTTCCTTCTAGCCCTTTTTATAAGGTTTCCATTTTTCTTTAGGGACTACATAGATCGTGATGAGAGCACCTTTATTTTAATGGGACAATCTTGGGTAAACGGCTATTTGCCCTATATTCAACTATGGGACCTAAAACCGCCCATTACATTTTTCTTTTTTGCTGTGATCATTAAGGTTTTTGGAAAAAGCTTTTTTGCCATCCGTTTTTTCGGAACCCTTATAGTGGCACTTACCGCTTTGTTCACCTATGGAATCGCTAGTAAAATCTCAACCAAGAAAGTGGCGTTTTGGGTTGCCGTTTTTTGTATCTTTTTTTTAAGCTTGTTTGGAAGTATGCAAGGAGTGATGTCCGAACATATTTGCATCTTCTTTTTTATGGCTGCACTTCTTATTTTGTTTTTGAAAGATAGCCCAAAATGGTTTTTTACTGCTGGACTTTTATTGGGGCTTTCGGTGATGACCAAGTTGAGTATGGCCTACCCCGTATTAAGTTTAGGCATCTATTTTTTATGGGATGGATTTCATAGCAAACAACTTAAATCTATCCTTAAAAACCTTGTCTTCATGGGAGTTGGATTTATGCTGACCATTGGTTTAACCGCATTACCCTATTTAATGCAAGGTGATCAAAAAATATGGTGGGAATCCGTTTTTGTTGCTCCGGTAGCCTATTCTGAAGGAAAATTTCATTCCCCTTTAAATACCCTTCCCTTTGTTGTGGTTTCAGTTGTATTTTTTTATATCACATACAAACAGAAACTATTGAATTTCCAAAGTAAACCTATTCAAATCCTCCTTCTTTGTATTACAGGAGTTTTTCTATCCTTTGCACAAACGGGAAAAGTAAATGGCCATTACCTTATTCAATTATACCCTTTTATTCTTATTCCGGTTGGTATCGTTATTGCGCAACTTCCCGAATTGAACAAAAAATACAAACGAATTGCTATGGTGTTACTGGTGCTAATACCCATGGAATCCTATTTGGAATATGGCGACATTATTGTGAACAAAATAGAAAATGGCACCTTTTTTAATGGGGAAGGTGTTGCCGTTCCCCAATATATTATGGACCATAATCTAGAGACTGAAAACATTTTCTTTACTGAATATCATATTGGGTATTGGGTATTGGGAGCAACTCCGCCTACAAAAGCGGCCACCCATCCCAGTAATATTACTCGCGACGAATTATTCCCGCAAATGCGAAACCCTAGAAATACAGGAATGGAAGAACTTCGGTATATTATGGAAGTTATCCAACCTAAAACATTGGTGGCACGAAAGGGCAAAGAGATTTTCGACAAAAAACTCTTGGGATACAATGAATATATCGATGCTTACTTAGAGAAGCACTATCAACTTACCGCAACGGTGGGAAGAGGACTTATTTATCAACGTTTAGAATGACTCCAGTTACAAATAATTTCATTGAACGGGTCTAGTGATAAAATTGCATTGCATGCATTGGTACTTTTTCGGCTCAAAGAACGGAAACAGTTTATAGAAGACATTGCTTCTTGAGTAATAAATTTCGGATTTGGTCGCCTTACAATTTGGGCAGACCACAGGTTTGCCAAAATCGTCGGTGGCGTAGTTGCGGACTTCATCAAAAATTTCCTTGGCTCGCTCTTTGTCGGTCGAGTAGACTTGAAGTTTTACTCCACCCAATGCAGCACTAATCAAAGGGTCCGAATTAATAGTAGCTTCATCCCTTAAAAAAACAGGGATGCCCTCTGCTTCCAATTTGCCTTTGATAACCACAGCGTCTGCAGGAAACTCAAATGTCCCCAACGTATGAAATTCGGTTTTCATGCTTCCATATATTTTTTAGCGCTTGCAAAACGCTTGAAATTTCTTCTTTTACATTCAAGGCCTACAGGTAAAACCGTAATCGCTCAATTTCTTGTTAAAATAGTTGATATTTTCAAATAGTTGCTG
This sequence comes from Flagellimonas cixiensis, assembly GCF_042134615.1. Taxonomy (GTDB): domain Bacteria; phylum Bacteroidota; class Bacteroidia; order Flavobacteriales; family Flavobacteriaceae; genus Flagellimonas; species Flagellimonas cixiensis. The sequence continues at coordinate 1,165,854 of NZ_CP169639.1, forward strand.
AAAAAAGTTCCCCATTACACAAAAGTAGCACTTCCTATTTTTAAGCGCTATCTTAGTACGTCATAAACCGATTAAAATGAAATTTACACTCGCTCTATTCTTTTTGTTTTCTGTTTTGTGCATTTCCGCTCAAACGAATACGTATCAAATCTCCTTTGAAAATGCAGTGCATCACGAAGCCGTGATCAATGCTACTTTCCCCGATTTGACTTCGGATATGGTGGCCTTTAGAATGAGCAGAACTTCACCAGGAAGGTATGCCTTGCACGAATTTGCAAAAAACGTGTATGGGTTCAAGGCAACGGACAGCAAAGGCAAGATTTTAAAAGTAACCCGTCCCAATCCTTATGAATGGCAGGTTTCTGGACACGATGGTACCATTAACATTGAATATATTTTGTTCGCCAACAGAGGAGGCGGCACTTATTCACAGGTTGATGAAACCCATGCCCATTTAAACATCCCGGCAACTTTTATGTTTGCCCCATCTTTATTTGACAGAAAAATCGAGGTGACTTTTGATCTTCGCGAGGACTTGAATTGGAAAGTAGCGACACAATTGCCTTTGGTTTCGGGCAATACGTATACTGCCCCGAACATGTACTATTTTATGGACAGCCCTACCGAAATCAGTAATTATATGCTTCGTTCTTTTAAGGTTGATGACAAAACAATCAACCTTGCTTTGCACCATAACGGCACTGAAGAAGAGGCCGATGAGTATTTTGAAAAGGTAAAAAAAGTGGTGTTGGCCGAAAAAGACGTTTATGGTGAACTTCCTGATTTTGATTATGGTTCCTATACATTCTTGGCCTGTTATATTCCCAATGCCTCTGGCGATGGCATGGAGCACCGAAACTCAACTATATTAACAAGTACCCGCAGTTTGGCCAATGGCGGAATGGAGCGCAATATTGGTACTGTTTCGCATGAGTTTTTTCATGCTTGGAACGTGGAGCGCATAAGACCAAAAAGTTTGGAGCCTTTCGATTTTGAGGAAGCCAACATGAGTGGTGAGCTATGGTTCGCAGAAGGCTTTACCAGTTATTATACCGGGTTGATTCTTTGTAGGGCTGGATTAATTACTCCAAAAGAATATGTAGAAGGTCTTGCGGGCACCTTTAATTATGTATGGAATTCTCCTGCTCGACAGTTTTTTAATGTGGTTGAAATGAGCTACCAAGCTCCTTTTGTAGATGCTGCAACTTCGGTGGACCCCGTGAATCGTGACAACACCTTTATTTCTTACTATTCTTATGGAAGCGTATTGGGGCTGGCCTTGGATTTATCCCTTCGTGAGCAAAACCTTAATCTGGATGATTTTATGAAATTTGTTTGGAAGAAATATGGAAAAACTGAAAACCCTTATACGGTTGAAAACCTGCATACCTCCCTTAATGAATTTGCCGGAAAAAAATTCGGGGATACTTTTTTTGAGAATTTCATTTATAAAAGCAATATGCCCGATTACGCATCTTTGATTGAGCCGATGGGAGTTGTTTTGGAGCAACCAAATGTCGAACCTTATTTTGGAGCCCATGTATCCATGAATCCAGATAATAAAGGGTATAAAGTAATGCGCAATTCGGTTATGGGAAGTCCCGCATACAAAGCCGGTTTGGATCAGGGTGATGTAATTACTTCAATAAATGATATTTCTTTGACCGAGGATGAAACGTTTGAGGATTACCTTAAAAAATTTGAGCTTGGCGAAGAATTGAACGTAAAATTCACAAGATTCGGAGAGCCCAAAACCACTTCTTTAGTGTTGACTCCGAGTCCTGATTATGCTTTTAGCTTGATGGAAGACAAAGAACAACAACCTACCAAAAAGATGTTGGAACAGCGCAAAGCTTGGCTTAAAGTGGAATAGATGATTGCCTACAAACAAGCGGAGACCTTGGAAGAGCTGGAACAGATTTTGGCTCTTCAGCAATTTAATTTACCCAAAAATATTTCTGTCGAAGAAAGTTTAAAGGAAGGCTTTCTTACTGTGGAGCATACCCTAGATATTTTAAAGGCCATGAACGAGGTATGTGGTCACATTATTGCCGTGGATAATCATCAAGTGGTAGGTTACGCTTTATGTATGCACCCTAAATTCGCCAATCATATTGAGGTATTACAACCGATGTTCGAAGAAATCAATTCTGTAGTGGAAAACACTTCGACCTTTATGGCCATGGGTCAAATCTGCGTGGCAAAAAGTCATCGAGGACAAGGTGTTTTTAGGAACTTGTACCTCACCATGAAAGAAAAACTTCCCAAGGGGTTTGACACGATTATCACCGAAGTAGATGGTAAAAACAAGCGATCCTTATCGGCGCATGCTGCAATTGGATTCAACACACTGAAAGTTTACTTTTCAGGCGAAAAAGAATGGCACATTGTGGCATTAAAATAAAAAAGCCGCTCGTCGAGAGCGGCTTTTTTTGTGAATGAATTCAATTTATTTAGTCGGCTAGGACAATAATTTTGTTGTCTTTCATCTCTATTGTTCCACTTGTGATGGGCAATATAGTTTCGCCATTTTTCCCAGTGGAAAATTTACCTTGAAAAGCTTCATCAATTTTGATGTCGCCCTTTACCCTAACATTTCCTGCTTGCAACAAAGAGACAACAGGGGCGTGATTTTCCAACATTTGAAACTCTCCATTTACACCAGGTACAGTAACGGCTGTTACATCGCCTGAGAATAGAGTTGCTTCGGGTGATACTATTTCTAAATACATATTTATTAGTATTGAGATATTAGATATGAGTATTGAGATATTAGATATGAGTATTGAGATATCTAACTACTCAATACTAGCATCTCAAATCTTGTTTAGGCTTCCGCCAACATTTTCTCTCCAGCCTCGATCGCTTCTTCGATGGTACCTTTAAGGTTAAATGCAGATTCTGGCAAGTGATCCAATTCACCGTCCATAATCATGTTAAATCCTTTAATGGTATCTTTTATATCTACCAATACCCCAGGGATACCGGTAAACTGCTCAGCTACGTGGAAAGGCTGAGACAAGAAACGTTGTACACGTCTTGCTCTACCTACGGCCAATTTATCTTCTTCAGAAAGTTCCTCCATACCCAAGATGGCGATAATATCCTGAAGCTCTTTGTAACGTTGCAACAACTCTTTTACTCGTTGTGCACATCCGTAGTGCTCTTTACCCAAAATCTCAGGGGTCAAAATCCTAGAAGTAGAATCCAATGGATCCACCGCAGGATAAATACCCAACTCAGCAATTTTACGTGAAAGTACGGTAGTTGCATCCAAGTGAGCGAAAGTAGTCGCTGGTGCAGGATCCGTCAAGTCATCCGCAGGAACGTAAACCGCCTGTACAGATGTAATGGAACCTCTTTTTGTTGATGTAATCCTTTCTTGCATCGCACCCATTTCGGTAGCCAATGTTGGTTGGTAACCTACCGCAGATGGCATACGACCCAAAAGTGCAGATACCTCAGAACCTGCTTGGGTGAAACGGAAAATGTTATCTACGAAGAAAAGTACGTCTTTTCCTTGTCCTTCTCCAGATCCATCACGGAAGTACTCGGCAATGGTCAAACCAGACAAGGCAACACGGGCACGTGCTCCTGGTGGCTCGTTCATCTGACCGAACACGAAAGTTGCTTTGGACTCTTTCATTGCAGCTTTATCCACTTTGGACAAATCCCATCCGCCTTCTTCCATGGAGTGCAAGAACTCGTCTCCGTATTTTATAATTCCAGACTCCAACATCTCACGAAGCAAATCGTTTCCTTCACGAGTACGTTCTCCAACACCTGCGAACACAGACAAACCACCGTGACCTTTTGCAATGTTGTTGATCAGCTCCTGGATCAATACGGTTTTACCAACACCGGCACCACCGAACAATCCAATTTTACCACCTTTTGCGTAAGGCTCAATAAGGTCGATTACTTTAATACCCGTAAAAAGTACTTCTGTTGAAGTGGAAAGATCTTCAAACTTTGGCGCTTCCCTGTGAATTGGAAGTCCATTGTCTCCAGCTTTAGGAAGGTTTTCCATACCATCGATGGCATCACCGATCACATTGAATAGACGTCCGTAAACATCTTCTCCGATTGGCATTTGGATTGGAGCTCCTGTGGCAACCACATCAACACCTCTACTCAAACCATCGGTAGAGTCCATAGAAATAGTCCTTACCGTATTCTCACCAATATGTGATTGTACTTCCAATACCAATTTTGAACCATCGGCTTTTGTAATTTCAAGGGAGTCATAAATTCTTGGGATTACCACCCCTGATTCGAACTCAACATCAATGACCGGGCCTATAATTTGGGCAACCTTACCTGTTACTTTAGACATTAGTATGTTTATTTTTAATTGAATACGCGGAAAATGACCGCTATTTTTTCGGCTGCAAAGATATGCTTTTACATTTTTATTCAGAAACCGATTTCAGCTTTTTTTTCAATAAAAAAGGCACTGGAATTTCCAGCGCCTTTTCTTTAGCTTGTTTACTGTTGTTTAAGGATTTATGCTCCAAGACAAATAGTAGATGGAACCGATATTACCAGTCCCTATTGCTGTGAAGTATTCATCCCCTAAAATATTAGATCCTCCCAATTTAAACACCGACTTCAAGGATGGCACCGAATAGTTGATTTGCGCATCCAATACGGTATAAGCCGGGATGTCGCCATCTGCAAAAGATGCTTCCCAGTAGTAGCTATCGCTCCATCTGTAGTTTACATTAAATCCAAAGTTTTCAAACAAATCTGTCTTTCCAAAAGATGCTTTCACTTTGTGTTTTGGTGTGTTAAAGTTGGTTCTTAAGTCTGGATATTTACCTTCATCAATATCCAACTCTGCATACGTATAGTTTACACCAAGGTCGAAACCTCCAAGTCTAGTATCTACACCAATAGTACCTCCAAAAGAGTTAATGTTTGCTTCGGAGTTGGTATAGGTTTGATACACTTGGAAATCTCCGTTTTGAAGAGCCAATAAGGACAATCCCATGTCTCCAGCTTCTCCATAAAAAGGAACGGCAACCGTTGTATTGGCCAAAAAGTCGGAATAGCTATTGTAATAACCACTAAGGTCGATGGTAAACTTGCCAACTTGACCTCTATACCCTGCTTCGAATGCTGTAATTTCTTCAGGTTTTACCAAGGGGGTTTCCACCGCCTCTGGAAGCCCGCCCGACTGCAAAGAACTTGTCGAATATGCATTTTCATAAGCAGCCCTTCCCGCTATTTCCACAGTAGATTGACCTGTTAGGGCTTGACCGTTCTGACTTAAATCGAACGTACGCACATCCCTATCCAAGTTTGCTGGTGCTGATCCCACCAAGATGGCGCGACCGGCATTCAATCCAATAAACAAATCTTGTGTGGTTGGGTTTCTAAAACCTTGTTGTACAGATACCCTTAGGTTATGGTTTCTTTCTTCTCCCAAGGTATAGGCAAAGGATACTCTTGGAGATAGGAATCCATCGAAGAATTCGTTTTTATCGTAACGAGCGGAACCGGTGAATTTTAATCGGTCATCCAAGAATTTTTTCTGAACTTGAAGATAAGCTCCGTATTCATTGTATCTAATAGGCCCATCGGTATCGGTAAAGATGGTCCCATTGGAATTCAATTCGTATTGTCTGTACGAGCCACCAATTTGAATATCTGCCCAATCGTCAATCAAATGTGCAATATTATAGTTACCGTTTACGTGACGGAATTTGGTTTGGTCGATGAATTTTGCACCTGTTAAAAGGTTACCATCATTAATAACTCTATTGAAGGTGCTTTGAAAAGCAGCAGTCCCTGGAATCAAACGTCCTTGATCGGCTGCTTGCCTACCCGCTGCGTGTGCTTGGGTTGATGCTTGCTCTGGTGTTAATCCTCCTTGTTGAATTCCTCCTAGATAGGCTGGAATATAGGTAGAAGCATAATCTGTGAACCATTGCACATCAGATTTCCAAGCTCGGTTCACGTTGATTGCCGCAAAACGGGTATCGTAAGCGTCTCCTGAATTCTCAGAAACTATGTATCCTCTAATAAAAAAGTTATCGTTCTTAATTTCCAATTTGTGTTGTTGCATGGTAAATCCAGCAACGGCATAACGGTTGGCTCCTTGGTAAATGGTGGTACCTCTACCTATTCTACTGTTAAGGATGACTTCCAGATCGTTGGCAAATGGTCTAACGTGCAAAGCAAAATCGGCTTTTACACTTTCTGCGTTGTAATTGGCCAAGTCAGCTTCATCATAACCTGTTCTGGAGATCACTGCACTTCCTACGGTTCCTGACGGCAACCCTGCAGCAGCATCAAAATCCAAAACTGTTGATACCTCATCACCATACACATTTAATCCATCATAAGCGGGGTTGGATCGGTCAGCGCCAGGGTTATTCAAATCAACTCTACTGTTGGCGTGCCAATCTTCACCAGTTAAAACAGAAAGGTTGGCCTTAAACGCAACTTTATCGCTAAACGCATGGGCTGCACGAATTCCGAAATCTTTGTAGAAATTGCTTCCCGCGGCGTCTTGAGTGGTGACGCCACCTTTGGCATAGGCGCTTATTCCTTGGAAATCGAATGGATTTTTACTGGTCATGAACAAGATACCGTTAAAAGCTCCTGCACCATATAAAGCGGAAGATGCCCCTGGAAGAATCTCAACACTTTGTACATCCAATTCGGACATCCCCACCAAGTTACCCAAAACAAAGTTTAGACCCGGAGCCGTGTTGTCCATTCCATCTACCAACTGCAAGAATCTGTTGTTGGCAAATGTGGCAAAACCACGGGTATTTATGGATTGAAATGTTAAACTGTTGGTGTTGATATCAACTCCCTTTAAGTTTTGAAGTCCGCCGTAAAAAGATTCTGCGGTGGTGTTTTTAATTTCTTTAAGTCCAAAACGTTCTACCGATACTGGCGATTCAAAAATTCGCTCCGGTGTTCTGGAGGCCGAAATTACAATCTCGTCCAACATGGTGTTAGCTTCCGCAAGTGTTACGGAAATTGTTTGATTGTTGGAAGTAATATTCACGGTATAATCTGAAAATCCTATACTGGAAATTAAAAGTTTAAATGGAGGAGCTTCATCTGTATTAAATGTAAAATTTCCATCAAAGTCAGTAGTAGTTCCTTCAGCTTTCCCTACCAAAACCACATTGGCTCCTGGTATGGGCTCATTGTTTGCGTCTACAACTTTTCCCTGTACTGTGGTTTGCGCATAGGTAGCAAAACCAAATAGCATCAGGGCGAAAAACATAAGTCTTCTCATTTGCTATGGATTAGAGTTAATTAAGATTCAAGTGCATATTTTGTATCGGTTGGGAAGATACATTTTTTTTCATTCCAAAGATATAAAATTGAAAAAAATTATGCATGCATAGTACTTTTTTGATAAAAAAAAGGTGATAAAAGTACCTAATCAACAAAAAACACATCTATTTCGACCTACAATCCATGAATCAATCAATAGAACATGAATTCTATCCCTATTAATGAAATAGGCCATCCGTTTATTTTCAAGCCTAATTTAAGAGATAAACCCGTTGTCTGTTTTCTCTTCAGAACAAGTTGATTCTTTAAGGTGCAATCCACTAAAATTTAAAAACAAAGCAAAACACTTTGGCAAAAAAAAGCGCTGCATTTTTGCTGCAGCGCTTTACTATTAAATATATAGGTATATTTTTTACTCTACAGTTACAGATTTGGCCAAGTTTCTTGGCTGATCCACATTACAACCTCGCATAACCGCAATATGGTACGACAACAACTGTAAAGGTATGGTCGTTAACAAAGGTGAAAGACTTTCGGAAGTTTCTGGAACTTCAATTACGTGGTCGGCCAATTCCTTTACGGTTTGGTCTCCCTCGGTAACAACGGCAATAATTCTTCCTTTTCTAGACTTAATCTCTTGAATGTTACTGACCACTTTTTCGTAATGCCCTTTTTTTGTAGCAATCACTACAACCGGCATTTGCTCATCAATTAAGGCAATGGGTCCGTGTTTCATTTCAGCAGCCGGATAACCCTCTGCGTGGATATAGCTAATTTCCTTTAGTTTTAAAGCACCTTCCAAGGCCACAGGAAAATTATAACCCCTTCCCAAATACAAACAGTTGGTAGAATTTTGATAAATGCTGGCTATTTCTTCCACTACGTTATTGGATAGCAGTGCTTTTTCGACTTTGGATGGAATCCCTTCCAATTCGGTTAAATATTGATGGAAATCAGTTTGCGATAAAGTGCCATTTTCTTGTGCCAATTTTAAGGCCAACATGGTCAACACCGTAATCTGGGTTGTAAACGCTTTGGTTGAAGCCACGCCAATTTCTGGTCCAGCATGGGTGTATGCACCTGCATGAGTTTCCCTAGCAATGGATGAACCCACAACATTACAAACTCCAAATACGAAAGCACCTTTTTCTTTTGCCAACTTAATAGCAGCCAAAGTATCCGCTGTTTCCCCAGATTGGGAAATTGCGATCAACACATCGTTCTCGGTAATCACTGGGTTTCTATATCGGAACTCAGATGCATATTCCACCTCAACTGGAATTCTTGCCAAATCCTCAAAAATGTATTCCGCTACGAGACCTGCATGCCAAGAAGTACCGCAGGCCACGATAATTATTCGATTGGCGTTAAGGAATTTTTCCAAATTTTGGTCTATTCCTGCCATTTTCACCAATCCTTTATCCGCCAAGAGTCTACCACGATAAGTATCCAAAATAGCTTTAGGCTGTTCATAAATTTCTTTGAGCATAAAATGCTCGTACCCGCCCTTTTCAATTTCCTCTAGATTCATCTGGAGTTCCAAGATATTCGGATAGGCAATAGAGTCATCCTTGATTTTTCGGAGTTTTATCTCCTTACCAATGCGCACTATGGCCATTTCTTCATCTTCCAAATACACCGCATTGTTGGTATACTCTATAAATGGCGTGGCATCGGAAGCGATAAAATACTCGTTTTCCCCAATTCCAATGGCCAACGGACTTCCCAATTTGGCCACAATGATCTCATCAGGTTTATTTTTGTCAAAAACAGCAATCGCATATGCCCCCACTACTTGGTTCAAAGCAATTTGTACTGCGTGACCCAATTTAACGCCTTCTTTTTTCTTTACCTCTTCGATCAAATTCACCAATACTTCGGTGTCTGTATCGGATTCGAATGTATATCCCCTTTTAATCAAGGCTTGCTTTATACTTTCATAATTCTCGATAATCCCGTTATGGATAATGACCAAGTCCCCAGAATTGGAAAAATGTGGGTGTGAGTTTACATCGTTGGGAACACCATGCGTGGCCCAACGTGTGTGCCCAATTCCTAATTTACCTTTGGTGGAAATTGAGGCCTCAGCTTTATTCTTTAAATCTTCTACTTTTCCTTTTGTTTTGGAAAGTGATGTGTTTTCACCATCAAAAAGTGCTATCCCCGCACTATCGTATCCGCGATATTCGAGTCTTTGCAACCCTTTGATCAATATGGGGTAGGCCTCTCTATGACCGATGTATCCAACTATTCCGCACATAAGATTTTTATTAAGTTAACAACTTCATCGGGGGTATATCCTTCAAATTTAAAAGGTATACGTGAAAATGGCGCTTTAGGATCGCTTTTAACGATAAAAGTGCAAAAAATCCCTTAATTGGCAGGTTTAGTTGGCTTCTGTGTAAAAAATTTCAAGCTTTAGCTGCATATCTTCTTCACCAGCAGCAACATTGTTGCCATAAAGTACCGTGCCTAAAGGGCTGATGGTCGCTGCAACGGGATAATCAAGAATACCTCCTACACTTGTTGGTGCTTCTTGAACTGTGGTAAAGGCAACATTTGCCGTAGAGGTCAACCCAAGTTTGGCATTTACAGAATCTCTAACAATTATATTGTTGATATGCTCTGTAATCCTAATAGTGTATCGATAGCCCTTGTTATTGTTCTTCTCCAATACTCCATCGTAATTGGAATAGTAGTCCAGTGGATTTATGGTATTCTCTGGTCTCTGAAACTCGTTGTTTACATCATACAAAGGCCTATTTGTTTCTTGATTGTACAAATAGAGTCGTTGTGGCTCATACAACATGTTTCCCGATGCATCTAAGGCTTCACGATCTACATAAAACACTAGATTGGCTTCATTAATTATCCAATTGTTTTGTTTTATCTGGTTGATGATGTCTCCACCACCATTCTCCAAAGCGGAGAACAATCTTATTTCGGTTTGTGTGGCTCCTCCTTTTACATAAATTCTTGATGCATTTTCCTCATTGTCCAATGCACTGGCAATATCGGCAGGGTAGGCCTCATTTTCAAAAACATTCACGGCATTTCCCAAAATACTATTGGTACCCGCTTGTAAAAAGTTTAAAACAAACTCACTCTCGGCAGTTACCAGTTCCTCTTCCTCTGGATCGTAATCCTGATATTCATAGGTTATGGTAATATTGGCTTCGCTCAAATTCAACAAGAACATAAGCTCTTCCATATCTGAACCTGTCAAATGAATGCCTCGGATAAAATTTGTAAAATTGGATTGACTCAACAACTCCGAACTTCCTTCCTTATCCAATATGTTTTCTTGAAAAAACTGATTGTTCAATGGAACACGGATTCCAGGGTTAAGCCTACTGCTGATAACGGTAGATTCATCTACATCTTCAGTATCAGGATCATCCTCATCATCGTAGAACAAATATTCTTCATTGCTCACAGTTACCTCACCGCTAAAAAGAGTTTCCCCTATAAAACTTGAAAAATCTTGATTGGAATAATACTCTTGGGTTTCTTGAAATCCAGAATTCGGGTCTAGGTCACGCAATAAATAATTGGACCTTGAAACTGTTAAATTAAAAGTCTGTTCACGGTCGCCATAAATACTGTCCAAATCGAATCTATTGGGAAAGTTGTTGGACACAAAACCTTCTTGCGAACCTGTGTCTTCAGGGTCAAATGGGTTTGAACCTAGAATACGTTCTTGGTTGTCGGTAACACCATCGTTGTCCCAATCGGAATTTGGGTCATCCACATCGTCACCACTTTCAAACTCATCATCCACACCATCACCATCACTATCCCCGGAAGGAGGCAATTGAAAAGGAATGTACAAATACACCTCCTTAACCGTTTCATTTTCTTCTATGGTTGATACACTTTCGTCCGAATCGGCATTATCTTCAACTTCTTGGGACAAACCACCGAATGTTGGCGATGTACTGGGCAAAGTAATCTGTGAAATGATACTTGCCTTTCTTTTTCCGTAAACTGGATCATTAAACGTTCCAAGTTGGTATAAAGACAACCTATTGGTCTGTACCGCAGTAATACCTTTATTATAGGCAAATACATCATATTCAATTTTACCTGTACTAAAGGGCTCTCCATCAATAACTCCGCTACCTATGGTCTCCAACTCATCTTCACAGGAAGTCATTGACAAAAATAAAGTTCCAGCTACTACCGCTGAAACTTTGAAAACCTTAGAAAATCTCATTCAATCAATCTATTTTTAATACCTCTTGGTTATAGAAATTCGTGTATGCCTCCTCCGCTTCTTGTAACGGAACATAGGGCAAAACGGGTTTGGAAAGACTATTTATGTGGTTCAATAAATCCTCAGATAAACCTTCCGCGGCTAAAATAACCGCATCAGAATGATCTACGGCAACCTTTAACAAATTATTATAGTCGGGAGTTGAAATTGATTTAATTTCTTCTTTTTCAATGCCATCGAAGGCAACTTTATCGATCATGGCTGGATCCAATTCACCCTCAAAATCTTTACCATAAACTGAGGTTACAATTTTACTATCGGCAAACAAGGGCTCGTCACCATAGTATTTTCTTAAGTAAAGTGGCAGCATAGAAGCCATCCAACCGTGCACGTGGATAATATCCGGTGCCCAGTTCAATTTTTTTACCGTTTCAACAACCCCTTTTGCAAAGAAAATGGCTCTTTCGTCATTATCCGGGAAAAGGTTACCATCTGCATCGGCAAAAGTGGCCTTCCTTTTAAAATATTCATCATTGTCTATAAAATAGACCTGGATTCGCTCTTTTGGAATAGATGCTACCTTAATTATCAAGGGCATATCCATGTCATTGATGACAAGGTTCATTCCCGACAAACGAATTACCTCATGTAATTGATGTCTTCTTTCATTAATGTTTCCGTACCTTGGCATAAAAATACGGATTTGCCCCCCATTGCTGTTCACCATGCGAGGCGCCTCATACGACATTAAAGAAACTGGATTCTCTGGAAGATAGGGGACTAATTCAGAAGATACAAACAATACCTTTTTACCATTCATAAAACTTTCTTTTGTTTATCTGAAAAACGTAGCTGCAAAAGTACAAAAATTATGCTGATTACCAGTATTTATAGTATTTTTGCACGCTTTTGGACCTTGATATGAAGATATTTCACCAAAAAAATGAGCTTAATTCCTTTGTTGGGGAAGAGCGAACCAAAAACCGAACAATTGGCCTTGTGCCCACTATGGGCGCACTACACGAGGGCCATATCTCCTTGGTAAAAAAAGCTCTTTTGGAGAATGATTCGGTGGTTGTAAGCATTTTTGTGAACCCTACCCAATTCGATAAAAAAGACGACCTAGAAAAATATCCTCGCAATTTTGATAAGGATGTGGACCTTCTTAAAGTTGTTTCAGACGATATTGTTGTCTTTGCTCCAACGGTTGATGAGATATATGGCGAAGACATTACATCGGAAACCTATGAGTTTGATGGCCTGGACAAAGTAATGGAAGGAGAGTTTCGAACGGGACACTTTGACGGTGTTGGAACCATAGTGGAGCTTTTATTGCGCACTGTAGACCCCAACAACGCTTATTTTGGTGAAAAGGATTTTCAGCAATTGCAGATCATCCGGAAAATGGTGGAAAGTAAAAATCTACCTTATACTATAATTGGTTGCCCCATAGAAAGGGAATCCAATGGTTTGGCCATGAGTTCCCGTAACGAAAGACTATCTCCAACCACCCGCAAAGAGGCCGGTTTTATTCATAAAACCCTTGAGTCTGCCAAAGCTAAATTTGGCACGGAAAGTGCTGATACTATTGTGGAATGGGTTGAATCTGAATTTGAAACCAACCCACTTTTCAACCTAGAGTATTTTGAAATTGCAGATGAGGCCACCTTAACTCCCATTTTAAAAATTCAGGACAACCAAAAATACAGGGCGTTTATTGCCGTTTATGCAGACGGCGTGCGTTTAATTGATAATCTAAGATTGAATTGATATTTTTGCACCATGCAAATAGAAGTTGTAAAATCTAAAGTTCACAGGGTTAAAGTAACCGGAGCCGACCTTAATTATATAGGAAGCATTACCATTGATGAAGATATAATGGATGCCGCCAATATTATTAGAGGCGAAAAAGTACAAATTGTGAACAACAATAACGGTGAGCGTTTAGAAACCTATGCCATTCCAGGCCCAAGAGGTTCAGGTGAACTTACCTTAAACGGAGCGGCAGCCAGAAAAGTGGCCGTAGGCGACGTATTGATTTTGATCACCTATGCGTGGATGGATATTGAAGAAGCAAAAACCTTCAACCCCTCGCTGGTGTTCCCCGACGAAGCCACCAATCTACTCAAATAGTTTTGGGAAAATCCCTGAAAAAATTCCTTAAGATTTTTGTCCCAATTGCCTTTGGGCTTTTCTTGGTTTGGTACTCTTACAATTCCACTACCCCCGAGGAGAGAAAGCAAATCATCCATTACATTTCCAATGCGAGCCCATTTTGGGTAATCGTATCGGTTATCATCGGAATTTTAAGTCATATCTCCAGGGCCATCCGTTGGAATTATCTTTTGCGACCTCTGGGGTACCAACCCAAAATCATCAATAACGTATTTATTGTATTAATCTCCTATTTCGCCAATTTGGGAATTCCCAGATCAGGTGAAATCCTTCGGGCAACTGCCCTCACCACCTACGAGAATGTCCCCTTCGAAAAAGGGTTCGGCACCATCGTCACCGAAAGAGTGATTGATCTATTGATGCTCTTGATCATTATACTTATCACATTGGTGCTCCAAACCGATTTTATATTGGGTTTTTTAGAAGAAAAAGGCGTGAACATTTTGGGTGCCATAGGCATTTTGGCATTTGGAATAGTTGGGTTGTTCGTTGGCACATTCATCATCCGTAGGTCCAATTCACCCTTAGCCTTAAAATTGAAAGGGTTTTTAATTGGTCTTTTGGATGGGGTGATGAGCATTTTCAAAATGAAAAATAAATGGCCGTTTATCCTTCACACCCTATTCATTTGGATAGCATATTTTGGCATGTTCTGGGTTATAAAATACACTGTTGAAGAAACCATCGACCTAAGTTTAAGCCAACTTCTTGTCGGGTTCGTTGCAGGAGCCTTTGCCATGTCTACGACCAACGGGGGTATAGGTCTTTACCCTATCGCTGTTAGTGCCGCTTTGGGTATTTATGGAATCAGCTCCGTTTCGGGCGATGCCTTTGGATGGATCATGTGGATCGCACAAACCCTAATGGTGGTCGTTTTTGGCACAATATCTTTCATAGTTTTACCGTTACTAAATAGAATTCGGTAAACCCCAAGCCGTTAAAACTTAACCAAATGAAAAAATGTCTATTTATCTTAATAGGCTTTTTGTGCTTGAACCTGAACGCGCAAGTACAAAAGGAAATCTTCGAATCCTTCAAACTACAAGAACGAAGAGATGTTTCCTATTACTTTCCAGAAGATTATTCCGATGATAAACTGTACCCGTTGATCATTGTACTCGATGCCGATTACCTATTCGATTTGGTGGTGGCCAATGTAAAGTTCCAAAGCAAACTGGACCGCATGCCCGAAGCTATTGTGGTAGGAGTACACCAAGCTGAAAATGATTTGAGATGGGAAGATTGTGATTGGGAAGATGGCACTGGGTTACCTACCGATAAAGGCAAGATGTTCTACGAATTTCTGGGCACCGAGTTAATCCCTTATATGGCAACCACTTATAAAATTGCACCCTTTAAAATGTTTGTTGGATACGATATCACAGCCAACTTTGGAAATTATTACCTGTTCAAGGACCATTCTTTCTTCAATTCTTTTGTGAGTATATCGCCCATTTTGGCACCGGAAATGGAGAACCGTGTCCCCGAGCGTTTATTGGCATTGGACCAAACCATTTTTTACAATCTTATTGTAGAAAAAGCCCCCTCGGAAGACCGACAACTTATCCTTCAAATGAACCATAGCATCAAATCCATCGAAAAGGAATCCTTACATTACTTTTTTGATGAATACGAAGATGCAGACCATGAATCCATTGCAGCTTATGGAATCAGCAAAGCATTCGACAATGTATTCAAAATATACAGACCCATAACCCCAGAAGAATACAAAACCGAGATAGTTACTTCCGAGGAACCTGTATTCAACTATTTGGAGAACCGCTATAACACCATTAAGGACTTGTTTGGTTTTGAAAAGCAAGTGGAACTCAACGATATAATGGCCATTTATGCAGCCTGTTTGAAAAAACAAGACTACGAATCCTTAAAACCTTTGGCAGATCTCTGTAAAAAAGAATTCCCAGAAACTATGATGGGATTTTATTTTGAAGCAGAGCATCATGAATTCTTAGGTGAACCCAAAAAAGCGTTCAAAGCGTTTGAAAAAGCCTTTCAAATGGAGGAAATCGACTTTTTGACCAAGGATTTGGCCCTTGAAAAAATTGATGCCCTTAAAGCAGACTTTGGATGGTAGTTTAATGGATTATTAGATTGTTAGACGGTTGGACAAGTTGGATGATTCTAATAATATCATCTAAGAATCTATTGGTCCAAAAATCCAAGATTCCAATTCTCAAATCCATATCTTTAGGCCTTCATCCAATTTGAAATGGCCAAGACCAAAACAGCATTTTTTTGTCAAAATTGTGGCACCCAATATGCCAAATGGGTAGGACAATGTTCCTCCTGCAAGGAATGGAACACCATTGTGGAAGAAGTCGTCCAAAAAGAAGATAAAAAAAGTTGGAAGACCGATACCGTGGCCAAACAGGCCAACAAACCCCTACGTGTTTCCGAAATCACACAAGAAAAAGAGCTGCGTTTAAATACTCTAGATCAAGAATTCAACCGTGTGCTGGGTGGTGGCCTGGTACCAGGCTCCTTAACCCTTTTAGGAGGTGAACCTGGCATTGGAAAAAGTACTTTATTACTTCAGATTGCCCTAAAACTACCCTACAAAATTCTATATGTTTCAGGTGAGGAAAGTCAACGGCAGATAAAAATGCGTGCAGACCGTATTCAGCCCAACAGCGAAAACTGCTACATTCTTACCGAGACAAAAACACAAAACATATTCCAGCAGATTTCGACCATCGAGCCCGATTTGGTCATCATTGATTCCATTCAAACCCTGCACACCGATTATATCGAATCTGCTGCTGGTAGCATTTCGCAAATCCGTGAATGCACAGCAGAACTCATCAAATTTGCAAAAGAAACTCATACCCCAGTTATTTTAGTCGGACACATCACCAAGGATGGCACCATTGCAGGACCCAAAATTTTAGAGCATATGGTGGATACCGTACTACAGTTTGAAGGTGACCGTAACTATGTCTACCGAATTCTGCGTTCCCTAAAAAACCGATTTGGTTCCACCGCTGAATTGGGCATTTATGAAATGCAGGGTAGTGGTTTACGCGAAGTAAACAATCCCTCCGAAGTGTTGATTTCCAAAAATGATGAAGACCTGAGCGGCACCGCCATTGCCTCCACCGTGGAAGGTATGCGACCCTTGTTGATTGAAATACAAGCTTTGGTGAGCACCGCGGTTTATGGCACACCTCAACGTTCTGCCACAGGATTCAATGCGAAACGTTTGAACATGCTGCTCGCTGTATTGGAAAAACGAGCAGGTTTTAAATTGGGAGCAAAAGATGTCTTTTTGAATATTACCGGTGGCATCTCCGTGGATGATCCAGCCATTGATTTGGCCGTTATGGCGGCAATCTTATCCAGTAATTCGGATATCGCCATTGAAAAAGGAGTTTGCTTTGCTGCAGAAGTTGGACTTGCTGGCGAAATTAGACCCGTACAACGCGTGGACCAACGTATCCTCGAAGCTGAAAAATTGGGATTCTTCAAAATTTTTGTTTCCAAGAACAATAAAATTGGACTAAAAAAGTCCGGAATACAGATTCAAAAAGTCTCCAAGATTGAAGATGTGGTCGCTCACCTTTTTGGTTAAAAATTAAGGAGCAGGGTTAGGAATGGCTTTGTGGATTTCCTCAATACCATCCAACACCTCATCAGAAAGGTCTACATCTATACTTTCAATGTTTTCCTTGAGCTGCTCCATTGTGGTAGCCCCAATAATGTTACTGGTCACAAAGGGTCTCGTATTCACAAAGGCCAATGACATCTGTGCCAAGCTTAAACCATGTTCTTTGGCTAAATCCGCATACATTTGGGTAGCTTGGCTGGCAGTTTCGCCACTATATCGATTGTAATTCGGAAACAAAGTCACTCTGGCTTTTCTCGGCGGAATTTCGGTTAGATATTTTCCACTCAACACCCCAAAAGCCATTGGCGAATAGGCCAACAAACCGATTTGCTCTCGCATAGAAATCTCCGAAAGTCCCACTTCAAACAAACGGTTCAATAAACTATATGGGTTTTGAATGGTCAACATTCGGGGCAAGGACTGATGCACTTTGCTTTCTTCCAAAAAACGCATGGTACCCCACGGGGTCTCATTGGACAATCCTACATGACGAATCTTTCCCTCCGCAACTAAATCACGTAGCGTTTCCAAAACCTGATGTATATTATCGTCCCAAACTTCTATTGCATGGGCATTGTACCCTCGTTGACCAAAAAAATTAGTGTTTCGTTCTGGCCAATGCAATTGATATAGATCAAGATAATCGGTTTGCAAACGCTTCAAACTGCCCTCCACTGCACTGATAATGGATTCTTTACTAAAACCTGTGTCGCGAATGTGTTTTGCTGCATACCCGGGCCCTGCTATTTTGGAGGCCAACACCACTTTATCCCGATTTCCTGTCTTTTTGAACCATTCCCCAATAATTTCTTCGGTAACCGCATACAGTTCCTTTTTGGAAGGTACAGGATATAATTCTGCCGTATCAAAAAAATTAACACCCTGATCCAAGGCATAATCCATTTGCTCAAAAGCTTCATCTTGATTGTTCTGACGACCCCAAGTCATGGTGCCCAAGCAAATTTTACTGATTCTGATGCTGGTATGTGGAATTCTGGTATACTTCATATTTAAAATTTAGGACGACTAAAGGTAGTCAATCAGAAAAACTGAGTCTTATGGTAATGTTATTTTTCTATTTCCAATAAAATGGGGCAATGATCGCTGTGTTTGGCTTCGGATAAAATCACTGAACGTCTTAAACTATTTTCCAATGGCTCTGCAACCATCCCATAATCTAACCGCCAGCCTTTATTATTGGCTCTTGCATTAGCTCGATAACTCCACCACGTATAATTATCGGGCTCTTTGTTGAAATGTCTAAAACTATCAATAAACCCGCTCTTCATAAAATCGCCAATCCATTCCCTTTCCACAGGTAAAAATCCAGAAACATTCTTATTTCGAACAGGATCATGGATATCAATCGCTTCATGACAGATATTATAGTCCCCCAACACAATTAAATTGGGTCGTTCTTTCCGTAACTCATCCGCATATTTTTGAAAATCGGCCATATAGGTCAATTTAAAATCCAAACGATCTAGATTCGTTCCAGATGGTAAATACATGCTCATAATGGAAAGGTCACCATAATCGGCACGGATATTTCTTCCCTCAAAATCCATATAATCTATTCCAGTGCCAAATTCCACGTGATCAGGTTTTTCTTTACAAAGTAAAGCCACCCCGCTATATCCTTTTTTCTGGGCACTGAACCAATAATGGTGCGGGTAACCTGCCGCTTCAAAAAGATGGGTGTCCACCTGTTCTTCCATGGCCTTGGTTTCCTGAAGGCAAATAATATCTGGCGAAACGGTTTGCAGCCAATCTACAAAACCTTTGTTCATGGCAGCCCGAATTCCGTTAACATTGTATGATGCGATTTTCATCCAAGTAAATTTTCCCTAAAAATAGCCATTGTGAACGGCTCCCTAAAATTGAATTTTTCAATGGGAATATCAAGGAAACGAATGAAAGCCATTTTCTAAGTGAATTCCTTGTAATTTTAAATTAAAATTCAACCCATGACCGCACTTGTTTTGATTGACATTCAAAAAGGCCTCCATGAAATCGCATTTTACGGTACGGAGAGAAATAACCCCGATGCTGAGCACAATTGTGGTAGACTTTTGACCTTTTTCAGGGAGAAACAAATGCCAATTTTTCATGTGAAACACAATTCCACAAATGCAGATTCGCCATTGCATCCAAGTAAAAATGGAAACGATTTTCAATTGGCGGTTCAACCATTGCACAATGAACCTATTTTCGAAAAAAGTGTGAATAGTGCTTTTATCGGCACCAAATTGGAGGCTGAATTAACAAAACAACGTATTTCCCATTTGGTGATTGCCGGACTCACCATTGAGCATTGCATATCCACCTCGGTTCGTATGGCCGCCAACCTTGGTTTTAATGTGACTTTGATTTCTGATGCCACTGCAGCCTTTGATAAAATCGGTATTGATGGCAACCACTATAGCGCAGATATCATTTTTCAAACCGAAATGGCAAACTTAAAGGATGAATTTGCCATCATTAAGAACACAGCTTCCTTTTTGAAAGAACTTGATAATTAGTTGCTATTTTTATAGAATTCAAAATCCCCACAACCTTATGGTACGATCTGCGCTTTTCTTTTTGATTTGTTTATTTTCCACAAGCACACAACTATTTGCTCAATCCGAACCACTTAAAATTGGTGTGGCAGGACTATCCCATTCCCACGTGCATTCCATTTTGGGGCGAAAAGACATTGGGGATATAAAAATAGTGGGCATTGCCGAACCCAATCGGGAACTTGCACAGCGATTTGCAGAGCAATATGGATTTTCAATGGATTTGGTCTACAACAATTTAGAGGAAATGATTGCAGTCACCCAACCAGAAGCAGTCACCGCTTTTGGCAGCATCTATGATCATTTAAAAGTGGTTGAAATTTGTGCGCCAAAGGGAATACACGTAATGGTAGAAAAACCTTTGGCCGTTAGCATACAACATGCCAAAAAAATGAAATCCCTGGCCCAAGAACACAACATTCATTTGCTCACCAATTACGAAACCACGTGGTACCCAACCAATCATGAGGCAAAATCGCTTTTGGACAATGGAAAAATTGGTTCCCTGCGAAAAGTTGTTGTTCGCGATGGCCATCGGGGACCTGTAAAAATCGGGGTAAATGAGGAGTTTTTGGAATGGCTTCAAGACCCTGTCTTAAATGGTGGTGGGGCCATTACCGATTTTGGTTGTTATGGTGCAAATCTTGCCACATGGCTTCTCAAAGGAGAAAAACCAAATACAGTTACTGCGGTAACCCAACAATTTCAATCCGAAAACAATCCAAAAGTAGATGACGATGCGGTGATTATCCTAACCTATGATGATTGCCAAGCCGTTTTACAACCTTCTTGGAACTGGCCCATTGGCAGAAAAGATATGGAGCTTTATGGGTTAACCGGTGCAATTTTTGCGGATAACAGAAATACCCTTCGTGTTCGAATGGCGGAAGGTTATGATGGTTACGAAGAAGAAATTTTAACTTTAGAGGAAAGGTCCTATCCTTACAATGACCCGTTCGCTTTATTGGTTGCAGTGGTACGTGGCTCCATTCAATTAAACCCTGATGACCTAACTGCCTTGGAGAACAACATGATCGTGGTCGAAATCTTGGATGCCGCTCGCAAAAGTGCCAAAACGGGCAAAACAGTAAAGCTAAAAAATTAACCTCCATTAGAATAGAAATGAGACTACCCATAGCATTTATTTGCTTTCTTTTACCCATAATTGTTGTAGCCCAAAATACGCCCAAAGATTCCATCACCCAATTGGAAGAGGTGATTTTGACTCAAGAAACCATTCCAAAAAAGGCTGTGGGAATCACAGCCTCGTCGACCATTTCCACGCAAACTTTTGAAAGATTCAACCCCACGGATATTCCATCCGCAATGAACCAAATTTCTGGGGTATATATTCTTTCCGGGGCTATTAACACCAATCGAATCACGGTGCGGGGTATCGGGGCAAGAACTCCGTACGGCACCAATAAATTACGGATGTACTTTAATGGAATTCCCGTGACCAATGGCACTGGCTCCTCCACTATTGAGGCGTACGACTTTGAGAATTTAGGTGCTGTAGAAGTCATAAAAGGACCGAAAGGAACTGCTTTTGGTTCTAATCTAGGGGGTGCCATTTTGCTTGACACCAAGCCTTCAGTTGAGGATGAGACCCAACTTATGAACTCATTTTCGGTAGGGTCATACAATATGCTGAAGGACAACCTGACCTTTTCCCATTCAGAGAAAAACTTCAACCTATCCTTAAGTTACAATCATTTGGAAATGGATGGCTACCGACAGAACAGTCAGTTTAATCGAGATGGTGTTTTGTTGAATTCCCAATTCAGAATTGGGGAGAAAAGTAGTATGGCGATTTTGGTCAATTATATCGACTATACGGCCCATATTGCAAGTTCCATTAATCAGACCGATTTTGATGAGGACCCCACAAGAGCCGCCTCTAATTGGTTGGCAGCTCAAGGTTATGAGGCGAATAACTATCTTTTAACAGGTTTGTCCCATACCTATCAATTCTCAGATAAACTAAAAAATACTACCAGCATTTTCTATACCTATTTGGACCATTACGAACCTCGACCATTCAATATTTTGGATGAGTACACCATTGGATTTGGTCTACGAACCCATTTTACTGGAGATTGGGGGAAATCGCGGTTTACCTTTGGGGGTGAACTCTATAAAGATGAATACCAATGGGGCACTTTTGAAAATCTATACCGAGAAAATGATGGAAATGGCAGCTTGCAGGGAGATCAATTAAGTGACAACAAGGAATTTAGAAGACAGTTCAATCTTTATGGGACATTCACTTATCCGATAACATCAACGCTATCCGCTCAGCTGGGTCTCAATTTGAACAAGACTTTTTATGATTTTCGAGATCAGTTCAATCAAGACGAAAACAATGCATCTGCCGAACGAGATTTTGATGCCATTTTATTACCGAATCTTGCTTTGAACTATCAATTGGAAAATGGTAAACTTTACGCCAATATCAGCAGGGGTTTTTCCAATCCGAGCTTGGAGGAAACCCTAACTCCCGACGGCATTATTAACCCCGATATTGCCCAGGAAACTGGAATAAATTATGAGCTTGGCAGTGAATGGTTGCTTTTTCAAAAAAAACTGTCTGCCAATGTTACGGTGTACCGAATGAATGTGAAAAATCTTTTGGTGGCCCAACGGGTAGGTGAAGACCAATATATAGGTAGAAATGCCGGTAAAACCCGTCATCAAGGTTTGGAATTGGACCTACAATACCGCGAAAAATTGTCGCGTACGCTTATCCTATCCCCTTACCTCAGCTACACATTGAACGACCATAGTTTTGTGGATTTCGTGGATGGAGACAACAACTATTCTGGTAATCCGCTCACTGGGGTGCCAAAACATCGTATCAGTTCTGGTGTGGACCTACAGCACTCCAATGGCCTACAATTGAATGTAACCCATCAATTTGTAGACAAAATTTCCCTTACAGATGCCAACACAGCCTATAGTGACTCATTCAATGTGGTTCATGCCAAACTCGGTTATCGAACTTCACTTTCCCAACACATTAACTTGGGTTTAAATGCTGGAATCAACAATATTTTTGATAACAACTACGCTCAATCCGTATTGATCAATGCAGTTGGTTTTGGAGGAGCACAGCCGAGATATTTTTATCCCGGAAATGGTCGGAATTATTTTGGCGGGGTGAAGTTAAACTATGTTTTTTAAATCCTATGAAATGATCCCTTCAATTAAAACCTTATCTATAACCCACCTAATAGGCGTGAACATGACCATGTCGTTTGCCAACAACAAAACCTTTGAGCTCTGGCAAAGTCTTTCCCCTAGAAAAAGGGAAATCAAAAACAAGGTCAATAATGACTTGTATTCCGTGGAGGTGTATCCCGATACTTCATTTTTTCAGGATTTTGATCCTATACAGACATTTGTTAAATGGGCAGCAGTTGCCGTTTCTGAAATTGAAGATATTCCTGCCGGAATGAAAGCTTTGACCCTACCCGAAGGTCTCTATGCCATATTTCATTACAAAGGTAAACCAAGCGAAATAAAAGACACTTTCCAATATATTTACGGGCAATGGCTACCCAACTCCAAATATGCAATGGATGCAAGGCCCTACTTTGCCCTTATGGGTGAAAAATATATAGGCGAACACCCAGATTCGGAAGAAGAATTTTGGATTCCCATCAAGAAAAAGTAGGCTAATCTTCGGATTTTTCAATAATGTAGACTAGTGGCTTGCCCTGCATAATCTTCTTGACTTTTAATATTATCTTTGAGAGAATCACCATTCAATGAATTTGTTGATTCAAATAATAACCAACCAACTACTAAACTACTCAAAATGAAAAAACCTCTATTGGGCACCTTTGCCTTTTTATTAATCACCTCAACTGCCTTTGGGCAAAAAGACAAGAAAAAAATCATTGCCGACCTCGATGCCAAAAAAGAGCATTACACCACAATTGCCAAAGAACTTTGGACCAATCCAGAATTGGGTTATTTGGAAGAAAATAGTTCGGCCCTGCTTCAAAGTGAACTAGAAAAAGAGGGCTTTACCATTGAAAAGGGTGTGGCCGGAATTCCAACGGCATTTACTGCAACATACGGTTCTGGTTCGCCAGTAATTGGTGTTCTCGGTGAGTTCGATGCCTTGCCAGGGATGTCGCAAGATGCAGTGCCTTTTAGAAAACCTAGGGTGGCAGGCGCTCCTGGTCAGGCATGTGGTCACCACTTATTTGGAACAGGGTCCATGGCCGCTGCCATTGCTGCAAAAAATTACCTCATTGAATCTGGTAAATCAGGAACCATCCGTTTTTATGGAACCCCGGCCGAAGAGGGCGGTTCTGGTAAAGTTTATATGGTGCGTGCTGGACTTTTTAATGATGTGGACGCCATTGTTTCTTGGCATGCAGGAAACCAAAATGCAGCCAATCCAAGCACCAATTTGGCCACCATTTCAGGAAAATTCCGATTTACAGGAAAATCATCCCACGCAGCTATGGCACCAGAATTGGGTCGTTCTGCTCTGGATGGTGTGGAAGGCATGAACGATTTGGTGAACATGCTTCGCGAACATACCACAGAGCCAACCCGTATCCATTATGTGATCACCAAAGGTGGGGATGCTCCAAACATTGTTCCTAAAGAAGCAGAAGTGTATTACGTGATTCGTCACTCCAACCGATTGGAAGTAAAAGCCGTTTGGGACCGCGTCGTAAAAGCTGCCCAAGGTGCTGCTATCGGAACGGAAACCGAAATGACCTATGAAATCATCGGAGGTACCTATGAAAAGTTGCCTAACGAGGCTCTTGCTAAAATCATGCACAGCAATATGACCATCGTGGGCGGAGTGGACTATACTCCTGAAGAAGTTGAGTTTGCGAAAGAAATTCAAAAAACTTTAGGAGCGCCAAAACCCATAGAAAGTGCCCAAGAAATCCAACCCATGCAATTTACCTATGGTAAAGCTTCCGCAGATACAGGTGATGTGAGTTGGAACACCCCAACTGGAGCCGTAACCACAGCCACTTGGGTACCTGGAACCCCGGCGCACAGCTGGCAAGCAGTTGCCTCTGGCGGGACCGATATCGGATTTAAAGGGATGATGGTTGCCGCCAAAACCATGGCACTATCCGCCATGGACCTCTTTAAAAATCCAAAATTACTGGATGAAATCAAGGCCGAATTCAACGAAAGAAGAGGTGCCGATTTCAAATACGAAGCTTTGTTAGGCGACAGAGAGCCAGCATTGGACTACAGAAAAAACTAGAACCATGAAAACCCAATTTCTCTTTCTTCTCACTTTTGTAGGTCTTGTGGCGTGCAAACAAAATACAGATCCTGTTGAAGAAGTATATCCAAAGTTTACCCACAGCATTACATCTGGGCCCAAACCTTGGAACAGTGAAGTGTTTGAACCGACGGAAGACGATTTCACCTTTGCCATTATTTCTGACCTAAATGGAGGAGAAAGAGAAGGGTTTTATGCCACTGCCGTGCAACAATTGAACATGCTCGACCCCACTTTTGTCCTCAGTGTAGGCGATTTGATTGATGGCGGAACTGAGGACAAAAATCAACTTCAAAAAGAATGGGATTCCTTTGACGACCGCACTGGAAAATTGAACATGCCATTTTTTCATTTGGGTGGCAACCACGACCTTACCAATCCTGTAATGCGTGAATTTTGGAACAACCGCTTTGGTCCCCGTTACTATCATTTTATATACGAAAACGTGCTGTTTTTGATGATGGATTCCGAAGACTATGAAGAAAAGCGCATGATTGAAATCTATGAAGCACGTGCCAAGGCCCTTAAAATTATTGATGGTGAAATAGAGGGCAAATATGAAGAATCGGAATACTACCACATGCCCGAAAGACGTATTGGAGGTATGAGCAATGCCCAATTGGAGTATTTTACAAAGGTCTTAAAAGACCATCCCGATGTAAAATGGACCTTCGTGCTAATGCACAAACCCCTTTGGATGCGGGAAGATGAAAAAGGACTGGGACCCTTGGAAGATGAGTTGGCCGACCGCGAATACACCGTCATCAATGGACATTTCCACTCCTTTTCCAATACCATACGAAAAGGACATAGCTATTCCATTTTAGGCACCACGGGAGGAAGTCAAAATCCACAGGATTCTATGGCATTTGACCATGTAACCTTGGTTCAAATGGCCCAAAAACCAGTAATTACCCATTTAAAGATGGAAGGCATATTAAATGAGCAAGGAAAAGTTCCTGTGCCTCAATAAAGCATTTTACCTATCTTTAAAATCGGCGAACACCACTTTATTTAAACTTTATGAAAAAATATCTTTCCCTCAGCATTGCGTTTTTAAGCATCGGAATGCTTTCCGCGCAAAGCGATCAAGAAAAGGCTGCCTCCACAGTACAAGAAAACACCATAAAAAGCCATATTTATTTTTTAGCCGACGACCTATTGGAAGGTCGTGCCTCTGGAACACGTGGCAATAAAATTGCGGCCAGCTATTTGGCCAACCAATTGCGCAGGTATGGAGCTACTCCAATTCCAGGCACCGAAACCTATTATCAATCTTTTGATTTGGTGGAAACTACTCCTCCTAAAAACTTAGAATTGAGCTTAAACGGCAGCGATTTTCCACTGCATGCCACTTTTAAAATGCCGGCGATAGAACAATCGGGCGATGCCATTTATTTAGGCTATGGAACCGAAACCGATTTTGAAGGAAAAGCAATTGCAGGGAAAGTTGTGGTTGTGTTGGGTGGAAGTGCACCGGGACAGGACCCTGGTCAAATGTTCCGAAGCAGTCGTGAAAAAATGGAACGAATAAAAAGTTCCGGAGCGGCTGGTCTTGTGGAGCTTGTTGGTTTTGAACAAGGTATGTGGACCCGCATTAAGCATTATTTAGGTTCACAAACCGAAGTGCAAGAACCGGGTACCCTTGCTGAAGATGAAGGTGACTTGTTTCATGTTTGGGTAAACACTAGTGGCAATGACCCAAATTTTGAAGCCGGAAAAACCATGTCCTATACTTTAAAATCAGACGGACAGACCAAAAACATCAAAACCACTCAAAACGTCGTGGGCGTTATGGAAGGTTCCGACCCCAAACTTAAAAACGAATATGTGATCTACTCTGCACATTACGATCATGTGGGCATTGGCGAACCCAATGCAGATGGAGATTCCATTTACAATGGTGCTCGCGATAATGCGATTGGAGTGACCGCAGTGCTCTCGATGGCGGAAAACTTGGGCAAATACCCTACAAAACGTTCCGCGTTGTTCATTTTGTTCACAGCAGAAGAAAAAGGGTTGTTGGGAAGTGCATACTATGCCGACCATCCCGTGATTCCATTAGATCAAATGTCGTACTGTTTTAATACCGATGGCGGAGGATACAATGACACCTCTTTGGCTACCATTATTGGATTGGAGCGTACCTCGGCCCAGCCTTTGATTGAAAAAGGAGCTTCCACTTTTGGCCTAAAGGCCATTGGCGACCCTGCACCTGAGCAAGGCCTGTTTGACCGAAGTGATAATGTGAGTTTTGCACAAAAAGGGATTCCAGCACCTACCTATTCCACAGGTTTTCACAGTTTTGATGACGAAATATTTAAATACTACCACCAAGCCAGTGATGAGGCCGACTCTTTGGATTATAGTTATCTGCTCAAATTCTACCAAGGTTATGTGTACACGGGCCGATTGATTGCCAACACTTCGGATAAATTGTTCTGGAACGCAGGCGATAAATACGAAGAGGCTGGTAAGGCATTGTATGGAATGAAGTAATTTGGCATTTTCGTGAAAATGTAAGAGTAGTGGTTAATTTTAAGGAAGATTTGGAGGATGAATTACCATTTTCTTCAAAACCCTCAAAATTGTGACTACATCCTGAATTTCCTGTTGCTCAAAAGTGCCCAACTTAATATAAAATAGCATCTCTACGGCCAAATCCAAATAGTGGCCCAGTATTTCGGGTGTGCCGCAGCAATCTTTGATCCATTCATTCAATTCGGTGATTTGGGATTCGTTTAACATAGAGCCAAAATAAAAAGTAGTTTTCTTCTGTGTTACTACGAATTAGTAGCTTTTTTTTAAAGGGTGTCTCCCACATTTCCTTAAACATGAGATGCTGAAACAAGTTCAGCATGACGATTTTATTTCTTTTCAAATGAAAAATTATTGCGTCACCCTGAACTTGTTTCAGGGTCACACCCTGTAACCCTTCAATATTAGTTGCTAAACTATTTCATATCAACTATTTGCAAAATTCGTTTAATATTTAGATATTTATCTAAATAACTAATTTAATGAATTCGCTGTTCAAGGCCCTTAATGACGAAACCCGAAGGCAGATCATAGACCTGCTCAAAGAAAAGGACATGAACGCTGGGGAAATTGCGGAACGTTTCAATATTTCCAAACCCAGTATTTCGCACCATTTGGACATACTTCGGCAAGCCGATTTGGTCACCAGCGAAAAAAAAGGACAGTTTGTGGAGTACTCCCTCAACACCACCATTTTGGAAGATTTGCTCAATTGGATACTAACCTTAAAAAAATAACTATGAACCTAAAAAAAGAACTTCCGATCATTGGCATTGTTTTGCTTCCGTTTGTGTACTTGGCCTACATATGGAACCAACTCCCGCAAGAAGTGCCTTTGCATTACAACATAAAAGGAGAAATTGACCGGTATGGGGACAAATCGGAACTCATCATGATTCCCATAATGTTGCCCTTGCTCATTTATGTACTCCTATTAGTGGTGCCCTACATCGACCCAAAAAAACAGATTCAGAAAATGGGGAACAAATACTACTCCCTTAAGCTGATACTTACGTTGATTACTTCGGTTTTGGCCCTTTTTATTCTTTATTCCACCAAAGGTGGCAGTTTAGGCAATCCAAATTTCATTTTTGTGATCGTTGGGGTCATGTATCTTATTTTGGGCAACTATTTTAAAACCATCAAGGCCAACTATTTTATAGGAATCCGTACCCCATGGACCTTGGAAAGTGAATTTATTTGGAAAGAAACCCACAAGCTGGGCGGTAAGGTTTGGTTTATAGGTGGTATTGTTGCCATTATCAGTAGCCTTACCCTTCCCATGGAAACCAACTTCAAAGTATTTATGGCCATTACTGTTATCATCGCATTGATTCCCATCATCTATTCTTACATGCTCTTCAAAAAACAGAAAGATTAATTTTTAAGACACACATTTCAAGTATTGCAGAATCCGTATCTTAGTTAGCAGCTAGCAAAATAGGATTATGAGGAAGTTATTTCCACTACTTTTGGTGTTGACCATTATTTCCTGCAACGAAAAACCACCTAAAAAGGTAAGTTCGGTAGACCCTGTAAATTGGAACCAACGTAAGGCTTCCATTTCCAAATCCGATTCTTTGCTGAATGGTGTTTCCTATCTTTCTGTGTACTCAGAAATTTATAGTGAAACAGAGCATCGCACCCATAATCTTACAAGCACCATCAGCATGCGGAACACCAACCTCAGGGACACCATTTATATCCGCAAAGCGGAATATTTTGACACCCATGGTAACGCTATCCGAACGTATTTTGATTTTCCTATCCACATTAAACCTATGGAAACTGTTGAAATTGTGATTGATGAAAAAGACCAAGAAGGGGGCACGGGAGCCAACTTTTTGTTTCATTGGAGCATAAAACCCAACGTACACGAACCTTATTTTGAAGGGGTAATGATTTCCACTTCGGGCCAACAGGGACTTTCCTTTACCACCAACGGCATTCGGGTAGAATAGCCTGCGTTCCCAACCAATGTCATATAATTTCTAATGGGATTATAGTATCTTGTCTATGGATTCAAATAACTCTTTGAGTTGTTCTGTTCTTAAAATTTCTACCGTATGACTGATCAGCAAATTGCCAAACAAGTGGCTTTGAAACCTATTGCCACAATTGCCAAAAAATTTGGGGTTGATGCCGAAACCATTGAAATGTACGGCAAATACAAAGCAAAAATTCCACTTAATGCCATTAACCGTGAAAAGGCCAAAAACAGCAATCTTATTTTGGTCTCTGCGATTTCCCCAACCCCTGCCGGAGAAGGGAAAACAACAATGTCCATTGGACTTTCTGAAGGCCTTAACCAATTGGGAAAGAAAACAACAGTGGTTTTACGGGAGCCATCTTTAGGGCCTATTTTTGGAATTAAAGGTGGTGCAACCGGCGGAGGTTACTCCCAAGTCCTGCCGATGGAGGACATCAACTTGCATTTCACGGGGGATTTTGCCGCGATTGAAAAGGCGCATAATCTTTTGGCTGCGATAATAGATAATAATATTCAGAGTAAGACGAATTCTGTTCGGTTGGACCCAAGAACCATAGGTTGGAAACGGGTGATGGACATGAACGACCGATCCCTGCGTCATATAATCGTAGGATTGGGAGGAACAACCTCGGGCGTACCCCGAGAAACTGGATTTGATATTACCGCCGCTTCTGAAATCATGGCGATTTTATGTCTAGCTGAAAGTTTGACCGATCTAAAACAACGCCTTGGTAATATTTTTGTGGGCTACACTTTTGATAAAGAGCCCATTTATGCGAAAGATTTGAAAGCCGAGGGCGCGATGGCCGCTTTATTGAAAGAAGCCATCAAACCTAACCTGGTGCAGACCATTGAGGGGAACCCCGCAATTATTCACGGAGGACCTTTTGCCAATATTGCGCAAGGAACCAATTCCGTGATTGCTACCTTAATGGGAATGACACATTCCGACTACACCGTAACCGAGGCTGGTTTTGGTTTTGATCTAGGAGCAGAAAAGTTCTTCGACATTAAATGCCAAAGTGCAGGATTGAAACCAAAGGCTGTAGTACTCACAACAACCATTCGTGCCTTAAAATACCACGGAGGAGCGGATTTAAAATCCTTGACCGAACCCAATGTGGAGGCCTTAAGAAAGGGATTGCCCAATTTGGAAAAGCACTTGGAGAACATCACCAAGTTTCATGTGGTTCCCATTATTGCCATCAACAAATTTGTTTCCGATACTGATGAAGAGATTGAAGTGATTCAGGAGCTAGCAAAATCCAAAGGTATTCGAGTAGCAGTTGCCGAAGTTTGGGCCAAAGGTGGTGAAGGTGCCTTGGAATTGGCGCAACATGTTACTGATGTAGTCGAGTCAGGCAAATCCGACTTTAAACCTCTTTACGATTGGAACTCCAGCGTGCAGGATAAAATAGCTACCATTGCCACCGAAATTTATGGGGCAGAATATGTGGATTATACGCCAAGAGCCAAAGCCAATTTGCGCAAAATATCAGATTTAGGACTTGACCAATTACCGGTTTGTATCGCCAAGACCCAAAAATCGTTATCGGATAATCCAAAACTGTTAGGACGTCCCAAAGATTTTATCATCACTGTACGCGAAATTGAGATAGCGGTCGGCGCGGGATTCTTGATTCCCATCACGGGTGACATCATGCGTATGCCAGGGTTGCCAGCGCATCCAGCATCCGAGGGCATCGACATTAACGATGATGGGGAAATTACAGGTTTGTTTTAAAAATCTAGATTGCTGAGAACAGGTCTCGACTGCGCTCGACCTGACACCTTTAAGACGTTTTAGAACTTAGATTTTCTGCAACCAGTAACGCATATCCACTTCTTTGGAGATGATGTCCTTCACCTCTGAAAGTTTCACACGTTTTTGCTCCATGGTATCCCTGTGGCGGATGGTAACCGTATCGTCTTCCAAGGTTTGATGATCAACGGTGACACAGAAGGGTGTACCTGCCGCATCTTGACGACGGTAACGACGGCCTACGGCATCTTTCTCATCATAATCCACATTGAAATCCCATTTCAGCTCATCGACCAAATTTTGGGCCACTTCTGGGAGTCCATCACGCTTTAACAACGGTAGAACAGCGACTTTATTCGGTGCCAAGACTGCTGGAATCTTCAACACGGTTCTGGTGGAACCGTTTTCCAATTCTTCTTCTTGCAGTGAGTTGGAGAATACGGCCAAGAACATTCGGTCCAATCCAATGGAAGTTTCTAGCACGTAAGGCACATAGCTCTTATTTTCCTCTGGGTCGAAATATTGTAGTTTTTTACCAGAATATTCTTCGTGCTTACCCAAATCGAAATCGGTACGGGAGTGAATTCCTTCCAACTCCTTAAATCCGAAGGGGAACTTGAATTCGATATCAGCTGCGGCATCGGCGTAGTGCGCCAATTTTTCATGGTCGTGGAAACGATAGTTATCTGCTCCCATGCCCAAAGAAAGGTGCCACTTCATTCGTTTTTCTTTCCAGGCTTCGTACCATTCCATTTGGGTGCCTGGTTTTATAAAGAATTGCATTTCCATTTGTTCAAACTCCCGCATACGGAAGATAAACTGACGGGCTACAATCTCGTTACGAAAGGCTTTTCCGGTTTGGGCAATTCCAAACGGAATTTTCATCCTTCCTGTTTTCTGTACATTCAAAAAGTTGACAAAAATACCTTGTGCGGTCTCTGGACGAAGGTATAAATCCATGGCACTATCGGCGGAAGCTCCCAACTTGGTGCCGAACATCAGATTAAACTGCTTTACATCGGTCCAGTTTTTAGATCCAGAAAGTGGACAGGCAATCTCCAATTCCTCGATCAACGCTTTTACATCGGCCAAATCCTCTTTTTCCAAAGACTGACCCATGCGTTTAAGGATACTGTCAGCTTTTTCTTGGTAATCCACTACTCTTTTATTGGTAGCTAGGAACTGCTCCTTATCAAAACTATCACCAAAACGTTTGGCGGCTTTGGTCACTTCTTTTTCGATTTTTGCTTCGATTTTGGCCACATAGTCCTCAATCAAAACATCGGCACGATATCTTTTTTTGGAATCTTTGTTATCGATCAGTGGATCATTGAAAGCATCCACGTGGCCTGAGGCCTTCCAAGTGGTCGGATGCATGAAAATGGCGGCGTCGATACCAACAATGTTCTCATTGAGCTGCACCATGGCCTTCCACCAATATTCGCGAATGTTCTTTTTTAACTCGGCACCGTTCTGACCGTAATCATAAACTGCACTTAGTCCATCATAAATCTCACTGGATTGAAATACATAACCGTATTCCTTTGCGTGGGAGATAACCTTCTTAAAAATGTCTTCCTGATTTGCCATTGGGCAAAAATAGAATTTTACCCAAAAAGAAGTGTGCTATTTTAGCTGAAATTCTGCTGATGAAAGCAATCTTTCATCCTCAAAAACATTAAGGGTGTAAATTCCTTCTGGCAAAGACCCCTCGGGAACAGAAATGGCATCGCAAATACTGATTTCCTTTCCGGTGTAAATTACCTCCACCTTTTTGCTGTATATGTTTCCACTAACGGAAACTGTACTGGCATTATCTTCGATTACTGCCATGTTGGGGTCCAAAAATTGTAGGTATAAAACTTTGACATCTCCTTTTGAGTTTGGATCGCTCATAATGGTAACACAACCTCGTAATTTTTCGATTACGGAAGCTTTGTTGGTTTTGATGGGTCTACCTGCCCTCAAACGAAATCCACTTCCTTCGGCATCTTGAAGTTTTAGATAGCTCTTTACTCGTAATTCGCGAGCAAGCTCTTTATTGGTTTCACGAAGCAAAGACTCCGTGCGTTCCATATTATTGGCCCTGCCCCTAAGTTCTTCGAGTTGTTTTAAGGTTTCGTCGTATCGACTCGCCAATAAACTGTTGTTGTATCTCAAGAAATTATTTTTCAGTTTCAAGCTATCGAAACTCAATTCCAGTTTACGTAGTTCTTTTCGGGTTTCTTTAAGCTTGGTCAAACTAAAATTTAAGCGCCCTACGGAATCCATCAATTGCTGCACCCTGAACCTCGATGTCTGCAACTCGATTTCATTTACTTCATTCAACCCGGATAAACGGTCTACTTCGGCACGCATTAAGGTAAGATCTTTCACCAAAAGTGATTTTTCCTGTTCCAAAAACAGCATTTGGTTTTTGGATTGGGCGTAACTGTAGTAAAAGGCAATGAGAATACCCACGATAACCGCTACCAATGCGGCAAAGATAATCTTGTAGTTGAAATTGTTATCTTGGGGGTTCATGGGGTTGACAGACTACACTTAAATGTATGAGATTTGATACCAAAAAGGTTGGCTAAGATAATAAACGAGATTAACAACATCCTATTGCCAAAGGTATGTTTTGGATGTAATGCCCAATTATTCAGGGGAGAAAACGTCTTGTGTGCTGTTTGTCGACATGATGTGCCACTCACCGATCATAACTACCTGACGGAAAACGCCGTGGACCGCATTTTTTATGGTCGAATTCCCATAAAAAAGGCCGCTTCATTCGTTTTTTTCTCGAAAAATGGCCTTGTGAAAAATTTATTGCATTGGTTAAAATATAAAAACCAAGAGGACATCGGTGCTTTTTTAGGTGACTGGTGCGGTGCTTTCCTAAAGGAGGATGTAAACCTAAAAAATATTGATTTGGTAGTTCCAGTTCCACTGCATCCCAAAAAACTAAAGAAAAGAGGATACAACCAAGTAAGTAGATTTGCGCAAAAAATTGCAGAAAACCTTGGGGCTGAATTCCGAGAAGATCTCCTTTTAAAAGTGATCAACACCAAAACACAGACCAAAAAAGATAGGCAATCAAGATGGTTAAATTCAAAGAACGCATTTGAGCTGAACCTTAATTCCAATAAAAATTACAGACACATTCTTTTGGTGGATGATGTGATCACAACAGGGGCCACGATTGAATCATGTGCCAAAAAATTATTGCAGCTTAATGGGGTAGAGGTATTTGTTTTGAGTATGGCGGTAGTGCCCCAGGGTTAAATTTTATTAATCTTTGTCCCAATTTTTAAATTAGTTGTTTCTTTGTCGCACATTGGTTTTAAGCATGGTGTACTTAAAAAAATTGTTCGGTCTCTTATTTATTACTTTTTTGGTTCTTGCGCTTTGGCAATGTGCCAGAAGGGGTTCCCCAAGTGGTGGTCCAAAGGACGTTACACCCCCAGAATTAGTGCGTGCGGAACCAGAAAACTTTACCATAAATTTTAAGGAAAAGAAGATCAGGCTATATTTTGATGAGCTCATTAAACTAAAAGATGCGCAAAACCAATTGGTAGTTTCTCCTCCTTTTAAATACCCTGCAGAAATAAAACCAATGGGTACCGCAAGTAAATTCATTGAAGTTGTAATTAAAGACACGCTTCGCGAAAACACTACCTACACCATCAACTTTGGACAAAGTATTGTGGATAACAATGAAGGGAATCCCAATAGTTTTTTAACCTACGTATTCTCAACCGGTGATTATATCGACTCCCTCTCTGTTGCTGGTGCTGTGAAAGATGCCTATAATCGAAAAGCAGATGAATTTATCAGTGTGATGCTTTATGAAATAGACAGCACGTATACCGACTCTACAGTTTATAAAAGCCCTCCACTTTATTTAACCAGTACAGGGGATAGCCTTCCTTTTTTCGAACTTAAAAATCTGAAAGCAGGAAAATATGCCTTGTTTGGGTTAAAGGATGTGAACAAAAACAACAAGTTTGACCAAGGACAGGATAAAATTGGATTTGTAGAGGATACGATTACAATACCAACCGATTCCATTTATCTATTGAACCTTTTTAGGGAGGAAGTGAACTACAAAGCATCGGTGCCCAGTTTTATGGCCAAAAACAAAATAATTTTTGGTTATCAAGGAGATGAAAAGGAAATAAAAATTGAAACCTTGACGGAACTTCCAGATTCGGTTCGCACCAAAATCCTAAAAGAAAGAAATAAGGATACCCTGAACTATTGGTTCACACCTACCGAATTGGATTCCATCATTTTTACGGTGACCAACGAAATGGCTGCTGTTAAAGATACATTCACGGTAAAATTGCGTGACTTGCCAATGGATTCCCTCAAGTTAACTTCAAATGTTCAACGAAAATTTAATATGGAGGATACCTTTAGTATTTTGGCCAACACGCCAATTACTGCCGTGGACTCTAGCTTTATATCTGTAATGGTGAGCGATTCAATTCCTCACCCCTATTCCTACGCGCTGGACACACTGGAAAATAAAATTGATTTTGATTTTATAGTCGAACCCAATCAAAAATATTCTTTCTCCTTGTTGCCAGGTGCCGTAACGGATTTCTTCGGGATACAAAATGATACGTTGGATTACAATCTTTCCACTGGAAGTTTAGCCGACTACGGAAATCTCATAATAACGTTGGGAGGCAATGTGAAATTTCCAATACTTTTGCAACTTACCAATGAAAAAGGGGAGATAAAGCGTGAAATAAAAGCAGTTGAACCTCAAGAGTTTGAATTTAACAACTTGGATCCAGGAGACTATATTGCTCGTGTAATTTTTGATGCTAATGAAAATGGAAAATGGGACACTGGGAATTATTTAAAGAAAATTCAACCCGAACGAATCAGTTATTATCCTGGAGTTATAAAAATAAGAGCCAATTGGATTGAAAGACATAATTTTATTCTTTCAAACTAAAATCATCACGATCCTCTAAAAACCGTAGTTTTCTGCGAATGGTAGTGAGGTGTTCCTTTTCCAAAGTTGCGTAAAGCACTTCTTCTTTTTTGGAATAGGCCAATGTTTCACCTAACACATCATATACGGCTGAGTGTCCTGGATATTCATACCCTAAAGCATCCTCACCTGTGCGGTTAACCCCAATGCAATATGCCATATTCTCAATGGCTCTAGCCTTTAATAAAGTATCCCAAGCATTAATTCTTTTCTTGGGCCAATTGGCCACATAGATCAAAACATCATAATCGGAAGTGTTTCTTGCCCAAACGGGAAAACGGAGGTCATAACAAATCAATGGACAAATACGAAATCCTTTGTACTCCAAAGTCAATCTTTCGGTTCCAGCTTGGTAAACTTTGTCCTCACCAGCCAAAGTAAAGGTGTGCTTTTTATCATAGGTTGTAAAAGTACCATCTGGGTACACAAAAAATAAACGGTTATAAAACAATTCGTCTTCTTGGATTACCACACTACCCACTAGGGCAGTGTTTTTTTTAACGGCCAAATCTTGCATCCAATGAACAGTTTTCTGCCCCTCACTACTATCCAAATTCTGTGGGGTCATGGTGAACCCCGTTGTAAACATTTCAGGAAGCACTATCAAATCCACATCGTCGGAAATGACATTGATTTTTTCCTCAAACATGTCTCTGTTCTTGGAGGGGTCTTCCCAATGCAAAAAGGATTGAATCAATGCAATATTAAGTGTTGCGGCCATTTATTTTTGTTCTAGCAATTCAATAAAAGCTTGGTTATTCTGTTCCTTGGCATGGTCTAATGCACTTTTTCCTTTGGCATCTTTATCCGTTAAAGTAGCGCCATTGGTCAAAAGAAGTTCCGCAATATCCTGTTTGTTGAACATAACCGAATAAATAAGGCAAGTGGCCCCCATTGCATTCTTTTGATTGACATTGGCCCCAGCTTCAATCAAAGATTTGGCTATTTCGGCATACCCTTTAAAGCAAACACCCATTAATGCGGTGTTGCCAGAACCATCCAATGCATCTACTTTGGCTCCTTTATCCAATAAAAAATCCACTACCTTTTGGTGTCCATAATAGGCCGCCAATAATAATGGGGTTGACCCCCTTTGGTCTTTAGATTCCAATAATTTGGAATCCTCTTTCAAAAGTATTTGGATGGCATTGAGATTACCACTTCGAATCTGATTAAAAAACTCTTCTTTATTGCTCATAGGACTGTTGAAAGTTATAAAAAAACTGCCACAACCGGAATGGGTCATGGCAGTCTTTAGCTTTAATTTTCTTTTTCTTTTTTCCGTTTATAATTAAGCTAAATCAAAACGGTCAAGGTTCATTACTTTGGTCCATGCCGACACAAAATCATTTACAAATTTTGCTTCAGAACCAGACTCCGCATATACTTCGGCAAGAGCACGCAAGATAGAATTGGAACCAAATACAAGATCTACTCTTGTACCAGACCATT
Organism: Flagellimonas cixiensis; assembly: GCF_042134615.1. Classification (GTDB taxonomy): domain Bacteria; phylum Bacteroidota; class Bacteroidia; order Flavobacteriales; family Flavobacteriaceae; genus Flagellimonas; species Flagellimonas cixiensis. Next base: position 1,203,695 of record NZ_CP169639.1, read on the forward strand.
TGAAATCTCCCGTCTTACGATCCACACCTTCGTAAAGTGTTTTTTCTTCGTTGGTAGCCTTCCATTCGGTAGACATATCAAGTAGGTTTACAAAGAAGTCGTTGCTCAATACTCCAATTTTGTCTGTAAACACCCCATGCCTTGAACCATCAAAGTTGGCTCCAAGTACACGCAAACCTCCTACCAAAGCAGTCATTTCAGGGGTGGTAAGCGTCAACAATTGCGCTTTGTCCACCAATAAATGTTCTGCAGGCACTTTTATTCCATCCACTGCATAGTTTCTAAAACCATCATAAGGGGTGTTCAAATAAGCAACGGAATCAATTTCAGTTTGCTCTTGGGTTGCATCGTTTCTTCCAGGAGTAAATGGCACTTCAGTAGGCACACCCGCATCACTGGCTGCTTTTTCAACTGCTGCACAACCGGCTAGAACAATCATATCGGCCAAGGAGATTTTTTTACCTCCAGTTGTATTGCTGTTGAATTCATCTTTAATGCCCTCAAGAACCTTGATTGTTTTATCGGTTCCTTTGTTCACTTCCCAACTTTTCATGGGTTCCAAGTTAATACGGGCACCATTGGCACCTCCACGCTTATCTCCACCACGGAAAGTTGCTGCGGACGACCAAGCGGTATACACCAAATCAGAAACGGAAAGACCGGAATCCAACACCTTTGCTTTCAACGCTTTTATGTCGGAAGCATCAACCAAGGTATAATCCACTGCTGGAATTGGATCTTGCCAGATCAATTCTTCTTCAGGCACCTCAGGTCCAAGATATCTTGAAACAGGACCCATATCACGGTGCGTCAACTTGAACCAAGCACGAGCATAGGCATCGGCAAATGCATCCGGATTCTCATAAAATTTACGTGAAATTTTCTCGTAAGCAGGATCAAAACGCAATGATAGGTCGGTGGTCAACATAGTTGGTTTTCTGTTAGGTCCACCAAAAGGATCAGGGATAATGGCCTCAGCGTTTGAAGCTACCCACTGGTGCGCTCCTGCTGGAGATTTGGTCAATTCCCAATCGTATTCGAACAAGAACTTGAAGAAGTCGTTGCTCCATTTAACTGGGGTCGATGTCCAAATCACTTCCAGTCCAGAAGTAAAAGCATCTGGACCTTTTCCTGTACCATTTTTATTTACCCATCCGAAGCCCTGCAATTCCAAATCTGCTGCTTCTGGATCAGCATCCATCATTACTTTTTCTCCATCTCCGTTACCATGTGTTTTTCCGATAGTGTGCCCTCCTGCAATCAATGCAACGGTTTCTTCATCGTTCATGGCCATACGCTCAAAAGTTTCGCGAATGTCGTGTGCTGCGGCAACAGGGTCGGGGTTGCCATCTGGGCCTTCTGGGTTTACATAGATCAATCCCATTTGAACTGCTGCCAATGGATTCTCTATCTCACGTTCTTCCTTATTATGTTGGTAACGGCTGTTTGGTGTATCACTCGTGGCCAACCATTCGGTTTCGTTACCCCAATACACATCTTGGTCCGGTTCCCAAACATCTTCACGACCTCCTGCAAAACCAAAGGTTTTAAAGCCTGTTGATTCCAAGGCCACATTCCCAGCCAATATCATAAGGTCTGCCCAAGATATTTTTTGACCATATTTCTGTTTGATGGGCCATAACAAACGACGAGCTTTGTCCAAACTCACGTTATCTGGCCAAGAGTTAAGAGGGGCAAAACGTTGTTGACCGCGACCACCGCCTCCACGGCCGTCTTGAACACGGTAGGTTCCAGCACTGTGCCACGCCATACGGATAAACAAACCTGCATAGCTACCAAAATCGGCAGGCCACCAATCTTGAGAATCGGTCATAACGTTCAACAAATCCTGTTTGAGGGCATCATAATCCAATTTTTTGAACTCCTCAGCGTAGTTGAAATCTGTTCCAAGCGGATTTGATTTTTCAGAATGCTGGCTTAACAATTCCAGCCTTAGTCGGTTGGGCCACCAATCTTCATTTTGTGTACCGCCACCGGCAACTTCACTTAAAAATGGGCATTGACTTGCATCTGCCCCGTTTGCCATTTCTTTACTCATGATAGTATGTTGTTTAATTTATAGTTACTGCTTTAGTAAAAATACGAATTAGACTCCCCTTTCAATAGATAACCAATATTAAAATACTATGAAAAAATAGTTATTCTCTATAATAGGGATGTGATTTTGATTTGTTTACTGTGCTGCTTATGTGCCTCTTCAATTTAAGAAATTCTGCAGCCTTTTCTAAATTAATAATGAGGTATTTCAAAAGCGAAATACATTAAGGCATTGTCATCGGTCAAACTAAAAAATAGGTTAAAACACTTTAAATTTATGGTGGTCTACTTGAAAGGAATGGAACCGAATTGAGACGTATCAATTATATCATTTTCTTAACACTAATTGGCAAACCCTTTCCAATATGGGAGGACTTGGTTTGTTAATTTTGATGTTCACTAAAACCTTAAAAAATCATGAAAATTTATAAAGCAATTTCGATTATGGCGCTGCTGATTATTAGCACCGGAGCCATGGCACAAAATAAGAAGGACAAAAAACTCATGGATGATGCCGAAAAAGCCAAAACCTCACTATTGGAGGCAGCCCCCAATTTGAAAGGTTTTTTCGAAGATTCTGCAGGGTATGTGATTTTTCCCAATGTAGGTAAGGGCGGTTTTATTATTGGCGGTGCTTCAGGTAATGGAGTGGTTTACGACAATGGAACCGCAATAGGTATGGCCGACCTTAAAAAATTGAACATTGGCCTGCAAGCGGGTGGACAAGCCATTATTGAGGTTATCTTTTTTGAAACTGATGTAGACTTGGAACGCTTTAAGAAAGGTGATTTTCAGTTTGCAGCAGAAACATCGGCAGTGGCCCTAAAATCAGGAATTGCCTTTAATGCCAAATACAAGGATGGCGTTGCTGTTTTTGCCTTGCCCAAGGCGGGTCTTATGGCCGATGCCTCGGTAGGTGGACAAAAATTTAACTATAAAGCTTTTTAAGGTAAATCCCAGAAAAAAATAAAGCCCCTTTAAAGGGGCTTTATTAGTGGTATTAATTTCGTTGGCCTGGGGTAAAGTCTTGCGGTGCTTGTTGCGGCAGATTTATAGTTCCTGCATCACCTGTGTCATTAAAAATAGTCCATTCGGAGAAGGTATAGGTAGGATTGCCCTCCATGATTTCCAAGTTTCGAATGGCCCTACCGTCCTCAAACTCATGATTGGTGCCTGAGCCATCTTCCCCGATAATTCCAAATACATCTATGACCGCTCCAAATGGGTCTACCAATTCCAGATTATCGTCCCCGTTGGAATCGGCGGGACTGTTTGTTCCCACACCCAAATCGGGAGGAAAACCATAGACTAATTCAAACTCCGAGGCATTTGGCGAAATAACCAAGGTGCTTTCGGGTCCGATAATCAATCCCGACAGATCTATTGTGGAGCTAACTTCCACATTGTCGTTGGTGTAACGTCGCAGTGTCCATAAATTCAAATCCAAAGGTTCGGAAGAGGAATTGTATAATTCCACAAAACGGGCTCCTGTATTATTTTCAGGGTCGGCCAATTCAGAAATAAAAATTTGGTTCGAGGTAAATTCGGTGATGATTTCCGGACAACGTTCTTGGTCAAAAACTACATCTTTCAAACTGCGAATTACCAATTGGGATTTTCCTTTGTCCCTTAACAAAACACCTATAAGACTTCCATTTTCCATAGGTAGAGGTTCTGCCTGAAAATCTGCGTAGCCACTATTCAAGACCGATATTTTATTTTCCTCACAATCTTGAAGGTTCCTAATAGTTTCTTCTTCAGCAACAGCGAAAAGCGCTCCCAATTCCTCATCCACAAATTCCACATTTGCCAATTGGACCAGCACATTGGGCGGTAAACTGTCAATTTCAAGAATGGTGGTAAAAAATGGTTGTATAGGATTCGCATCTTCGCACGAAAGAAAAACATGCTCCTTCACTTTTGGTCCAGGTAGTCGTCCAACGGAAATATTTCCAAAGGAAGAAAACACACTCCCCAATAGTAGGTTTTCGTTCTTCTTTTGAAGGTACAATCCCTTTAGTTTAATGAAAACCTTGCTACCGAGTGGAAATTGAAGATGGGATTCCCGTAAATCCATTTCCAACTGAATACCTTTTGTTGGATTGACAGGAGTATCTTGAATAATGAGTAGATTGAAAAAATTACCTTCTTTATCCGAAGAAATCACATAGCCTTCAATCATAAGGTCTTCTTGAATTTTGACGGTTTCATCCGTTGCCAATTCATCTAGGTCTGAAATGCTAAAATTGGACTTCAATTCTGAACTGCACAGTTTTTGAAGATCGGTAAATTCTCTACTTTCCGTACACGAAAATTGGGTTAGAAGCAGAATGATGGTAAAAATGAATATTGTTTTTTTCATGATGGTGTGTTTAAAAACTTATAGCGAAATTCAAAAAGTATGTCCGCCCATAGCCGTACCAATATTTTGGTCCGAATGAAGGGGTCCCGCTCAAATTATCCTGTTGCATTTGTCCAAAATTCCCATTGCGGCTTTGCTCATACCCTCCCGTTCGAAAAAAAGAGTCAAAAAGGTTACTCACACTGGCAAAAGCACTAAAGTATTTACCTCCCAACAACCAAGATTTTCCTCCGACCAAATTCAATAGGTAGATATCCTCCATTTTATTTTGCGCCAATAACTTTGCAACATTTTCATTGGTAGCTTCGGGAAATTTTTCGCCTGTTTCTGGGTCAATTTTAAAACTTTGGGTACGCAGTATGGTTGAAATATTGATGTAATTATTGGTAAGATAGTTTGTGGTTGCTCCTACCCACCAATATTTAGGAGAGCGATATTCTACCCCTAGCGCTAAGGCAGTCTGAGGGCCCTGCGCCAGTTTTAAACCCTTTAATTGGGCAAAACCTAAATCACTGTAGCCCTCTATTGAAATAAGATCTTCTTCTGGGCTTGAAGTATCAAAATTGATTTGCACCATGGGATCACTGGCATAGGTATAATTGCCAACATTCCCTGCAGCGGTCAATTTTACACTGGATGAAGCTTCGTATTCAAATCCGAACTCTATGCCCTTGTGCAGCTTATCCAATCCTGTGATCACTTCTTGCACAAAATCGGAGCCCAAGCCTGTATCTGTAAAAAAGAAATTAATGTCGGTTGCATGTTGAAAACGCGTATAAAAAGCACTAATCCGTCCAGTAAGATTGGGAAGTCGGACAAAATAACTTAAGTCAACAGTGGTCACAGTTTCGGGTTGCAGGTCGCTTACAATCCCATGATTTTCCCTTGGATTGATAAAAATATTCTGAAGCGTGGGCGGTCTTTCCAAATACCCTGCATTTGCCGTAAACCAATGCCTGCCAGAAAGAAAATAGCTCCCCCCTCCCTTATAGGCAAGGTTGGAAAATGAAACTTTATCTCCTTCACCCCATGAATTTTCTGCATAACGTTCATTGAGAAAAAATCCCGTCCGTTGAGTTTCAAAAGTGGAATAGGCCGCTGAAACAAATCCACTCCATTTAGGCAAGGTGAACTCCACTTGCCCAAAACCCTCCCATTTTGATGTGTCCAAATTGTAATGGTAATTGAATTTGTCTCCTGTGATTTTTTGAAGATTTCCTTGCGCATCGTTGAGTGTGTTGGAAAAAGTATCTAGGTCCTCGTGATAACTTGCGCCAAGCAAATCAAATATTTCGGCATAGTTTTCCGATGAAGTAGACATATAATTGCCTCCCCATCCCAATTTTATCCAATCATTTAACTCGTAGCCAAAAGTGCTGGATATTGTGATGGTATTGTCATTGGCCAAATCATCGTAAAGCAAATACGAGGCTTTTGGGCCTGAATTTTGATTCGCCAAGTACAAGGATTCCCAAGAAAGTTGCGGATTTTCCAAGATGGCTTCTTTCACCAAATTGGCATTGGTAAAATCCGCCCCGAACGAACCGTTGATGTAATAACTGGGCAAATATCTATAATAGGTTGGGTCCGGATTTGGCGCATTGTAATACCCTAATCTACTCCTTGAGTTAATCCCTGTTTGATAGGCAACACCTGCATTTACGTTGAACTTCTCTTGTTTCAGGGTATAATTGACCATAAAAATAGGTTCAGAAATTTCGCGTTCCCTAGCATTACGAATCTTAGCATCTTGATTTCCCCAATAGGGATTATATCGGTTACCCATCAACTGAAAAACTTCATCAGACAAGGCTGACGAACGCCCTCTTCTATTTCTAGCCCACAGTCCTGTAACGGCTATACTATGCACAGAGTTCAACTGATATTCTAGGGCTCCAAAAAAAGAATAGGCGTCGTATAAAGTACCTGCAACATATCCTTCTTCCGCCCATCTTCTGGACGCAGAAATAGAATAGGCCAATCCATTTTCTTGCTTTCCTGAATTAAAGGTGGCCATAAGTCTGTTTCGATATGTTCTATTACTGGAAGAAGCAGAAATACGGATTCCGGGCCTCATCCCCGATGGCCGTGTATCGATGTTGGTGTTTCCTAAAATTCCACCGAAAGCAACAGGGTTTATGGTCAATCCATTGGTAAATTCTTGGTTTCGGGTGACATCATTAAGTCCTCCCCAGTGGTTCCATTGTGGCCGACCATCAAAAAATTTATTCATGGGCACGCCATTAATAAGTACTTGACCATTTCTTGAATCATAGCCACGTACTTTAAAAAAGGCTTGACCAAAATCGAAAGCAGCACGATTCAAAAAAACATCACGGGTAGATTGCAATAATCCCATAGCACCCGAAACGGATTCAAAATCATCCAAAAGGTCTCCATCGGTAAGGGTGATGAGATTATCCGTTTTTTCAAATTGGATGTCCCGCTCCAAATAAATAGTCCCCAAATCCAAAGCGCTCCCATTCAAATACAATGAGAATTCTTTGGAAAGGTAATCTTGGGCCAAAACTTCCAAGACATAGTCTCCTTCTAGATCAGTGGAAAGTTCAAAACTTCCAGAAGCATTGGTAAAGGTGGTTTGTTGATTCCCCTTAAGGGCAATAGTAGCGTTGGCAATGGGTTTGTTCAGGCCTTTTTCGTACACGCTACCAGTAATGACAGTGCTTTGTTGGGCGAATGTACAGCAACACCCCAGCACGGCCATGAGCATAGTTGTTCTCATAACTTAATTGTAGGTTAATTAGTAAAATTGGGGTTGTAATTGCTGTACAGTGTTTGCAAAAAGCGAACAATCTTACTTATTTTAGCTACAAAATCAAAACATAATGCGATTATTAATATACCTACTTGTATTAATATCGACCTCACTTTATGGACAACAGTCCAAAACATTTACTTTAAGAACCATAGCGTTTTACAACTGCGAAAACCTCTTCGACACAGAGAACGACTCGCTTACCTTTGATGATGATCGTACTCCGGAGGGGAGGTATCATTGGACCAGGGAACGTTATCAACAAAAAGTTGAAAATCTCTCAAGCGTTATTTCACAAATTGGCAAAGAAACTTCCAAATCCTCGCCTGACATCGTTGGGCTTTGTGAAGTCGAAAACCGAAAAGTTATCGAGGATTTGATTGCCCACCCCAACCTTGCGGAAAAGGACTACGGCATTGTGCATTTTGATTCGCCTGACGAGCGGGGTATTGACGTAGCACTTTTATATAAAAAGCCGGCTTTTTTGCCAACATCTTTTAAAAGTCATCGACTATTATTGTTTGATGATATGGGCGAACGGGAATATACACGAGACCAATTGGTGGTCGGTGGCATCATGGATGGTGAGGAAATTCATTTTATTGTGAACCATTGGCCATCACGAAGGGGAGGTTCAGCTAAAAGTCAACCACTACGAATTCGAGCTGCTTTGCTGAACAAACGCATTATGGATTCCATTCAACGGTTGAACCCAACAGCCAAAATTATTTCCATGGGAGATTTGAATGATGATCCTATTGATGACAGCTTAAAAAAGATTTTGAAAACGAAAGGAAATCCCAATCAAGTGGATAGTATTTCCCTATTCAACCCTATGGAAAAAATGTTCCGAAAAGGGGTGGGTTCGCTAGCTTATCGGGATAAATGGAACCTTTTTGACCAAATTTTTATGACCCCAAGCCTTTTGGACGACACGCATCAACAACTTTCGTATTGGAAAGCGGGAATTTTTGCCCCTAACTTTATCCGAACGGAACAAGGCCGCTTTAAAGGCTATCCCTTACGAACGTATGCCGGTGGAACCTATACGGCAGGCTATAGCGACCACTTTCCTGCTTATTTGTTTTTATTGAAGAAAGTGAATCGATAAATGTCTCAATTGTCACATCGAGTCCATCGACTACGCTCAGGACAAACTAAAGTCGAGATGTTTTGCTCACCTTTCGACTGCGCTCAAGATGACAAAACAACAAAAGTTTATGCGAACCACTGCGACCAAGGCAAGCGGCTCAAGATCAATAAAAGGCCCAAACCGTAAAAAATGGCGATGGTCTTAAATTTTTTTTCGCTTTCCATAAACTTTTTGTGACGAGACCATCCAATGGTGATCAAAGCCAAAGCGATAATGTTGATAAATGGATGTTCTAAAGCCAACAAACGAGCCGGAGCGTTCAATCCGCCCATTCCGAGAGCTTGAATAGCTTTTAATCCGTTGGCACTTGTAAAGTAAAGTATAAGTCCCACTAATAGTTGAATATGACTCAGAATAAGCGCAAATAGGCTAACACGAAGATCCTTGTGCATGGTAAAGTCCTTTTTGCCCATCCAGCCCAAAATGGCATTAATGGTGGCCAAAACCAAAATGGCCAAAACAACATAAGCTAGGTAAGAGTGCAGGTTTTTAATGATTTCCATACGGTATAGTTTGAGGCTTAAAAGTACGGAATTTTGAACATAAAAAAAGCCCCTCGCTTTAGCGAAGGGCTTTTATTTATTTAAAAGGTTTGATTAGAAATCGTAACGCAAAGTAACGTTCCAAGTTCTACCCCAACCAAAATAACCTTGGTTAGATACATTGATACCTTTGTAAGTTTCGTCACCATCTTCTACAAAATCAGCAGTTGTTAATCTTGAAAGATAAATGGTGTTGAAAACGTTGTTCATGTTAGCTCTAATTTTCAATTGCTTCGACTTGTCGATACCCAATGGCATTGTGAAAGTTACACCAGCATCCATCAAGTTGTAAGATGGCAATTTCAAGTTTTCTTTTACAGCACCTACATCAGAGTAAAGATCAGCATAGTATCTCCAATCTGCGTCGAAGGCGAACCAGCTATTTACTCTATAAGCTGCACCTAAACCTCCTGAAGTTTGGGCTGCACCACCTACTTTACCACCGTCGTAATCTACCATCTCAGTACTGATTACATTACGCTCTTCGTCAGTAACTTGGGTGACTGCATCTCCTTGATATTTCCAATCGCCGATAGAAGCGAAACCATTGATACTAAGGCCGGTCATTGGACGGAATTTGAAGTCTACCTCTACCCCTTGGTGCAATTGCTCAGTACCAAAGTTTGTGGTGAATGTCAAAACATCATCCACAACATCTGAACTAGTCACCACTCTGTCTTTCCAAGAAGTTCTGTACACGTTTACGTTCGCAGAGAACAAAGAGCTCGAGAAACCATATCCAGCTTCAAGACCCAAAATTTTCTCATTTTCAGTCAATGGGTTTACTTGGTTGGTAAAGTTCAAGTAGATGTTATCGTGGTAAGGTTGACGGTTGTAATAGCCTGCGTTTGCATAGAAGCTATGCTGAGATGTTGGCGTATAGCTAAAACCAGCTTTAGCATTGTAACCAAAGTTGTTCACCTTTTCTGAATCTGTTCCTGGCTCTATACCTGCTGGTAGAGGCTCACCTGTCCATTGTGATGAAGTACCATCGATCAATGCTTGATCAGCATATTGATAAAAATCGAATCTTTGGTGGTATTGATTAGAAATAGATCCTTGGAAGAAAGTTGAGAAGGTATCTGTAGCATATTCCAACTGTGTGAACAATCCTCCGTAAGAAATACGCTCATCATTGCTATAAGCAATTTTCTGATCTTCATCATAAGAATTAAACGCTGCTGCCCATCCAGAAGGTCTAAACGATTCTGTTGCTATTACTTGCTTGTACGTTCCAAAAGTACCGTAAGGTTCGTGATTGTTATTTTGATCAATCAAACGAATGTTCTCTTGCCAAGAATCCAAACCGTGGAAGTCAGAAACTACGCGGAAGTGTTTTCCGTAGTATGTTCTCAAGTCAAAACCAACATTCCAAGTTAAATTGTCACTTAATTCCTTCTCAAAGTTTGAAATTAAACCATACCAGTTGTGCAAGTTCATAGAGGCACGGGTTACGTATCCGCCACCAGCGGCAAAATAACCACCTGCACCATCAGGAACACTTTCATTGAATGCATATATCGCATCGTAATCTATACGTCCTTCTTCAGTTCTGATTCGGTTACCACGGTTACCAGTACCACCACCATTACCCCAAGAGGCGTAAAGTACTGTAGAAAGGTTTGTAGTTTCGTTAATGTTCCAGTCCCAGTTTAAGTTAGCAACTGGTTTGTGGTAGAAGTTTCTTCTTTCAGTCATGTACTGACCATTGTATGTACCCCAGTTATTGTTGTACCTTCTTCCATACTGTAAATAATCTTCGATGGGCTTGGTAAAGTTTTGATCGTGGAACTGAGGAGCGCCAGTAATCAAAAAGTTGAAACCATGCTTAAGGCTTGGTCTGTAACCTACAGAGATGAAGTAAGTTTGTCCTTCCCCGAAGTTACCTTCATTGTAACCATCTCCTTGCCAGTGAGACAACATTACGCTCATACCCCAGCCTTTATCAGACATTCCAGTGTTATATCCTGCAGAAGTTTTAATATAGTTGTTGTTTGCAACAGTTGCGTATCCAAATCCACCTTCGTTCATTTCGGTTGCCTTGGTCACAAAGTTCACGGTACCACCTACTGAAGAGATGGCCAATTTAGAAGATCCTAGACCCCGTTGAATCTGGATACCAGAAGCGATATCGTTGATACCGGACCAGTTGGACCAGTACATCAGACCGTCTTCCATTCCGTTGATTGGCTGACCGTTTAAAAGGAAGGCTGTGTTATCTTGATCAAAACCTCTCACCCTCATGTTGGTATCTCCAAAACCTCCAGATTGTCCGGAAACATAAACAGAAGGTGTGTTAACCAATGTCATGGTCACGTCTTGAGTACCGATTTTTTCTTGAATAATTTTTACAGGAACCGAAGATACCGCGATAGGTGTCTTACGGTCGGTAGCAAGGTCAATAATACCTGTACCTACAACTACTACTTCACCTAGCTCTTCGGCATCTGGCAATAGAGAAATTGTACCAACATCACCTGTTGTTTTAAAAGGAATTGTTTTAGAAACAAATCCAATGTAAGAGATAATAAGTGATCCTGAGCTTTGATTTACTTCGATGGTAAAGTTACCGTCAAAATCGGTTGATGTACCATTGCTGGTTCCTTTAACCATCACAGTAGCACCTGGTAGCGGTCCGCCTTGGTCACCGTCGATAACCGTACCAGTAAGAGTTCCTTGTGCAAACGCCATTGCGGAAAACAAAATGGCCGCAAAAGCCAAGTAGATTCTTTTCATTTAATTCAGTGTTTAAGTGTTTAATTAGCCCTGCAAATGTGCCGTATTTTTGACACACCGCGATTAAGCAAAAGTTAAAATCGCGCTAATATAGTTAACACTAAATTAACAAACAAAAACCCCTGACAAACAAATGCTTAGGGTTTTTATTTAAAAATAACAACCTGACAACTTAACCCTTAAAAAAATGCAAAAGTTGCATTGTGGAGCTATCGTGTTTACCAATCTCGGAATTTTCAATGTCCCCCAAAATATTTTTGGCGAGTTGTTTACCTAGTTCAACGCCCCATTGGTCGAAGCTAAAGATGTTCCAAACTACCCCTTGAACAAAGATTTTATGCTCATAAAGTGCAATTAAGGAACCTAAGGTTTTAGGCGTCAATTTTTCAATTAAAAGGGTATTCGTCGGTTTATTGCCTTCAAACACTTTAAAAGGGAGTAATTTTTCGAGATCCTCTCCAGAAATTCCTTGACCTTCCAACTCCTGTTTCACCTCATCGGCGGTTTTACCGTTCATTAAGGCTTCGGTCTGGGCAAAGAAGTTGGCCATTAATTTGTTATGATGGTCCACATCCCCGTGTAGGGATTTTTTGTATCCGATAAAATCGGTTGGAATCAGTTTGGTGCCTTGGTGAATCAACTGAAAAAAGGCGTGCTGTGAATTGGTGCCAGGTTCTCCCCAGATAATAGTGCCTGTTTCATGACCTACTCGATGGCCGGCCCTGTCCACACTTTTACCATTACTTTCCATAATTCCTTGCTGCAAATAGGCGGAAAAACGGCTCAAGTATTGCGTGTAAGGAATTATCGCTTCGGTTTCGGCTCCATAGAAGTTATTGTACCAAACACTGATCAAGGCCAAAACTACTGGAATATTTTCCTCAAAGGTGGTTTCCTTGAAATGAACATCCATTTCGTGAGCGCCTTCCAATAAGGCATCAAAATTTTCATAGCCAATAGAAATGGCAATGGAAAGCCCAACGGCACTCCAAAGAGAAAAACGACCACCTACCCAATCCCACATCGGGAACACATTTTCACTGGCAATTCCGAATTCATCAATTTTTTCCAAATTGGTGGATACTGCCGCAAAATGATGAGCAATGTCTTTTTCCGAAGCACTCTCCAAAAACCATTTTTTAATGGTCATGGCGTTGCTCAAGGTTTCTTGCGTAGTGAAGGTTTTGGAAACAATCACGAACAAGGTTGTTTCTGGATCTAGGTCTTTTATGATTTCGTGAACGTGGTCACCATCCACATTGCTCACAAAATGCATTTTTAAATGGTTTTTATAAAACTTTAAGGCTTCAGCCACCATTACAGGACCAAGATCGGAACCACCGATTCCGATATTCACCACATCGGTGAATGTCTTTCCGGTATATCCTTTCTTTTCACCTGAAATAACGGCTTCTGTGAAAGACTTGATTTTTGCCTTTACCTCAAATACCTCATCCACAATATTAACACCATCCACAAAGATCTGGTCTCCTTTTTCAGCTCTCAAAGCTGTATGGAGCACCGCCCTGCCTTCAGTTTGGTTGATTAAATCTCCTTCAAAATAGCCTTTAATGGCTCGCGGCAATCCAACTTCTTGTGCCAATTGCAACAACAAGTTCAATGTAGTATCTGTAATCCTATTTTTTGAATAGTCCACATAAAAATTGTTCCAAAGCAAAGAGAACTTTTTACCTCTTTCTTTGTCTTCGGAAAACAATTCTCTTAAATGGGTATGCTTTGTTTCTTCGTAGTGCGCTTGAAGTTTTTTCCAAGCTTCTGTTGTTGTGGGGTCGATTGTGGGTAGCGCCATTACTGGTTATAGGTTATAAGAGTTTCTTCGAGTACGGGATTGGGTTCTGTTAATTCGATGCAATCCAATTGATCGCGCAATGGTTGTATATATGTTAGATAATCGGAACGCAATGAATCTGCAATGGGTTCTGCAGCAGGAAGTTCTTCCTTAAATGGATCCACCTGCCTTCCATTTTTCCAAAAACGGTAACAAACGTGTGGTCCACCTGTATTTCCCGTCATTCCAATCCAACCGATTACATCCCCTTGACGCACGAAGTCTCCACGCTTTACGTTTTGGGCCTTCATGTGCAGGTATTGGGTACTATAGGTTCCGTTGTGTTTGATCTTTACGTATTTGCCATTTCCTCCTCTTCGGGTCGATTCGGTGACGGTACCATCTGCGGTGGCCACAATGGGCGTTCCAATGGGAGCGGCAAAATCGGTTCCTTTATGGGGCCTTACTTTGTATCCGTAGTACGCAATCCTTCTTTTTAAGTTATATCGGGAAGATAATCGATACTGAAATTTAACTGGCGCCCGTAAGAAGGTACTCCTTAAGTTATTGGCTTCTTGGTCAAAATATTCCAAAATGTTGTTTGTAGCATCTGAAATATATGGGAAAGCATAAATGGTTTTTCCTTTATGCTCAAAATATGCGGCCTTTACAGAACCAATTCCTGCATAAATGCTATCATTGATATAGCGTTCCTCAAAAACTACCTTGAATTTGTCCCCTTTGTCCAACCGGCCAAAATCTATGGTCCATGCATAAATATCGGAAAGTGCGTAGGTTAGATTGTAGTCCACGCCCAAAGTATCGATGGTCATCGATAAATTATTCTCTATTATTCCTCCAATTTCGCGCTCCACCAATTTTATCTTTTTCTTGCTCTTGTAAGCCTTTGTAGAATCGCGAAGATCTACCACGGTATAATTGATTTTGTCGTTTTGGTAGATAAATACTTCGGCAACTTCTGAAGTGTCTTTGGATTTTAAAATAACATAGGGTTTGCCCACCTGAATTTTTCGGACATCAAAAGTATCCCTGTAATTTTCTGCAATCGCGGCAATCTTAGGGTAGTCCACTTTGTTCTTTAGCATTAGCTCACCAAAGCTGTCACCGTTTCTAACGGTATCGTGAACCACTTTAAAGTCCTCAAGGTTAAACCCATATTGTAATACTGGAGGTTTTACAATAGCTTCTACTGTTGCCACCTCTTTCATAGGTTCTTTTTTCTCATTGCATGACACCAACACAACCATCAGCGTCAAAATTGCCCCAATAATTTTCTGCATCTTCCTCTATTCCTAATTTTCCTTGTTTGTTGGATTAAAAATGTGGTCTACCCACTGTTTTCCCCAAGTATCCAACTCATTTTCTGAGTACAAAGTTGGGAAAAATATTATTTTCTGAAAATTGGGAGGCAAATAAGCCTTCCAATTGGTACCTCCGGTGGCATCAACATCCTTACCTTCTTTGGCCAAATACCGATGGGCCGACCCCATATGCATCAATGGCCAGTTTACGTTTGCATTAATGTCCATTTCCTTTAGCATCTTGATCAGTTCTTCACTATTTCTTGATGCCTCGGGCAATTGAAGGTATTTTTCGTAAACCGTATTGTGTTTCACTTGATTGGCAATACGCAACAGTCTTGGCGTATATCTAATTTCAAACTGTTTTAGGGTCAGTGTTTTTTCCCCGGTTTCCTTGTCGGTCGCTCCTTTTTTCCAATAGATACGTTCAAAAAGCTCTTCTATGCTGTTTTCTGATGAAAAATTTTCCCGTTCAGATATGTGGGTCATATTTTCCAATGGCGTTGCATAAAACTCAATCATTCGATACTGCGCCGATTGAAACCCACTGGCTGGCAACAAGGCCATTCGATATCTTAAAAATTGTTCCCGTTCCATTCCCTTGATCATAATGCTAAAGGAAGAAATAAGTGCTTTAAAATAACTGTTAATGCGTCTAACCTTTTCTATGAAAAATTGAAGGTCTTGGGATTTATCCTCAACGATTTGTTTTTGTTCGTGCAGGATGAGCTTAAAGTACAGCTCCGTGATCTGGTGGTACATGATGAAGATTTCTTCATCGGGAAAATGGGTGCGCGGCACCTGAATACTGAGAAGGGTATCTAAATGAATATAATCCCAATAGGTTAAATAACGTTGGTAGAGCAGTCCATCCAAATAAGAACTTAGGTCTTGCCCCGAGTTTTTGTACTTTTCCTCTAACTTGTTTATCTGGGATGCAATTTTGGCATCATTTATCATCACTGCCCGTACTAATTCATTATAATTTTAAACTGGTTCCTCAGTCCATTGTAACCATCTAAATCGGCCTTGAGCGAACCCACCGCCAAATCTGCTTTTATCCTGACCGGAATTTTGTTCCAATCATTGGAAACCCAAAGAGTTAAACTCTCTTTTTCTTTAAAAACACGACCGGATTGAACCAACGGCCTAAATTTAAGACATTCCACCTTTCCAAACTTGGTTCTGATGGTATCTTTTCCTAAATATTTAAGTTGAAACCTAAAAACGCCGTCATCATCAAAAAGCAGATCCAAATCAATGGACTGCCCTACTACAAATTCTTTGAGGTTATAATTACTTCTTAAATAATAGGAGGCCGAGATCAAATCTTGAATTTGGTTATGGATTTCAAAATTCTGTTCGGTGCTATTTTTATTATCGATTAAAATTGCATTCTTTCGGTCGTAATTAAATTCAATTTCCATGTCCTTGGTATAGCCTCCTTCATCTATTTTTCTAATAAATTTATAGGGCCTACCATCTTCACGGTCAAAATAACTTTCATAGGTATCGTCCACCTTAAAGAATATGCTGGCAAAACCAGTAGTTTTTCCTTCTCCCACAACATGGTACACAGGCGTGCCCTTAAATTTATCGGAGGTAAGGTGTAATGTCGCATAGCTGGCATTCAGTAATCCGTAATGAATTCGGAACTTGAGCCATTCGCCAGGCTTAAAGGCTGGTCTGCTTTCTTGACCTATTACAGGCATAGCAAGCAGAACAATAAGTAGGATTGTAAACTTTTTCATGAACAATTTTATGTTATAAAATTAGTAAAATCGCTTTAGGGGCTATGCTGTTTACAAATACTTAACAAATCTTGTTCCAAAATATTATATACAAAAAAAGCCCAGTCTTAAAACTGGGCTTTTCCTAAATAACCAACCAAACTTTAAATTATGAAAAACCAATACTTAAAGTTATAAGGGAACCACCCCTTATCTGAGTACAAATATACAGCAAGGTTTTATTGTATATTTCCATTTTAACGGACTTTAACTTAACCACATAGTTATTGATGGATTTTACCCGTTTTTTTGACAAATAATTAAGAATTCTGAGTGGAACTTTGAGCTTCTCGAAATCAAAACCAGTAGCCTACACTGAAGAAAAAATGATTGTTATCATTCTCGGGAGACCAAGTATAATAGATCTGAATGGGGCCTATAAAAGACTCAAATCCATAACCCACACCATATCCAGAAAAGGTGGGTTCTTCGAACCATTCCCCCAACCTAAACAGGTCGTCGCCCACATTGGCATAATTGGCCGATAGCATAATGTGGTTTTTAGGTGCAATGTTATAATCCAATCGACCACTTGCCTTCACAAAACTGTTTCCGGGAAGCCGTAAAAAATCGTAGCCTAAAAAGGGCATGAAATTGTTCACAAAATCGTTTCCATATCCGCCTAGAACAAAATCAAAAGAGGTGACATCCGAGGTGCCTAATTTTACCCCGCCGGACGCCTCTATGTTTAGACTCAAATTATGGGTCAGCGGTTGCACCCCACCTATCTTCACTTTTCCAATGGCAAATTCACTGAAGTTTTTATTGTAATCGGATGAAAAGGCATAAAAATGCATGTCACCATCAAACAAAAAGCCTTTTTTGGGAAAATATTTATCGTCGTAGGTATCCAACAGTATTCTGGAAAAGGCACTATAATAATTGGATCTTTCAAAGGTAGTTTTCTGATCTGATGGGAGTGTGGTCACCACGTCATCTTGAGCCAAGGTTCGGGTGCTGTAATTTAAAAACTTGTGTTCTAATCCAACCGTAAATGCAAATTCTTCCTTTAAAACGGTTTGGAGGTATATCTGATTGGTTAGATCGGTTACATCTAAGGTAATGCGCTGTACATTGGCATCGGCAGGTGCATCAAAATTGCTACGGATCAAAGAATATTCCACCTCGGAGTTAAAGTCCGTCAATTTAGAGTTTACCCCAAAGCTCCAATAATATCCTTTGTCGAGATAATAGTGCATATTGTACCTGATGTTATCCCCCAAAATAAAATCAAAGGAACCCACATCGTCCTTCATGAACAAATTCTTCTTGGTGATGTTGAAAAGTGCAGCACTTTTATAAAGATCATCGTAGTGTGCCGATACCTTTACAAACATTTTAGTTGGGTTTTCCTTGATCTTTAAGATAAGGTCGGTCCCCAATCCATTGGACACCAAATCATATCGAATGGCCTTAAAGTTTCCGGTGGCCGATAAATTATTGATGCCTTGCTTTAAATCTTCAAAAGAAATTGGTTCTGCCAATGAAAACCTCAATTTACCTTTTATGTATCCCCTGGTGTATCGTTCGTTTCCTTCAATGATCATTCTATTAATGGTCAAACTATCCACCTGCTTAATTCTATTGCGAATTGGCGTGGTACCGTGGTTCTGTTGTTCGGCTATCTCTTGTAAAATTTCCAATTTTTCCTTTGCTGCCGATTCTCCACTATCCACAATTTGCGCCCCTTTTTCAAAATCGATAACCGAAAACTCATCAATATTTGGTTTTATATAGACATCGGTCCGTTTGGATTTATCTTTCATATCGTTGACGGTACGATAATTATTGATCTGCAATAAAATTTCGGTGGCAGATGACAGCGATTCCCTAGTAGCCAAATCGTGTTGCACATCTACCCCAACAATTATGTCCGCGCCCATATCTTTTACTTGATCAATGGGATAATTGTTCACTACCCCCCCATCAATTAAAATTTGTCCGTTTATTTCAGAAGGCTCGAAGAGGGAGGGAAATGTTCCACTGGCCACAATGGCTTCGGGCAAATACCCTTTATCCAACAAAATTTCTTCTCCGGTTTCCACATTGGTCGCAATACATAGAAATGGTATGGGCAATTTTCTAAAATCATTGACATCTTTTACATGATACAGCAACTGTACCAACATATTATATATGTTTTGTCCACCTGAAATCCCTTGAGGAAAGGATACTTTAAAATTATTGAAGGGCAAGGTCAGTGCATAACGTTCACTATTGTCCTTTTCATAAAAATTCTTGGCACTCCGAGGTACATTATCTTGAATCAAATCTGTAAAATCGGTACTTCTAAAAATAGAATCCAATTCTTGAGCCGAATATCCCGATGCATAGAGTGCGCCCACAATAGCGCCCATACTCGTTCCACCTATATAATCTATTTTAATACCGGATTCCTCTATTACCTTCAACGCACCAATGTGTGCCAGGCCTTTAGCCCCGCCTCCACTGAGCACAAGTCCAACCTTTGGAGGTGTATTGCCCTCCAAATCTTGTCCAACGGCGTTAAAACCCAAAAGAACAAAAACCAAAATGTTAATCAAGATTCTTTGTTGCATGCTCAGTGAAATGTTTTATAGATTTTTTTGGCCTTGGCCATTCCCACCGAAGCCGCAAGACTTTCTATCGATGCTTCTTTAATGCGTTTTACGGACTTAAAGCTCTTTAATAATTGTTCGGCTGTTTTTTCCCCAATGCCATCTATATTTTCCAATTCTGAATTGATTGCCCCCTTGCTTCGCTTGTTTCGGTGATGGGTAATTCCAAACCTATGGGCCTCGTTCCGTAATTGTTGTATGATTTTAAGACTTTCTGATCGCTTGTCCAAATAAAGTGGCACCGGATCTTCGGGAAAATAGATTTCTTCCAACCTTTTGGCTATTCCGATAATCGCAATTTTTCCACGGAGCCCCAACAGATCTAAACTCTTTAAAGCAGATGATAGCTGCCCCTTTCCTCCATCGATTACTATGAGTTGTGGAAGCGGCTCTCCTTCGTTCACCAATCTTTTGTATCGCCTAAAGACCACTTCTTCCATACTCGCAAAATCATCGGGACCCTGTACGGATTTGATGTTGAAATGACGGTACTCTTTTTTTGAGGGTTTTCCGTCCTTAAATACCACACATGCAGCCACCGGATTACTCCCCTGAATATTGGAATTATCAAAACACTCAATATGCCTTGGTTCTTCCGATAATCTCAAATCAGATTTCATTTGCGCCATGATTCGTTTGGTATGGCGATCGGGATCGGTAATCTTGATTTGCTTCAATCGGTCTTGACGATAAAATCGCGCATTTCTTTCGGACAGGTCTAAAATTCTGCGCTTATCTCCCAATTTTGGCAGGGTCACCTTAATTCCATCATCAACGGAAACTGGAAACGGCAAATACACTTCTTTAGAAGCGGAGTTAAAGCGCTGTCGCAGTTCTGTTACGGCCAATTGCAATAATTCTTCATCGGTTTCTTCCAATTTTTTCTTGATTTCCAAAGTATGGGAACGAACTATGGAGCCATGTGAAAGCTGCAAAAAGTTGATATAGGCATGGGTTTCATCGGAAATAATAGTGAACACATCCACATTATTGATCTTGGGGTTTACCACTGTGGATTTAGCCTGATAGTTTTCGAGCACCTCAATCTTATCCTTTATACGCTGCGCTTTTTCAAACTCCATCTCGGCAGCATAAGCATTCATTTGTTCTTTAAAGGATTGCAAAGAGTTTTTTAGATTGCCTTTAATGATCTGTCGTATATCTTCTATTTGGTCTTGATACTGTTTTTCGCTTTGATATCCCTCACAGGGCCCCAAGCAATTCCCTAAATGATACTCCAAACAGACCTTATACTTTCCCGCGTTTATCTTTTCTTCAGAAAGATCATAATTGCAAGTACGAAGCGGGTATAGGCTCTTTACCAACTCCAATAAAGTTCGAACGGTTTTCATGCTCGTATAAGGACCAAAATATTCCGAACCGTCCTTGATGAGCTTTCGGGTAGAAAATACTCTGGGAAAACGCTCTTTTTTAATACAAATCCAAGGATAGGATTTATCATCTTTAAGCAGCACATTATAGCGGGGCAATAATTTTTTTATCAAATTATTTTCCAATAACAGTGCATCAGACTCTGTTGGAACGACAATGTGTTTAATGGAATGGATTTTTTTAACCAGCACCCTGGTTTTCCCATACTCCTGTTGCTTGTTAAAATAAGAAGAAACCCTTTTTTTTAAATTCTTGGCTTTACCAACATAAAGAATTTTGCCCTCCGCATCATAAAATTGGTACACCCCTGGGTTATCGGGCAATGCACTTAACTGAACTTTTATCGATGTTGATTTGGACATAAAAAGGACCTGACTGTACTTTACCCCAAATTTAAAGTTTAATTGGTTGCTTAGTTGTTAAACTTGACCAATTACTATTTTGTGTTCATCAATAGTCCCTTTGCAGTGATCATTAGGCAAATTCAAACCATAATCATCTAAAAAACAAAGAATCATCAATTACCATATTAAAAATTTAATGGTATTTTTTTAGTCAAATTCGCATTAATTTTATCTTAAAATGGTGATTTAACAGTATGAAGTTGGTCTAAATTGTTAAAAATTGATAAAAAACATGCATTTCATCGATAAAAAGTGCATTTCATGGTAAATTTTTAATTGTGTTTACCTATATTTAACCCAGAAATTACAATCCTATGGAAAACTATGTTATCGTTTTGGGAATGTATTTGATTTTGATGCTTTTCTTTAAAATCTTTTACACTTTTTCATCTAAAGGAGAATAAGTTAGCTCTTCCCGAGAACAACCCCAAAATCTTCAACACCTAGATGTTGAAACCTGAATTAAGAAAAAAATATAAAAATCTGAGAATGGAACTTAATGATTCCAGCATCTCGGATTTAAGTTTGATTTTAGCGAATCAAGTACTGCAAATCCCCATATGGGATTTTTTTTATTTCCATATCTTTCTGAGCATCGAAGAACAAAAAGAAATAGACACCCTTCCTTTAATTACTTTACTGCAGGGAAAAGATAAAAATGTTGTTGTTCCAAAAGTGTCCGGAGAAAACAGTTTAGAAAACTATTTACTTACGGATAGTACTCCCTTTAAAAAGAATGAATGGGGTATTCCTGAGCCCATTGACGGTATTGTAATCCCAGAAGAAAAAATTGATGTGGTTTTTATCCCCTTACTGGCTTTTGACGAAGCGGGTAATCGAGTGGGATATGGAAAAGGCTTCTACGATACATTTCTTGCAAAATGCCGAAAAGAAACAGTTAAAATTGGATTGTCCTTTTTTGAAGCCGAACCAGAGTTAATTTCAGATGTGAACAAGAACGATGTACCATTGGATTACTGCATTACCCCCGAAAAGGTCTACGCATTCTGATTTTCTGTTTCCTGCTCTTTGTCGGCCGGTTTTGGGAAAGCTTTTTTATTAAAGACAATCAAAATTCCGACACCCGTACTAATCGCTGTATCGGCAACATTAAATACAGGTTCGAAAAAACGGAATCGTTGACCACCTAAGGAAGGAACCCAATCGGGCCATGTAGTGTCCACCAAAGGAAAATAAAGCATATCCACTACCTTGCCATGAAATAAGCTGCTATAATTGTCCTGCGCAAACAGGGTGGCTACCTGTCCATTACTATGATCAAAAATAATCCCGTAAAATACAGAGTCGATAATATTTCCAACAGCCCCAGCAAAAATCAAGGAAACTGCCAAAATCAATGTTCTTGGAGATTGTTTTTTAATGATGTCCCACAACCAATATCCAATACCAAAAACGGCGAATATCCTAAAAATCGTTAGGATCAATTTCCCAACAGGTTCCGAAATGGGTAAAAGGTCACTTAATTTCGTTCCCCAAGCGGCTCCTTCATTTTCAATAAATAGAATTTTAAACCAGCCCAACACATCATGAGATTCTCCCAAAATAAAATGGGTTTTGATATATATTTTGCTGATCTGATCTAAAAGTAGCAACAGAACAATGATAATCAGGGACTTTTTTAAACTCATACTCTCAATAAAAGGATTGCAAAAATATGGATATTATTTTGTTTTCTTTAGGTAGATATCACCTTGTACCGTCCTTAATATAAATTGATTATTACCATACGGAATTACATTAGATTCCACTTGCCCGTAATTACTTTCAGCATCTATCGTACCGCTTGGAGCCAATAGCGTTATATCACCTTTTTGCGTGGTCACTTCCACACTTTCCGTTACATTTTCAAGAGCGCACATACCATCGGCCAAAGTAATGCTTAGTTTTTGATATGCACCTTGGGCATACACATTACTATTGGTGCCAAAAATCTGTACGCTTTTATATTCGGGAACTTGAATTTCCAACGCAATGGAAACCACTTTATGGGCACTTAACTTATCGTTTGGATTTACAAAAAGGGGTTGAAAATCTGCACTCACCATGGCCGTGGCTCCACTTTCCTCAATCGAAATCAATAAATCATCCGCATATTCGCCCTCCATGCTTGCGACTACCTGAATTTCTTCGCTCTTGGAAGTTTTTAAGTCGATACGGTAACAGTATTCCGCATCAATTTGAATGGTCTCGGTCCTCGGGTCCAAGAAGGCCTTTTTTACCATTTTTTGCCCATGAAGGTTCATGAACATCATTAAGCTCATAAAAAATAGAAAAGACCTCATAAAGAAAAACGCCCTAGGGCGTTCTTGTTATTTCTGCATGTTCTTAGCCTCGATGCTCAACGTTGCATGCGGAACCAATTTTAAACGCTCTTTGTTGATGAGCTTTCCGGTCACTCTGCAAATGCCGTAGGTTTTGTTCTCAATACGCAACAAAGCATTTTTAAGGTCCCTAATAAACTTTTCTTGGCGAATTGCCAATTGGGTATTCGCTTCCTTGCTCATTGTTTCAGAACCTTCTTCGAAAGCCTTAAAGGTAGGCGAAGTATCATCCGTACCATTATTACCATCATTCATATAAGAACTTTTCAACAGTTCCAAATGTTGCTTGGCCTTCTCAATTTTTTCTTCTATCAATGTTCTGAATTCCGCTAGGTCCTTATCGGAGTATCTAACTTTTAAATCTTCTGCCATGATCTAGTGCTTTTGAATAAACAGTTTGGTATTCACTTCATCAAAGGAGATGGCTACGCCTTCCTCTAATTTTTCTTCTAGGTTAAGCTCGGCTGTAAGGGTTTCGGTTTTAATGTAATCCTCGTTGCTGGAAATGGCATTTTCCACAAAGCCGTCCTTCAATATTTTAATATCTATCTTGTCGGTCACCTCAAATCCTGATTCTTTCCGAATATTCTGGATTCTGTTCACGAGTTCCCTTGCAATTCCCTCTTTTCTCAAAGTTTCATCAATGGTCACATCCAATGCCACTGTTAAGGAACCTGAACTGGCTACCAACCAACCTTCAATATCTTGAGAACTTATCTCTACATCGGTTAACTGTAAATTAACGGTTTTATTTTCCAATTGTAGCAATAATTCTCCTTCTCGTTCTATTTTTTGGATATCTTCTTGATCCAATTGCGAAACAGCTCCTGCTATCGCTTTCATATCCTTACCAAATTTCGGGCCCAACACCTTAAAATTTGGTTTTATTTGTTTCACCAAGATTCCAGAAGCATCGTCCAATAGCTCGATTTCCTTTACATTCACCTCTGATTTAATAAGGTTTGAAACCGCTTCGATATCCGATTTTTGCTCCTCATCCAACACGGGAATCATGATTTTTTGCAAGGGTTGGCGCACTTTTATTTTCTCCTTTTGACGGATAGAAAGCACTAATGATGATATTTTCTGGGCCAATTGCATCTTTCGCTCCAACCTTTTGTTCACCATTGTTGCATCAAACACTGGGAATTCTGCCAAGTGAACGCTTTCAAAAGATTCTTTTTGCGTAGTGGCCACCAAATCCTTGTACAAACGATCCATAAAGAAAGGAGCAATAGGAGCTGAAAGTTTTGCCACCGTTACCAAACAAGTATATAAAGTTTGATAGGCCGAAATTTTATCCTGCTCATAATCCCCTTTCCAAAAACGTCTTCTGCTTAAACGCACATACCAGTTGCTCAAGTTTTCCTGAACATAGTCAGAAATCATTCGAGCGGCGCGGGTAGCTTCGTAGTCTTCGTACGCCTCGTCTACATTTTTGATCAAAGTGTGGAGTTCAGAAAGTATCCACTGATCAATTTCTGGCCTCTCTTCCAAGGGTATGTCCGCCTCGGCATATGCAAACTCATCTATATTCGCATAAAGTGCCATAAAAGAGTAGGTATTGTAAAGTGTACCGAAGAACTTACGTTTTACCTCAACCACTCCTTCTATGTCAAACTTAAGGTTGTCCCATGGGTTGGCATTGGAGATCATATACCAACGGGTAGCGTCTGGCCCATGTTCTGGCAATACCTCAAAAGGATCCACGGCATTCCCCAATCGTTTGGACATTTTCTTGCCTTCCTTATCTAAAACAAGTCCGTTGGACACCACATTTTTATAGGCAATACTATCAAAAACCATCGTGCCAATAGCATGAAGTGTGTAAAACCATCCTCTTGTTTGATCAACGCCCTCTGCAATAAAATTGGCCGGATAGGCAATACCGTCATCAATCAATTCCTTGTTTTCAAACGGGTAGTGCCATTGCGCGTAGGGCATGGAACCACTATCAAACCAAACATCGATAAGGTCCGATTCCCGCTTCATGGGTTGCCCAGATGGAGAAACCAAGGTAATTCCATCCACAATGTTTTTATGCAGGTCGATTTTATCGTAGTTGGACTCACTCATGTCGCCCACCACAAAATCATCGAACACATCTTTATCCATCACACCCGCTTCCACAGCTTTGGTCATTTCTGACTTCAACTCTTCCACAGAACCAATGATCAATTCTTCCTTACCGTCCTCTGTTCTCCAAATAGGCAATGGAATACCCCAATATCTGGATCGTGAAAGGTTCCAATCATTGGCATTGGCCAACCAATTTCCAAATCGTCCCTCTCCTGTTGATTTTGGTTTCCAATTGATGGATTGGTTCAGCTCGAACATTCTATCCTTCACATCGGTTACCTTAATAAACCATGAGTTCAATGGGTAATACAGAATCGGTTTGTCGGTACGCCAGCAGTTTGGATAGCTGTGCACGTATTTTTCAACCTTAAAGGCCTTGTTTTCTTCTTTTAGTTTGATGGCAATCTCAACATCCACAGATTTTTCGGGTGCTTCTCCATCATTATAGTACTCGTTCTTTACGTATTTGCCACCGAACTCTTTAAGTTCTGGTCTAAATTTTCCTTGAAGGTCCACCAATGGAACTGGGTTGTCGTTTTCGTCCAATACCAACATGGGCGGTACTTCTGGCGTAGCTTGTTTGGCCACCAAGGCATCATCCGCACCAAATGTTGGGGCCGTATGCACAATACCCGTACCATCTTCTGTGGTTACGAAATCCCCAGAAATTACACGGAATGCGTTTTCAGGATTTTGGTAAGGCTGCACGTAATCGATCAATTGTTCGTACTGAATACCCACCAAATCTTTTCCCAAAAAGCTTTCTCCCACTACAAAAGGAATCTTTTTGTCGCCTTGTTTAAAACTGGCCAATTCCTCTTCGGTTTCAACCTTTGTGAACTTTCCAGAGAAGTTATAATTCACCAAGTTTTTCGCCACAATAACAGTGATTGGGTCAAAGGTGTATTGGTTGAAGGTTTTTACCGTTACGTAATCAATTTTTGGCCCTACGGTCAATGCTGTGTTCGAAGGAAGTGTCCAAGGCGTGGTCGTCCAAGCCAAAAAGTAAAGGTCGCCTGCTTCATTTTTTAAGAAATCAGGTAGTGAATCCTTTTTTGCCTTAAACTGTGCCGTAACCGTGGTATCGGTCACATCTTGGTATGTTCCAGGCTGATTCAACTCATGGGAACTTAATCCAGTACCCGCTTTTGGCGAATACGGCTGAATGGTATACCCTTTATATAAAAGTCCTTTGTCGTAAATCTGCTTGAGCAACCACCAAACCGATTCCATGTATTTGGGTTTGTAAGTGATGTATGGATCATCCATATCTACCCAATACCCCACTTTTTCGGTCATCTCGTTCCACACATCCGTGTAACGCATCACTGCTTTTTTACAGGCTGCGTTGTACTCTTCTACCGTGATTTTTTTACCGATATCTTCTTTGGTGATTCCCAATTCTTTTTCCACGCCGATTTCAACGGGCAAACCGTGGGTATCCCATCCAGCTTTTCTTTTTACCTGAAATCCTTTCATGGTTTTGTACCTCGGAAAAATATCCTTGATGGTACGCGCCATTACGTGGTGAATTCCGGGCATTCCGTTTGCAGAGGGCGGGCCTTCAAAAAAGACATAGCTTTCTTTGCCTTGCCTGGTGGAAACACTCTTTTCAAATATTTGTTTGTCCTTCCAAAAATCAAGAATCTCTTCTGAAACTTTTGGTAAATCCAATCCCTTATATTCCGCAAACTTCATAAACTGCTTCTTCTAGAATTCAAGTTTGCAAAATTATAAATTTAGATGGAATTATAGGCTCCCTTTTGGCATTAGAATTCCCATAATTCCCTTAACCTAAATATGATAAATCCCAAAACACTGGTTAACTTTATATTCTTAATCTTGAAATGATCATAAACACAAATCCCAAACCCTATGAAAAAAACACTTTTAATCGCTTTTGCCCTATTGTTCACGGTGTCTTTCAGCGCTTGTAAAGACAATGATGACAAGGCAAAAAAGGCCAAAGAAGAAATCAGTAAATCCTTGGAACATGCTGGGAAAGACTTAAAAGATGCAGCCGATGAGGCCGCGAAAGCTCTAAAAGAAGCAGGTAAGGATGCCAAAGAAGCTGGCGAGATAGCACTGGACAGTTTAGAAAAAGCGGCCGATGAAGCCAAAGAAACGGTCAAAAAGGCTATCGATAGTCTTTAATCAATGTAAAAAAAAGAAGGCCGGGGAAATCCCGAGCCTTTTATTTTTAAAATACGTAGCCAACACCTAAAATCAAGTTGGTGCCCGGAGCAACAATTCCCGAAGAATACATTCGGTATCGCTGGTTAGTCATATTTTCTAGACTTACAGAAGCTTTTATAGCATTGGTGATTTGATATTGCGACCTAAAGTTCAATGTATACCATGAGGGGGAATACGGATTGCCATTGGCATCCTCAGCATACATATAGGTTTTTCCCTGCTCGGAAAGTGCTAGATCCTCATTGCTCACCTCTCCGTTATAATTTAAAAACACATCGGCTTTTAATTTTTGGTTTCTCCAAATCAAATGAACATCACCAAATGTTGGGGCAGCGTGTCGCGAAGGACTGTCCATTCCATCATCATCCTCTTCCGTTCCTTCTGTAATGGTAAGGTTGGATGTTAGCGACCAATGTTCGTTAAAATAAGCTTCTACTCCAAACTCAAATCCGTACACATAGGCCCTTGCTGCATTTTGAATGGCCTGAACATTGCTCAATTCCCCATTGTATGGTATCTCTGTTTCTCCATTAAAGGCAAAATCGCGACGCACCAAAGCATCGACCAAATAGGTATAAAAAGTGGCACCTTTAAGAGTTAGGAAATCATTGAAGTTTTTACGTATTCCCAATTCTCCGTTGTAAGCATATTCGGGTTCCAAATCGGGATTGGGAACCACTACAGAACCGGGTTCTGAATCAAAAATCTTTCCGATGTCATCAATATTGGGTGCTCTAAATCCGGTAGATCCGTTCAAAGTCACCTGAAAATCGGACCATGGAAACCAGCTGACCCCTAAACTTCCCGTTAACGCTCCTGTGATAATATCGGCCTCATCAAAAGGAAAGGGATAAAAAGTGGTATCAAAATCGGCATCAACCCAAACTTGACTGTATCGAATTCCCGATAACAGTGTGACATTGGGTTTTAATTGAAATTCTCCATTAACGTACCCAGCCAATGTTTGCCAAGTGGCTCCATCTGGGTATCGGGATGCAGTTTCGGCAATTTCATCGGTTTCAATGTTTCGTACACTTCCTTTGGAATGTATTTTATTGAACACATATTCGGCTCCGTAGTACAGGTTTAAGTTTCCAATTTTCTTGTTGTCAAAATCAAGATTTACTGATAGTGCATCCACTTTTTCTTGTGTGGAATACAAATCCACATCTCCAAAAGCTCTATCGTGACGACTTTCTTCAAAAAATTGGTAAGCCGTGGTCAGTTTTACCCCATCGTAAAACATATTCTTGCCCTTTTTTGTGATTTGAAAGTTGCCCATAAACCATTTTTGGGGTCCATAATACCACTCTGCAGAACGTAACCCTTCACCATCCCTGTTTGGTCGAATCAAACGGTCGTATCTTGAATAGTCGGAGGTTTCGGAATAATACAATCCTAAATCGTACTTCCAAATAGCGTTGGGTTTATAGGTGAATTTCTGTAGAAAATTGACCTGATCATACCTTGTGGTCACTTGTTTTTTGGGATTATCATTTTCTACTAACACATCTTGATTGTTCTCACGGATGACATAATTATTACGGAGATAAGAATCAGGGCCATGTTCACCCATCCGTAAATCGCCAAAATTATTGAAGGTGAAACTTGAATAAGAAGCCCATTTTTTCTGTCCGAAGTTCAAATCGACGTGGGCGGTGTTTTCTGAATTTGCACTGGCGAACCTATAATCCACATTCCCAGAAAAAGCCAAACTATCGGTAAAAGAAAAACGAGCTTGCTCAGTATAAAAATTCATTACACCTCCAATAGCATCACTACCATAAATAACGGAGCCTGGACCGAAGGTAATCTCTGTTTTTTTTATGGTAAATGGATCTATGGAAATCACATTCTGAAGGTTGCCCCCCCTAAAAATGGCATTGTTCATTCGCACACCATCAACTGAAAGTAAAATTCGGTTGGTAGCAAATCCCCTGATCATGGGGCTACCACCTCCCAATTGGCTTTTTTGAACGAAAACAGTTCCACTATTCTGCAATAGATCGGCTGAAGTTTGCGGATTGGTAAAAGCTATGCTTTTATCGTCCAAGGTCTCAATTTTTTGGGGAATGTGTTTGCGCTGTTGTTGCCATTTGGACACCGACATGACCACTTCTTGCAATTCTTCGGTGCTCAATTGAAGGTACACTCGATTACCTCTACGATCAATCATTGCTTTGGTGGCAGTGTACACATCATAACTAATATGTTTGAAGGTGATTCTTTCATTATCAGAAAAAACACCTAAATCTCCTTTACCGTTGGAATCCGTTATGGTAGAACTTGATTGGTCTTTGTTAAAAATTGCAACATTATCAATCGGAACGCCGGTATCGGCATCCAAAACAGTTACTTGTTGGGCATAAAAAAGTAAGCTAAAAAATGAAAAGAATAAGGTTAACTTTAATTTTAGGCTTTGCATTTTAATGAAATACAGCATTTAAAACGGCAAGGGACTTTGGTTCCCTAAATCCGTGCACGTGCAACCGGAAATATAGGATCATGGTTCTTAAGAGTTCTCGCCTATTAGACTTAGTTAGTTGGATCGTCTGTAACGCCTCAAAATTCGTGCCTAAAAACTTTTTGAAATTCTCCAGATTTTCACTCTGAATCAATGGATTGAGAGATGGTGATTTACAGAAGCTTCCTTCCTGCAAATCGAAAAACGGGGAGTCTTGCTGAAAAGTGTCCGGATAGAAGCCTAAATACTTGGTCAAATTCAACAAAAAGAGGATGTGAAAATTGGGAGAAAGTGCATGAATATCCAGCCATTGCAAAGCGTATTCCAAATAATTGAAAAGACCAAGGTCTTGCTCCTCTTCGGAAATGGAATTGCCCAGCATCTCTGCCAAAAAAAGCACAACACTGTTTTTTACAATATCGGTATGTAAGGATTGATAAGGCGCACTCACCTTTACCTCGCGAAGACTTTCCAAAGTGCCTTTGTTTTTATGGTTGGCCACAATTTCCAACTGCATCAAAGGTAAAAAGTAGGCGGGTTTTAATTTTCCTTTTTTAGAAGCAAGTACTCCTTTCAACAAATAGGATTTCATCCCATCGGATTCGGTAAATGCCCGCACAATAAGGCTGGTATCCCCATATTTTAGGGAAGAAAGTACAATGGCCTTTGTTGTTACTTGCATGGGATAAAAAAAAGCAGTTACCAGAAGTGTAAAAGTAATCACTCCTTCCGGTAACTGCTAACCAAAAACCATTTTGGATGGTTTGTACTTATATCACCCCTTGGGCCAACATAGCGTCTGCAACTTTAACGAAACCAGCAATATTGGCTCCTTTTACGTAGTTACAGTATCCATCTTCATCCTTACCGTACTGAATACAGGCATCGTGAATTCCAGACATAATTCCTTTTAAACGGTCATCCACTTCCTCACGTGTCCAGCTGATACGGAGGGAGTTTTGTGACATTTCCAAACCTGACGTGGCCACACCACCTGCATTGGATGCTTTTCCTGGAGCAAACAAAATCTTGGCATCGTGGAATGCATGAATTGCTTCTGGTGTAGAAGGCATGTTGGCACCTTCCGCCACGGCAATACATCCATTTTTAATCAAGGTTTCGGCATCATCTCCATGTAACTCGTTTTGGGTAGCACAGGGCAAAGCAATATCACAGGCCACTTTCCATGGTGTTTCTCCTTTATGGAACTCTGCAGATGGATATTTATCAGCGTACTCGGAAATTCTTCCGCGCTTGTTGTTTTTCAAGTCCATTACATAGGCCAACTTCTCAGCGTCAATCCCATCTTTATCGTGAATGAATCCACCAGAATCTGAAAGGGTCAACACCTTACCACCCAATTGCAATACTTTTTCTGCAGCATATTGGGCTACGTTACCAGAACCTGAAATCACCACATTCTTACCTTCAAAAGACTCGCCTTTGGTTTTAAGCATGCTATCAGCAAAATAAACGGTTCCGTATCCTGTTGCCTCTGGACGAATCAATGACCCGCCCCAAGAAAGTCCTTTACCAGTTAACACACCGGTAAATTCATTTCTGATTTTCTTATACATTCCAAATAAGAATCCAATTTCACGGGCACCAACACCTATGTCTCCTGCAGGAACGTCGGTATTTGGTCCAATGTGACGGCAAAGCTCTGTCATGAAGGCATGGCAAAAACGCATGATCTCATCGTCGGACTTTCCTTTAGGGTCAAAATCGGAACCCCCTTTACCACCACCCATGGGCAGGGTAGTTAAACTGTTTTTGAAAACTTGCTCAAAAGCCAAGAATTTCAAAACACTTGCGTTTACGGTTGGGTGGAAACGCAATCCACCTTTATAAGGTCCAATGGCCGAGTTCATTTGGATACGATAACCACGGTTCACATGAATTTCCCCATCATCATCTACCCAGGCCACTCTAAATGAAATGAGGCGCTCTGGCTCCACCATACGAAGTAGGATATTTTTCCCGTGATAAATGTCGTGCTTTACAATATAAGGTATTACGGTTTCCGCTACCTCTTGCACTGCTTGAATGAATTCAGGTTCATGTCCATTTCTGGCAATCACCTCATCCATAAACGCTTTGATTTTTGTTTCCATATACGGATTATAATTAGTTGTCCCTAACCCTCGGGACGTGGGTTAATTTTATTGTATTGTTAATTTGAGCGCAAAATTATATTATTTCAATAATTTGAATATTTATTTTTTATAAATTTTTCAAAATATTTTAATTCAAGGCCTGTTCCAAATCACTAATTAGATCATCCACATCTTCAATGCCGACACTTAGTCGAATAAGTGTATCAACTACACCATTTTTTTCGCGTTCTTCCTTGGGAATACTACCGTGCGACATACTCGCTGGATGACCTACCAAACTTTCCACACCTCCCAACGATTCGGCAAGGGTAAATAGGTTCAATCGCTCCACAATTTTAATGGCTTCATCATAATTAGCTCCTTTGGGCACAAAGGAAATCATACCGCCAAAACCGTTCATTTGTTCTTTCGCAATTTTATGGTTGGGATGGGATGTAAATCCTGGCCAATACACTTTCTCAACTTTCGGGTGCCTTTCTAAATATTTGGCAATCACCTCTCCATTTTCACAATGCCGCTGCATGCGCACATGAAGGGTTTTAATCCCACGAAGCGTTAAAAAACTATCCATGGGTCCGCAAATTCCCCCACTCGATTTTTGAATGAAGTACAATTGCTCGGCCAATCTCCTATCCTTTACGGCCAAAGCCCCAACCACCACATCGCTATGTCCCCCCAAATATTTGGTAGCAGAGTGCATCACAATGTCAGCTCCCAAATCCATAGGACGCTGTAAATAAGGGGTGGCAAACGTATTGTCAACCGCCAATAGCACATTATGGGCTTTGGTGACCTCGGCAACTGCTTTAATATCAATAATGTTCATCATCGGGTTGGTCGGGGTCTCCACCCAAACCAATTTGGTGTTTTGGTCGATTTTCGAAGCCAAAGCTTTCATATCAACCATATCCGAAAATCGAAATTTGATTCCGTATTTTTCAAACACTCCTTTAAAAAGTCGATAGCTCCCCCCATACAAATCGCTGGTGCAAATCACCTCGTCGCCAGGGCCCAACAATTTGATAACGGCATCAATGGCGGCCATACCGCTACCGAATGCCATTCCGTAATTCCCGTTTTCGAGACTGGCAACGGCATTTTCCAAAGCGGTTCGGGTTGGGTTGGCTCCTCTGGAATATTCAAATCCTTTGTGGCCTCCAGGGGTTGATTGGGCATAGGTGGAGGTTTGGTAAATCGGAGGCATCACGGCACCATAAGCGGCATCTGGTTGTTGACCTCCGTGTATGGTTTTGCTATTGAATTTTAGCTCTTTCTTGCTCATACCCATTAAATCTTATCACAAATGTATCGTTATCTTTTGGGGTAATCAACGAAGTAGTATTTTTGATGACCCAAAAACCTCAACCCATGAAAAAAATCTTCGCCCTTGCCTTACTTTTAGGCGTACTGGGGAGCTGTGCCACCGATACCAAACTTACGTATGAAACTGTTTCCTTGGAAGGAGAGACTTGCGCCGAGTGTCCAAACATCACCATCAATATTCCATCGGTTTTAGATGAAACTCCGGTTGCCCAAGCTATTGATGTTGCCCTTCGCGAAGAAATCATCAGTCTTTTATCTTTTAGTGAAGACCGAACTATCGATAATGTGGACAAAGCCATTAGTTCTTTCACCGAAAGTTACAAGGAACTGAAAACAAAATTTCCGGATGAGGTGGCATGGGAGGCCAAAATTAATGGGGAAGTGGTTTTTGAGAATGATTGGATCATTACCATCAAATTGGAATCGTATTCTTTTACTGGAGGAGCCCACGGATATGCTGCTACTTCCTTTTTAAATTTTGATAAAGCGAAAGGTGCTGAGTTGGAAAACTGGGAGCTTTTTAGCGACTTGGACGGTTTTGAAAAATTTGCAGAGACCAAATTTCGAATTCAAGAAGAAATTCCACAAGACAAGAACATCAATTCCACTGGGTTTATGTTCGAAGGTGATGCTTTTCATTTACCCAACAATTTAGGGTATGCCAAAGAAGGAATCCGATTGATCTATAACCAATACGAAGTGGCTTCTTATGCAGACGGTCCCATTACTTTGGTACTGCCTTACAACGAAATCAATTTATATCTAAAAAGAAAGGTCGGACCTTAAGCTTCTTGTTTTAGCGCTTTTTTCAAAGCCAAAATCGCACCCAGGTGTAATCCTTCATGAAAAACATTGAAGGAAAGTGTATCTTCTGCACTGCTTAATCCAATTTTTGGCGTGGTCATGTACTCTTGGAAATTTTTAAACCTCCCTCTTTCATAATCCAGTTGAATATGCTTTACAGTGCTGAACAAATAGGCAGCAATTTTTTCGCGTTCCTGTTCTGATGGTTTTCCATTTGGGAATGTTCCTTTTTTATAGGTGTTGATTAATTCTTCTTCAATCGTAAAATCCATTCCACTCAATTTGTACATCAATAACTGTGGAGTCACCACCACGTGGGCAATGTTCCACCAAATATTGTTGTTAAATCCTTCTGGGATTTTAAATAAATCTTCTTCGGACGTATTTTTTAAAAATTCATGAAGAATCATTCTGTTCTTTAAAAGGATATCGAAAATCTTTTCCATGCCTTTGGTTTTTGGTCCTGTTTGTGGGATAAAACTACTTTGAAATTTTAAAACAGCTTTCCCAAAAGCTGTTGAATTTACCTTTAGTTGACAAGAATTGATTGAAATTTGGCTTCCTTTGTCCATCCAATAGCTATAACATGAAAAAAATATACCACTTAGGGAGTTGTTCTACTTGCCAAAGAATTCTAAAAGAATTGGAACCTTTGGACGGTGTGGTTTTACAGGAAATTAAATCCGAGCCCATAACCTCCGAACAATTGGAAGAAATGGCCCAACTATCTGGTAGTTACGAATCCCTTTTTAGCAGGAGAGCCATGCTTTTTCGACAAAGAGGGCTACATGAACAAGAATTATCTGAGGACGATTATAAAAATCTGATTTTGGAGCACTATACCTTTTTAAAGCGTCCTGTAATGCTTGTTAATGATCAAATTTTTGTCGGTAATTCCAAAAAAGTGGTCGAAGCTGCCAAAGAAGCATTGCATTAATGAGTAAAAGAACCTTGGCCATATTGGCCGCTATAGGCGCCACTACCATTTATGGTATCAACCACACTATTGCAAAAGGGGTAATGCCCACCTATGTACAACCCTTTGGATTTATTTTTCTAAGGGTCACTGGGGCAGCATTGCTTTTCTGGTTGATTTCCTTTTGGGGACCCAAGGAAAAAATTGAAAAAAGGGACTGGCTACGCATTCTTTTTTGTGCTGTTTTGGGTATGGTCATCAATATGTTGTCCTTTTTTAAAGGATTGCAGCTTTCCACACCAATTAACAGTTCGGTTTTGGTAACTATAAGCCCCATTATCGTAGTATTACTTTCGGCGTTTTTTTTGAAAGAACGTATTACATTAAATAAAGGTCTCGGAATATTTTTAGGATTTGTTGGAGCCATAGGACTAATTGTATTTGGTGCAGAAGTACGTCAAGATGCACCCAATATTCCCTTGGGAAATTTTCTGTTTGTAGTGAATGCCACCTCCTATGGCGCCTACCTCATCGTGGTAAAAAAGCTGATTGAAAAATACCACCCCTTTACTTTAATGAAGTGGTTGTTCACTATTGCCATCATCATCAATTTACCGATTACACTACCAGAATTTCTTGAAATCGAATGGTCTACCATGCCACTTTGGGCCTACGGTTCGGTTGCCTTCGTAATTATTGGCACAACTTTTTCCACTTATTTATTCAATGCGTTTGCGCTAACCCAACTAAAAGCATCAACCATTGGGGCGTTTATCTATGTGCAACCTTTAGTGGGCATCATCTTCGCTATTTTATCGGGCAAGGACCATCTCACACTAACAAAAGTAGTGGCCACAAGTTTAGTTTTGGTCGGCGTGTACTTGGCTAGTAAAAAACCCCAACCCAAAGGAGGCTGATATTGCCTTTTAAAGATCTTTGGGAACTTGAACGTGCTTACGGGTGTCCTCTTTGGTTAGCCATTTAAA
Source organism: Flagellimonas cixiensis (assembly GCF_042134615.1). GTDB lineage: Bacteria > Bacteroidota > Bacteroidia > Flavobacteriales > Flavobacteriaceae > Flagellimonas > Flagellimonas cixiensis. Next base: position 1,239,843 of record NZ_CP169639.1, read on the forward strand.
GTCCTCCGATTTCTCCATGGATTCAAAAGCAGTCAAAAACTCCTCTGGTAAACCTGTCAATCTTCGATCCTTAAGGTCAATCCAAGCTCCCATCATCTCGCAACGCGCAAAATTGGTTCCTTTGTCATCATAAAAATTATGTCGGAACTCGAAGAACATTCCGTCTTTGCTCATGCCCACAAACTCCAAGGACACCTTCACTGGTTTTCCTGGGAAAGCTTCCTTAAAATAATACACGTGCTCGTAGAAAACTACCGGCCCAATATTGTGGACCGCCATACTTTTTTGGTTAAAGCCCAACTGACCCAAATAGGCCATTCGCGTATGGCTCATAAAATTTATATAGGCTGTATTGGCCAAATGCCTATTGGCATCGATGTCGCTCCATCTGATTTCAAATTCCTTAAAAAACATAGTGGGTTATTTTGTTATGCATGCATAATATTTGTAAAAATACCATAGTTTTGAAAACTGATTCCTATAGGAAACAGAATTGTTTCTATTTTTAAACATAGTTTAACACTACCCTTATGAGTCAAAAAGCAGCTTTTATCTCCGATTTGTCACTTCCCGTTGTTGCAGCACCCATGTTCCTGATTTCAGGACCTGAATTGGTCATTGAATGTTGTAAAAATGGCATTGTGGGCACTTTTCCAGCTTTAAACCAACGCACCAGTGAAGGCTTTGAAGAATGGCTCATTGAAATTAAGTCCGAACTTGAAAAATTTGAAGCGGAAACAGGAAAGAAAGCGGCCCCATTCGGTGTGAATTTGGTGGTGCATCCCACCAATCCAAGATTAGAAGCCGATGTTAAGCTTTGTATGAAACATAAGGTGCCCTTGGTGATTACCTCTTTGGGGGCCGTGAGCATGGTGGTAGATGCCATTCACAGCTATGGCGGATTGGTCTTTCATGATATCATAAAAAAACGACATGCCGAGAAAGCGGCTGAAGCTGGGGTAGACGGACTTATTCTCGTTTCGGCTGGAGCTGGTGGACACGGTGGCACCATCAACCCGATGAGCTTGATTGCCGAAGTGAAGAAATTCTTCCATAAGACCATTTTGCTTTCTGGCTGTATCAGTACAGGCAGGGATGTTGCATCTGCATTGCAAATGGGTGCCGATTTGGCCTATATGGGTACTCGCTTTATCAATACCGAAGAAAGTAAGGCCACCGAAGAATACCGAAAAATGATCATTGATGCAGGTGCCGGTGATATTGTTTACACCGCAGCCATTTCTGGAGTTCATGCCAATTTTTTAGCGTCCAGTTTAAAAGCAGCGGGCATTACCGAAGAAGATCTTAAAAAAGATACCAAAATTGATTTTGGCAAAGAACTCAACACCGAGGCCAAAGCATGGAAAACCATTTGGTCGGCTGGTCAAGGGGTAACTACAATTGACGATGTGCTTCCTGTTTCAGAATTGGTAAAAACCCTGAAATCAGAATTTAAAACGGCCATTGAAGAACAGTCCAAATTATTGAACACCTATCCTAAAAACTAGTTTGGAAAATGCCACAGCTTGCATCGGAATATAACCCACCCATCCTTTTTAAAAATGGTCACTTTGCCACCATTTATTCGGGTATTATCCGATTGGTGAACGGTGTGGTGCAAAAAAGGGAGCGAATTACCCTTTCCGATGGTGATTTTTTGGATTTGGATTGGAGTTATGCTTCGGAAGCATCGAACAAATTGGTGATTTTAATTCACGGATTGGAAGGCGACGCACAACGACCCTACATCACTGGCAGTGTCAAAATATTGAATCAAAATGCCTATGATTGTTGCGCCATCAATTTAAGAGGGTGCAGTGGAGAACCCAACAAGTTATATCGGTCCTACCATTCAGGAGCAACGGAGGATTTAACCGAGGTAGTTCATCACGTTCAAAACACACGAGATTACCCCTCAATTTTTTTAAAGGGATTTAGTTTGGGCGGAAATCTGTTATTGAAATATTTGGGCGAAAACTCAAATGCGCCCAAAAACATAAAAGGGGCTGTAGCAGTTTCTGTGCCTTGTAGTTTGCACAGTTCTTGTAAGGAGTTGCACACTGCCAAGAACATTTTGTACGCCCAACGGTTCAAAAAAAACCTGCTGGACAAACTCAGGGTCAAACGTGATATGTTCCCAGGTCAAATCAAGGAGCAGGACATCAAAAAAATAAAGACGTTAAAGGATTTTGACGACACCTACACCAGTAAGGCGCATCAATTTAAAGATGCACTGGATTATTATGAACAATGCAGTTCGCTGCAGTTTCTGCCCCATATTAAAGTGCCCAGTTTGATCATCAATGCCAAAAACGACTCGTTCTTGGGGCCTGAGTGCTATCCTTTTAAAGAAGTGGAAAACAATTCCAAGTTATATTTGGAAACTCCCACTTATGGCGGACATGTTGGTTTTTGGGGAAAAGACAATATTACGTATACCGAAAAAAAGGCAACAAGCTTTTTTAACTCCTTGGAAGAGTAAACTAACGTGACTTGTGAGGGACAAAACAAAAAACCCTTCCATTATTACACCCTAAATACCTATATTAGTAGCTGCATTTACACAAACAAACATCAAGAAAGTAATAATGAAAAAAGTTGTCCTGTTTTTGGCACTTGGTGCTATGATCGCAAGTTGCGGCGGAAAGAAAGAAGAAAAGAAAGATGGTTTTGAGGTGAGCCGTACCAAAACTGAAGAAAAAGCGGCCGAAACCAAAGCTGGTGTTCCTGTTGACTTGGATAATAACGGTGTGGGACCAATTTCCGATTTTGAATTCCCAGCAGATATCGACCAAGCTATGGCGGATCGTGGAAAAGCAAAATTTGAAGCTATCTGTGTAGCCTGCCACATGGTTGACAAAAGAATGATCGGTCCTGCCTTAAAAGACGTTTACGAAAGAAGAAGTCCAGCATGGGTTATGAACATGATTCTAAATCCTGATGGAATGTTGAAGGAAGATCCCATTGCACAAGCTTTGTTGAAAGAATACAACAATGCGATCATGCTAAACCAAAACCTTACGGAAGAAGAAGCTAGAGACATTGCTGAATACCTGAGAACGCTATAAAAACCACACCAATACATTTAAAATGCTGTTGTTTACTAGATTAAGCAACAGCATTTTTTTATTTTAGGGTAAAATGCAATCCCATGAAAAACTTCTTTTTGATTATTTGCTCCTTGTTCTTTGGTCATGTTTCCACCGCTCAAAGTTTAGATGGCGCATGGACCACGGTAGAATCGGATGACAACGGAAACCAAGTGGAGCATACTCTTATTTTCACAGGAGCTTATTTTTCTGAAGCCTTTTTTGAAAAACCAAGCGGAAAGTTTTTAGGAACAAAAGGAGGTAGCTATAAAATTAATGAGGATGGCCTGAATCTAACTTATGAATTTGCATCAGGAGATTCAGGCACTGTAGGCAAGACCCAAACGGAAACCTACTCCATTAAAAATAAAACTTTGGAATTGGGAAAATTGAGTTGGACCAAAATTGACAATGGAACACCTGGCGACCTTTTCGGCGCATGGCTGATTTCTGGTCGAAAAAGGGATGGTGAAATCCAAATGCGAGATACCTCGGGCCCACGAAAAACCATGAAAATTTTATCGGGCACCCGATTTCAATGGATAGCCTACAATACTGAAACCAAAGAATTTATGGGTACTGGAGGCGGAACTTATACCACCATTGACGGTAAATACACCGAAAACATTGGGTTTTTCTCTCGGGACGATTCCAGAGTTGGGGCCGGTTTGGAATTCAATTATGAGCTCAAGGATGGAAATTGGCATCATTCCGGATTTAGCAGTAAAGGAGCGCCCATTTATGAAATCTGGAGCCAACGTAATCAATAGTTCAAGGATTTAGCCTTTTATTAACCCTTAAAAGAGGTGCTTTACGTCTTATTTTTTAGTACTTTTCTGTCACTAAACCATTAACATATAAAGATGAAGGCCTCTATCATCCTGTTTTTTTCTGCTCTTATTTTAGCAGCATCCTGTTCGAGTAGTAAATCCCCCTCCAATGCTTTATTTGGCAAAACTTGGGAATTGGAATACATTACCGGTCCTCGCATTGCCTTTGATGGATTATTCCCCGATAAAAAACCACAACTCACCTTCGAACAAGAAACTGGAAAAGTGTCGGGCACCGATAGCTGCAACGGGTACAGGGCAGATTATACACTTTCCGAAAACGCTCTTTCCTTTGGAGAACCTGGACCTACTACCATGATGTTTTGTGGTGGAAGCGAGCGGCAATTCTTGGAAATGATGAAAAAAATAGATGGCTTTTCTTTTGAGGACGACAAACTCAACCTGTTAATGGGTGATATAGTAATGATGCGATTTAAATCCGTAACACCATGAAAAAAATAGTATTTACATTGACGGCTCTTTTCTTGTTTTCCAATTGCGCAGAAAAGAAAAAAGAAGCTCAACCGGAACCAGAATCACAACCTGTTGAAACATCCGTTGACACAATGAAGAATGAAATTAAAAGAACTATTGAACCTCTGGCGTTTGAACCCGATGGCAGTTATTTTAAAGCAAATGGCACCGAACCCTTTTGGGGACTTACGCTTTATGAAAACCGGGTAGAATTAAAAACCATGGAAGATACCATCATGACCCCTCCTACTGAGGCAATCAAAGCTCAAGATGCCAACATTAGCTTGTATCGCATAAAAACCGAAGCCACCGAAATGGATGTAATTATTGCCCACAAACCGTGCACCAATGCCATGTCGGGCGAAGAGTCTCCATATACGGTTACCGTTTCATATAAAAGTACGGGCAGCGAAGAAACTGTGGTTTACGAAGGCTGTGGTAGTTACATCACCGATTATCGCCTGCATGATATTTGGGTATTGGAATCCATGAAGGGTGCTGCAGTTACCGCGGCAGATTTTAACGGAAAAGATGTGCCCAATATGGAAGTAAATGTAAACACCAATCGTATTTCTGGTTTTTCAGGCTGTAACCGAATGACGGGTAGTTTATTTTTTGAAAACGGCCTGTTGCGCTTTACCCAAATTGCCGGGACTCGAATGGCATGCCCATCCATGGAAAAAGAATCTGAATTCTTGACCGCATTGCAGGCAGGTACTGCCTATAAAATTGAAAATAATCGCTTATACTTGTCAAATCCCAATGAGGCAAACTTGCTTGTCTTTAAAAAAATAGATTGATATTGAAAAAATTTAGCTTTTTGGTCATACTTAGTTTGTTTATGACCCAACTTCAGGCACAAAACATGGAACTTCCGTACAAACAAATTCCCCCACAGCCCGAAAATTTTGGGCCTGGAAATCTTATTTCACGAATGATTGATGGATTGGGATATCGATTTTATTGGGCCACAGAAGGACTTACAGAAAAGGATTTGGCCTATAAACCCTCCGAAGATGGCCGTTCCATTTTGGAAACCATAGACCACATCAATACCATGAGCTTTAATATATTATTGGCTCCTGATGCATTGCCTTATGAAAAACCTGCCAATCCACCCTCCTATTCTTATGAGGAACTTAGGGCTTTGACCTTGCAAAACCTGAAAAAAGCAAGTGAAAAAGTGTTAGGGTCAAGTGCAGAGGAAATCGAGGACTTTAAAGTGATCTTTAAGCGCGGTGAACAACAATCGGAATTTGCTTATTGGAACATGATCAATGGGATGATTTCCGACTGCATTTATCACACAGGTCAAATAACATTAATGCGAAGATCTAGTGGTAATCCACAAAACCCCAACGTAAATCCTTTTTTGGGTGTAACAAAAGAATAAGATGCTTAGTTGTCTACCGCAACTTTATACGTTGGGTCTTCCAATACATTTACCTCGATTATAGCGTCGGCATTTGCCAACAACCTCTTACAATCCCTACTTAAATGTTTAAGGTGAATTTTTTTGCCCACTTTCCGGTAGCGCTCGGTGATTTTATTCACCGCTTCAATGGCGGACATGTCCACCAATCTGCTTTCAGCAAAATCAATTACTACTTCTTCTGGATCATTAAGTACGTCGAACTTTTCTGCAAACAAAGTGGTACTTCCGAAGAATAACGGGCCGTAGATTTCGTAATGTTTTACGCCATCTTCATCTGTGTACTTTCTAGCTCGGATGCGTTTTGCATTGTCCCATGCAAACACCAAGGCTGAAATGATCACACCAACCAAAACGGCCAATGCCAAATTGTGAAGGAAAATGGTCACCAAAGTCACCAGTACCATCACCAAAACATCGGATTTTGGCATGCGTCGGAAGGTTTTCAAACTCGCCCATTCAAAAGTACCGAGTGCTACCATGATCATCAAACCTGTTAGTGCGGCCATGGGCACTTTTTCAATTAAACTGGAACCGAACATAATGAACACCAATAACATAATAGAAGCAAAAATCCCAGAAAGTCGAGCTCTTGCCCCATTGGAAGTATTGATTAAACTCTGACCGATCATGGCACAACCACCCATCCCAGAAAAAAGTCCGGAAAGAATGTTTGCGGTTCCTTGTGCTACAGCTTCTTTGTTACCTCGACCACGGGTTTCAGTAATTTCATCCACAATGTTCAAGGTCAATAAACTTTCAATTAAACCTACCCCAGCAACAATTGCAGCAAACGGAAAAATAATCTGCAAGGTTTCCCATGTAAAAGGCAAATCGGGAATGTGAAATGGAGGAAAAGTACCTTGAATGGAAGCGATGTCCCCAATGGTTCTGGTGTCCAATCCAAAGAAAAATACGATGCCGAAAACAACCAAAATGGCAGCCAAAGAGGCTGGAATTACTTTGGTAAGCCTTGGCAATCCCCATATGATCAACATGGTCAACAACACCAATCCAAGAAAAATCAACATGGTACTTCCTGTAAGCCAATCACCATCTGGAGTTTTAAACTGACTCATCTGCGACATAAAAATGATTACCGCCAAACCGTTCACGAATCCAAAAATCACCGGATGTGGCACCAACCGCATCAACTTTCCTAAACGAAGGAATCCTGCCAACATTTGCATGATTCCAGCTAGTACCACGGTTGCAAAAACATACTCCACTCCATATTCCTTGGCCAAACTCACGATTACTACCGCAACGGCGCCAGTAGCACCGGAAATCATGCCGGGTCTACCGCCTAAAATGGAAGTGACCAAACCCATCACAAAGGCTGCATACAAACCGGTAAGGGGAGATAGGCCTGCGATAAAAGCAAAGGCAATGGCTTCGGGTACCAAAGCAAGAGCAACGGTCAGTCCCGATAATATTTCTGTTCGGTAGTTTACTTTTTGGGAAAAATCGAAAAGATTGAGGTACTTTTTCATGGCTTCGTTCTTGAAGCGGGCAAAAATAGCATTATTAACTGCAAGACCCTAATCGCTCGGAAATTTTTAAGGATTTGATAATCTATTAGTTAGTCAATCCCAATAACTTTTCTCCCAACAAACTTTATTTTGCAGTATCGTATTTAGTTTGCTTGAATTTCTTTGGTATTCTAAGTAGAATTGCCCTTTTGAAATATCCTGTTCTTCAGGAATTACCACGGTAATTCAGCATAAAATAAGAATCGCCCCAAACTCAAACGCTTGGGGCGATTCTCAACTAACCAACCAAAAAATGAATTTTACAGTCAAACTTGACTTATTTTTTTCGCTGTCGGGTCACGTTCATGGTGGGGTTGGATTCCTTTGAACGTTTTTTGCCCGAACCGTCTGATTTCAAAAATTGAATGTATCCTCTGCCAGTAAATTTATAAACCGTTCCGCTTGATACATGGTACAATTCTATGGTGCTATCGTTAATAACGTACAATTCAAAATAATCATTGCCTAAAAAGTCATAATCCAAGGTTAATGTTTTAAGGGTAGGGTCATTGGCCACATCATAGACCACATAATCACCTTCATAATCCCACTGAATATTGGAAAGTGGAATTCCCTGTGCATCAATGGATGATTTAAAAAACCCTCCTGCATCTGCATTGAACTGCAGATAATTTTCTTCATCAAACTCGTTCAATACTCCATATTCGCTGGTATAGGTCTTCTCCCAAACTTGGTATTCCTGCAAGAAATAATGGATGTTGTCGTAAAAAACAGCATCGTAATCAAAATTACCTGCATAGTACCCTTTAAGCACATAGGTTGAATTTGTGCTGGCATCATACAGTTCAACAGTATTGGCATTTAACTGGTAAACATCCAACAACCAAAGTCCGTCCAAATCATGATCTACTTCCAATCCGGTACCAAAGATTCCGTAGGTTCCCACATCAATTCCCAAACCATTTCCGGTTTTACCAATATCCACAAGATTGTTATTGGCATATATAATTCCTCTATCAAAAGTGATGGTAAATGCTCGCTGTAAAAAAGGGATTTCACCATTAGCTGATGACGCATTGATATCCACGTACCAAAGATCATACGCCTCCATAATCAAAGCAGTGTTCACAGGTGTAACCTCCACATAATCATCATCTATGATCACCTCGGTGTAACAAGAACTGGCCAAAAGACTAATTGCCAATAATCCTAAAAGTAGTTTTCCTAATTTCATAATCGAGGTTTTAAAGTTCATCTTGTGTAAACCAAGCATTGTGCCAAATTCTTTAACTATTTGATAATCAATTTATAATGATGCCTTGATTTTATTTTTTAGCTTTACACCCTAATTTGTACACATGAAAGAAAAACTCAAGTTTGGAGTATTTGGAGGCGGTAGCTGGGGAACGGCCATCGTAAAAATGTTGACGGAAAACTTGGATCAGGTGGGATGGTACATGCGCAGTGATTCTGCTATTCGCCATATTGAAAAAGAAGGGCACAATCCTAATTATTTGAGTTCGGTGGAGTTTGATGTGGAACAGCTTCAACTAAGTCACAATATCAACGAAATTGCCGCAGCATCCGATGTGCTTATTTTTGCCATTCCCTCTGCTTTTTTAGATGCTGAATTGAAAAATCTGACGGTTTCCCTACAAGATAAAATCATTTTTTCGGCCATTAAGGGGATTGTTCCCGAAACAGGGTTAATTGTGGGTGAACATTTTAATACTACTTACAATATCCCTTTTGAAAACATTGGTGTGCTTACTGGACCTTGTCATGCCGAAGAGGTGGCCTTGGAACGCCTTTCTTACCTTACTATTGCTTGTGCAGATGCCGATAAGGCCAAATTGGTAGCGAAGCATTTAAAAAGTGAATATATCCGCACCAAAATTTCGGATGATATTATCGGCACGGAGTATGCCGCCATGTTGAAGAATATTTACGCCATTGCTGCAGGAATTGCCCACGGCTTGGGGTACGGGGATAATTTTCAAAGTGTTTTGATGAGCAATGCCATCCGCGAAATGAAGCGCTTTATTGATCGTGTCTATAAAATGAAACGCAACATTAATGCCTCTGCCTATTTAGGGGATTTGTTGGTAACCGGATACTCGGTGTTCAGCAGAAACCGTATGTTCGGAAATATGATTGGAAAGGGGTATACCGTAAAAAGTGCCATGATGGAAATGAACATGGTGGCCGAAGGGTATTACGCCACCAAAAGCGCCCATTTATTGATGGAAAAATTGGAAAAAAAGTCCAAAACGCCCATTATTAATGCCGTTTACCAAGTGCTTTATAAAAACAAGAACCCGAAAAAGGTGTTTGAAAAGTTAACGGAGAAGTTGGACTAACCCCTATCCAACGAAAAATTGGAATGCTCCTCCAATTCAGTTTCTAGTTGCTCTTTAAATGCAGTCATTTGTGCTTCGGAATAGGAATAGGCTTGTTGAAATTCCTCAAAAACGGGTTGCATGTAGCTGCGAACACTTTCAATATCAAAATAGAGCCTGCCAGTTCGCCTAATGAAAAAGTCCAAAGGGTTCACGGCCATTTCAAAAGCGATGGCAAACTGGGCTTCAGCCCTTATCATTCTTTCTTTGGAATTTTCACCATTATTTTTAGCGTAGAGCTCCAAAATAGTATCGGTCTGTTTACCATATGTGGTTACCAAATACCACGCATCATACTTTTTAAAGCCCTCTTTTTCAATACGCTCGAAAACCTCCACAATATATTTTTTTACGTGCTTGAATTTTTTAAAACCGTTGCCGCAAAGTGGAATCTTATCTGTAGTACATGGCTTCAAGTCTTTATCAAAACCCTCCTCCATTTCCTTGGCAATACGATTGACCACACGCTCAGCCATTTTTCGGTAACCCGTTAATTTTCCGCCTGCAATGCTTACCAAACCACTATCCGATGTAAAAATTTCATCTTTTCTGGAAAGTTCTGAGGCCGATTTCCCCTCTTCATGAATCAAAGGCCGTAATCCGGCCCAAGAGGAAATAATATCATCCAATTCCAAATTTATATCGGGGAACATATTATTTACCGCGGATACCAAATAGATGGCATCGGCGATATCGGTGGTTACATGGTCCTTATCCAAATTAAAGTTGGTGTCGGTGGTACCAATGTAAGTTACCTTGCCACGAGGAATGGCGAACATCATTCTTCCATCGGGAATATCGAAATACACGGATTGCTTTACGGGCAGTTTTTCCTTTGGAAACACCAAATGCACGCCTTTGGTCAAATGCAATCGCTTGCCTTTCTTGGAATGGTTTACACTTCGTAATTCATCCACCCATGGCCCCGCAGCATTGATCACATATTTGGATGAAACTTCAAAAGTTTCGCCTAATATCCCATCAGAAAATTTAACTCCGGCCACGCGTTCATTTTCATACACAAAATCGGTAACCTTGGTATAATTAAAAGCTTGGGTTCCGTACTGAAGACTGGTCTTTATGTTTTCCATGGTAAGACGGGCATCATCGGTTCGATATTCAGCATAATAACCCGCACCGTTCAATATCTTTTTGGGCAAAAGTGGTTCCAGTTTCAAGGCCTCTTTTTTCTCCAGCATTTGGCGTTTGTCATCACCTGTTACCTGAGCCAAAATATCATAAACTTTAAGTCCAATAGAAGTCAACCATTTTCCATAAGACCCCCCTTCAATCAAAGGAAGCAACATTTTTTCAGGCAATACCAAATGTGGGGCCAACTTGTGCACAATGGCGCGTTCGGAACCCACTTCTTTCACCAACCAAAAATCGAATTGTTTTAAATACCGTAGCCCTCCGTGAATCAATTTGGTGGATTTACTGCTGGTTCCCGAAGCAAAATCGCCCTTTTCGAGCAACAATACTTTCATTCCCCTAGATGAGGCATCCAAAGCAATTCCAGCCCCGGTAATTCCGCCACCAATCACAATGAGGTCATACGTGTCCTTAGTAATTTTTTGAAGGGTTTCTTTTCTATTTACATTTGAAAAATTGATGTTCCCTTCCATAAAATTTTATTTGTTGAATTCGTATTCTCGCTCCACTCGGCACACTCTAACTTTGTACCAAGAATACCAAGTTTCGATACCATTTTTTTGGGCTTGTTTATGATCTAGTTGGGATTTCCAGTTGGCAATGGCTTCCAAACTTTCCCAATAACTTACAGCAATGCCCAGGCCATCACGAGCGCTTTCAAAACCCAAATATCCGGGCTGTTTTTGGGCCAAAGTTTCCATTTCTTCCGCCATTTGGCCATAACCGTTATCTCCAGAAGTTCTCAAATTAGTGAAAATTACGGCGTAGTAGGGTTTTTGCAGTTCCATTTAAGTAATGTACTCTTTTTCCAAAAAATAATTGACCAATGCTTCCTTCATTAAAACCGATTGTTCGCCCGCCTTTAATGGAGGTAACTGTTCCTTGACCTTATAATGTGGCCAACCATCCTCATCAAAAAAATCAAAATCATAATAGCCATAAGGTTCCAATAGCCTACAAATGGCAATATGCATCAGGTTTACCTTTTCATCCTTCTTGAATTTTCGATGAAAGTTGCCCAATTCCTGAACCCCCACCAAATACACAATCCCATCCAATTCCAGTGGATCTCCATCAGAAAATTGCGCAGATAGTTTTTCCACTAAAAATTCCCATCGTTCCTTTAATTGTACGTCTCTAGACATGTGTTTTGCAATGAGTACCAAAGGTACAAATCAATATTCTATATTTGTTAAAACCCACATATGAGCTTTTTGGATATTGTTATCGGAATTCTTTTGGTCTGGGGCCTTTACAAAGGCTTACGAAATGGCCTTTTTGTAGAATTGGCCACTTTAATTGCTTTGATTGCGGGACTCTACGGTGCTATTCATTTTTCATACATCACAGGCGAATACCTTTCGGACCGATTGGACTGGAATGAACAGTACATTCAAATCGCTGCTTTTTTAATTACATTTTTTGCGATAATTATTGTGGTTAACCTAGCTGGAAAATTCTTGACCAAGATTGCAGACTTTGCCATGCTGGGACTTTTGAACAAAATTGCAGGGGGTATTTTCGGTTTGTTAAAAGTCGCTGTGATTTTGGGAGCGCTACTCATTTTCTTTGAAAAACTTACTTCCCCTTTAAATATGGTCAATGAGGAGACCAAAGCGCAATCTGTTTTCTATGAACCGATAAAAGAAATCGGTGCTCTTGTGTTCTCATGGGTTCTTGAAAACGATCTTGATGAGGTTCCAGAAATAGAACCAAGGTCCGAAATCTTATAAACGGTGCGGTTTCATCGATAAGCTACATCCCTTCTACTTCCATAAACTTGCTCGACCCCAAATACTTGCATTTTGACGTAAGAATCTGCTTCCTGTGGAAAATTTATGGACTATGCCCTACTGTCCAATAGTTTAGCAATAAGAGAACACTTAGGAGCTTGAGACACTCCGAAAATTACTTTATAATGAAAAGATTACTTGGCCTGTTGATTGCCCTAACATGGGTTTTTACATTTACAAGTTGCAGCAGCGACTCGTTTGAAGATGAATTGGAATACACCCAATCGACTACTGGAAATGAAAAAGTTTCCATTGATCCTGTGGCAATGGAAGAATCTTTGCTTAGCCTCATCAACGATCATCGTGTATCGATTGGATTGAATGAGCTTGAAATCAGCACAACTTCGTACAAATATGCCGAGGAACATAATGACTATATGATTTCTCAAAATTCGTTGAGCCATGATAATTTTGACGATAGAGCTGAAAAAATAGCCGCAGAAATGTCCGCTGTTTCCATATCGGAAAATGTGGCGAGATTTTATAGTTCTGCAGAAATTACTATGAACGCTTGGTTGGAAAGTGCCACCCACAGGTCAGCCATGGAAGGGGATTTTACCCATACCACTTTGAGCGTTCAATTGGATAAAGATGGAAGGCCTTATTACACGGAGATTTTCATAAAAGTGGAATAATCCACCCAACATATACATTTTAAAAAGACCTGCTCGAGTGCAGGTCTTTTTTTTGATTTGCTATGATGCCCCAAAGGTTTTTTTTACCTTTCGTGAAATCTTTCATTATGGCAATACAAGCTCCCTTTAACCTAAACAAATGGCTTGAAGAAAACAGGGACACCCTAAAACCGCCCGTAGGAAACCGAAACCTTTATAAAGAGTCAGGAGATTACATTGTAATGATCGTCGCTGGCCCCAACGCGCGAAAAGATTACCACTATAACGAAACGGAAGAACTCTTTTATCAATTGGAAGGCAATATCGAAGTGCACATCCAGGAAAATGGTGAGAAAAAAACCATGAAACTAGGACCTGGCGATATGTACTTGCACCCGGCCAAAGTACCACACTCCCCAGTACGTCACGAAGGGTCCATTGGGCTTGTAGTGGAACGCAAAAGGGCTGACATGAACGTAGACGATGGACTGCTCTGGTTCTGCGATAATTGTAACCATAAATTGTACGAGGCCTATTTCACTTTAAATGATATTGAAAAAGACTTTTTGGCTCATTTTAAACACTTTTACGGTTCAGAGGAACTTAGAACTTGTGATAATTGTGGCACGGTAATGCCAGTAGATGAACGTTTTATTTCAAAAGAAGAATAATGCTGGTTTTAGCTAAAATAATTACAGCCATTGTGGCTCTGTTGCACTGCTATTTTTTATGGTTGGAGATGTTTGCATGGACCACCAAGGCCAGAAAGGTTTTTCGTAATTTTCCCCAAGAACTTTTTGAGCCTACCAAGAATATGGCTGCCAATCAAGGACTGTACAATGGATTTTTGGCTGCCGGTCTTATATGGTCACTTTTAATTCCTGACCCGTTTTGGCAAGTTTATGTAGCGATTTTCTTTTTAAGCTGTGTAGCCGTTGCAGGGATATTTGGTGCCATCAGTGTTTCCAAAAAAATATTTACCGTGCAGGCACTACCTGCTCTTCTTGGAATCATACTTTATATCATTGCTTTGGATTCCTTACAAGGAATTCAATTTAAAATAATGATCTAGCTCTGAATCTTTATCGTTATTTTTGTAGAAATATAACATTTCACACTAAAAAAGTTATAAATGTCAATTACTACTACTTCTTTTGGAATTGAAGAGGCCCTAGATCAACTTGGGCTCCAAGAAATAAATAATGGAACTTCCACTGGGATCAACAATTTTGGTTCGGGAGAAACCATTGCCTCTTATTCGCCAGTTGATGGTTCACTTATCGGAAAAGTGGTGACCACCTCACCAGAGGATTATGAAAAAGTGATGGAAACTGCTACCGCAGCTTTTAAAAAATGGCGTACCCTTCCTGCTCCGCAACGCGGGGAAATTGTTAGACAGTTTGGAAATAAACTTCGCGAGCTAAAAGAACCGCTAGGTAAATTGGTTTCCTTCGAAATGGGAAAATCTTACCAAGAAGGACTGGGCGAAGTGCAAGAAATGATAGATATCTGTGATTTTGCTGTTGGCCTTTCCAGACAATTGCACGGACTTACCATGCATTCGGAAAGACCTGGGCATCGGATGTACGAACAATATCATCCGCTGGGAGTGGTTGGAATTATTTCGGCCTTTAATTTTCCAGTAGCAGTTTGGTCATGGAACACTGCTTTGGCATGGGTTTGTGGCGATGTTTGTGTTTGGAAACCTTCCGAAAAGACTCCGCTCACTGGAGTGGCTTGTCAACATATAATTGCCGAAATCTTAAAAGAAAATAACATGCCCGAAGGGATCTCTTGTCTCATCAATGGGGATTATAAGGTTGGGGAGTTCATGACCCATGACAAACGAATTCCATTGGTATCGGCAACAGGTTCCATTCGAATGGGAAAAATCGTTGCTCAGGCTGTTGCAGCTCGTTTGGGTAAATCTCTTTTGGAATTGGGTGGAAACAATGCCATCATCGTAACTCCAGATGCGGACATTAAAATGACCGTAATAGGTGCCGTATTTGGTGCTGTGGGCACGGCAGGTCAACGTTGTACATCAACACGTAGATTGATTATACATGAATCTATTTACGACCAAGTGAAAGACGCTATTACCAATGCCTATGCCCAAATTCGTATTGGCAATCCATTGGACCAAAACAACCATGTGGGGCCACTTATCGACACCGACGCTGTAGACAACTATTTGAATGCTTTGGAAGAAGCCAAAAAAGAAGGCGGATCCATTTTGGTTGAAGGAGGTGTGCTGCAAGGCGAAGGTTATGAAAGTGGTTGTTATGTAAAACCAGCCATTGTTGAAGCTAAAAACAGTTTTAATATTGTACAAGAAGAGACTTTTGCTCCCATTTTATACCTTTTAAAATATTCTGGGGGAATTGAAAATGCCATCGAACAACAAAATGGCGTGGTTCAAGGGTTGTCTTCAGCCATAATGACTAATAATTTGAGAGAAGCGGAACACTTTTTATCCGCAAACGGATCGGATTGCGGTATTGCCAATGTAAATATTGGAACTTCGGGTGCCGAAATTGGTGGTGCATTTGGTGGTGAAAAAGAAACTGGAGGAGGTCGCGAAAGCGGTTCCGATGCTTGGAAGGTTTATATGCGCAGACAGACCAATACTATCAATTACACAACAGAATTACCATTGGCACAAGGGATCAAATTTGACCTATAACAAAAGCTGCCCGTTTGGGATGAACACCTAACGGGCAGACTTTAAAACCAACTTAACTAACTCAAACTTTACTTTAAAACCCTATTCCAATGCCGGATCTTTGTCGGGAGAAATAGGGTTCTTTACCTAATATTTGGCCCAAATTTCCAAATATTTGTCCATGTTTCCCGACGGTATCTTACAATTGGTTACAAAAATTGTATGATTGGTCTTTTTTGGTTCATTTTTAGTTTGGTCATTTTTCATCCTATTTAAAAATCATTCGAAATCCTTATAAATTCTAAGTATTTAGGGCGCTTTTTTGAGGTTTTTTTAATAATTTGTATAGGTCGTACTTTAAAACCTCACAGTTATGTCTCTCGAAGAAGTACCCTTGTTCTACTGGACCATTTTATTTGTTATTGCAGTTATTTTTGGAATCTTGGGATTTATCTACGGAAAGGCAAGTTCGTCTTCTTCGTCGGAAAGTTCCAGTGATATTCAAATGTTGGAAATTGCCAATGCGCAGCTTAAATCAGATTTGATTGCCTGCCAACAAAAGTTACCCACAGGAGAGAAAAAAGCAGAACATTATATATCTGGAGATGATGCCACGTTGCTTGAAAAACACATTTTCGATGCCAAACGTGCGAAAGCCGCATTGGGAAAAAACATTAAGGAAAATGATTTAAAACTGGTCGAAGGAATAGGACCAAAAATTGAAGGCCTTTTCCATAATTTCGATATTAGAACTTGGAAAGAACTCTCCGAAACCTCAGCGGACACCTGCCAAAAAGTGCTCGATTCTGGAGGGAAACGATACAGAATCCATGACCCGGCATCTTGGCCCATGCAGGCAAAAATGGCTTATGAAGGCCACTGGGAACAACTAGCCGAATGGCAAGAAAAGCACAGGGCAGGAAAATATTGATTTAAGTATAGAACAACCGGTCTTTCTAAAGCATTCCATTAGCCTCAACCCACTTGAAAGCTCGTTGTTCCTGCGAAAACTGCATGCGCTCCGAAATTCGTTGTAGACGTTCTGGAAGCTTCATAAGGTAAACACGGGCTTTTTCTGCTTGGTCGGAAAGTCCCCGTAAGTTGCCCAAATCCCAGTAATCGTTCAGCTTTTTCAAAATGTCCACATAATCCTGGGCAGTGTAAACTCCCAAACGTTGAGCACAACTTGAAAAATGTTCAAATGCCTCCCCAATAGATTCACCTGATTCTCTTAAGAAATGAGCGGGCATCACAATCTTTTTCTTCATCATATCGGCAAAGGCCAAAACCATACCATCTGGATCTTGACTCATAATGGTTTTCACAAACTCACGGTATGCCAAATGGTGTCTCATTTCATCACCGGCAATAATATTGCACATTTTGGCCAATAAGTTATTTCCTTTCTGTTTGGCCAATTTACCCACTCTTTTATGGGAAATATTGGTCGCCAATTCTTGAAAAGAAGTGTAAACAAAGTTTTTATAGGGATCGCGATCGGTTCCTATATCAAATCCATCCGCGATTAAGTGCTGTGTGGTAATCTCAATTTCGCGCATATTCACACGACCGGAGAGGTATAGGTATTTGTTCAAAACATCACCATGTCTATTTTCCTCAGCCGTCCATGCTCGCACCCATTTGCTCCAACCATTTTCCTTGCCGCTATGTTGGTCAATGCCTTCAACATCCATCAACCAAGATTCGTAAGTTGGCAAGGCTTCCTCAGTAATAGTATCCGCTACAAGAGTTACCCAAAAATCATATCCGAGTTCTTTGGCTTCACCACGCAACTGTTCCACATCATCAAAAAATTTATCACTTTGAGAATCGGGAAGAAAATCGGTAGGTTGCCATATCTTTTCAATGGGCATCAAAAAATCCTTCATAAAACCATCTACTTGAGGTTCTATGGCCTGCATCACTTCCAATCTTACATTCTTAATTGACATTGTATGGGGTTTTATACAAAGGTCACGAATAATTATGGAAAAACCTGTTAATTTCTTCCTCTTTCCCCAGGATAAAATGTGTGGACGGGTTCACTTTGCCAAAATTCTTTGGTTTCAACATCCAACATGGTCAACGCCCCCATAAAGGCGGCACCGGTGTCCACATTCCAAACATTGGCCTTGTTTTTCGGGTGCACAAAATCATTCTTGGATAAAGGGGTGTGCCCAATAAAAACCTCTTTGTAATGTGTTAATCTTTTCGGGAACTTGGGATCTGAAGGCTTCATTTCAGGGTCAAGCGCCATGGCGAGTTCCCATAACGTACGGTCCCAATAAAAAGATTGCTCAAAATACTCGTAATCAATCCCTTTAAGGTTGGTGTAACCTGCATGAAGGTACAATCGGTTATCCTCTGCCAAATAATAGTTTTGGAGTTCAGCATAAAATTGCAGATGCTGCTCCCATTTGGTTCTGTCCGCATTCAAATACGATTCTCTTGTTGCTCTACCGCCATGTGCCAACCACTGTGGATTTTCCTTTTGATCAATGAGCCATGCCCTGCACAATTCATCATGATTGCCCCGGATAAATGTGCAATTGTATTCTGATTTAAGATCAATCAGAAAATCAACGGTTTCAACCGCGGTACTCCAAGCATCCACATAATCCCCTAAAAAAATAATATGATCTTCAGGGGTCACTTTTGCTTTATCCATAAGTTGTTCCAAAGCACGCACTCCTGAATGAATGTCGCCCACTACCAGTGTTCGCATAGAAAAGTTTTTGGCAAAATTACACACAAATGCTCGGGCACATAAAAAATAAAGGAAAGTTTATCAACGGTTTATCTTCGTTTCATTCAAAAATGCTCCGTCAATTTGGTCATCGACTAAAATTCTATGTACCTTAGAATAATTCCAGAACACATGAAAAAGGTTTTTTGTATTGGGGAATTGTTGATTGACTTTGTTGCAGAACGACAAGGCAGTGATCTTTCCAAAGCTATCGAATTCACCAAAAAGGCAGGTGGCGCTCCTGCCAATGTTGCCTGTGCCATTGCCAAATTGGGCGGTAATGGGGTTTTTATGGGTTGTGTTGGCAAAGACCCTTTTGGGAAGTTCTTGCTCGATACCCTAAAACATGAGGGCGTGGATATATCGCATGCCCAAATATCCGACACCTTTACCACACTGGCCTTTGTATCCATCGCAGAAGATGGCGAGCGCGATTTTGTTTTTGACCGTGGGGCTGATCGTGAACTCGCCTATGACCCTGAACTTCGCAAATCCTTAAAGGGAAATATGCTGCATTTGGGTGCAGCAACAGCATTACTGGGAGGACCATTGGAAAAAGCTTATGGCAAATATCTTTTTGACGGGCTTACGAAGAATATGTTCATTTCATTCGATCCCAATTTTAGAAGTGACCTTTGGAAGAACGATGAAGAAACCTTCATTAAAAAATGTATGCCGCTGGTAGAAAAATCACACCTCTGCAAGTTTAGTTTGGAAGAGGCCCAGTTGATTTCTGGAAAACAAGATTTACATGAGGCTTGTGATAGACTCCACCACATTGGCACCCGTGTCATCACCGTTACTTTAGGAAAAGATGGAACACTGCTGAGTGCCAACGGAACCAAAAAAATTATTCCAAGCATAAGTGTTGAACCCGTCGATACCACGGGCGCAGGCGATGCCTTTATAGGTTGTCTGCTCTATCAAATTTCAGACTTGGGTAATTTTGACCGTGTTTTTGAGGATTTTGATTTATTGGAAAAAATGGTCCAAATTGCTAATAAGGCTGGAGCAATAACCACAACAAAATACGGGGCCATTGTTGCCCTCCCAACCAAAGATCAGCTTACCCAATAATGAACCAGGCTGAAATACATCGATTAGTTGCTTCACAGTTAAAGAAGAAAGACCCCCATGCACTCTTTGAATTGCGATTGGCCACCAATCTTTCTCTTATTCAACAATTGTTCTTTTCGCTCTATGACGAAAAACAACATGATCCGCATTTTAAAAGACTGTTAACGCTACTCTCCAAATTGTTCAATGGCAGACCCGATGCTCTTAAAAAGCAAGATTTGGTTCGTTTGGATTCGGGCAACTGGTATCAATCGGAGAAAATCGTGGGCATGCAGTTGTATGTGGAGCATTTTAACCAAGACCTAAATGGACTCAGAGAAAAAATACCCTATTTCAAAAAAATAGGAGTCAACTTTTTGCATTTAATGCCCATCACCACGCGCCCAAAAGGTGAAAATGACGGTGGCTATGCCGTAAACAGTTATACAGATATCGACCCAAAATATGGCATCAAGGAAGATTTATTGGCGTTGACTGCTGAATTTAGAAAACAAGGCATTTATTTGATGTTGGATTTTGTGGTGAACCACACTTCCGATGAGTTTTCTTGGGCCAAAAAAGCCAAAAAGGGGGATAAAAAATATCAGGGATACTACTACACCTTTGAAGATTACACCATTCCAGAGGAGTTTGAAAAAACATTGCCCGAAGTATTTCCAGAAACCTCCCCTGGAAGCTTCACCTATATTCCCGAAATGGAACGATGGGTAATGACTGTTTTCAATAACTACCAATGGGATTTAAATTACACCAATCCCGAAGTGTTTTTGGAAATGCTCAACAATTTGGTGAAATTAACCGATATGGGTGTCGATGTAGTTCGTTTTGATGCCTTGGCTTTCCTTTGGAAAAAAATTGGCACCATATCCCAGAACCTACCCGAAGCCCACAACTTGATTGCGCTATTTAGAATGTGTTTGCAAGTGGTAGCACCGGGAACTATTTTATTGGCAGAGGCCATTGTGGCACCCACCGACATTGTAAAATATTTTGGAGAAGGCGCAAAAAAGGGCAACGAATGTGAGGTGGCTTACAATGCATCGCTTATGGCCTTGCTTTGGAATTCAATTGCTACCAAAAAAACATCGTTGCTTTACAAAAGTTTGTTGCACGTGCCCGAAAAACCTAAAGACTGTACTTGGATCAATTACATCCGTTGTCATGATGATATAGGCTTGGGCTATGAAAACTATTTGATCCAGGAATTGGGGTGGAATCCAGAACAGCACCGTAAATTTTTGTTGGACTATTATTGCCAGCGATTGGATTGGTCTCCTGCCACTGGACTTATGTTCATGTACAATCCTAAAACGGGCGATGGAAGAATCACGGGGAGTGCAGCCTCCTTATTGGGATTGGAAAAAGGAATTGCACAGAAAAACCCAAAATTGATTCAAGAATCGATTGCAAAGATTATAATGCTCCACGGCATTATTCTATCATTTGGAGGTATTCCGCTGATCTATGCAGGTGATGAAATTGGCACGTTGAACGACTATTCCTTTAAAGACGACCTAGCAAAAAAAGAGGATAGCAGATGGGTAAACAGACCTCAACAAAATTGGGAGGTTATTTCTCAATTAAATCAAAAAGAGTTGCCACAATCCCAGATATTCCATACCCTACAACGACTGATTGCCATAAGAAAGGAGCATTCTGTTTTTGAAGACAACAACCAACTCGAACTCTGCTATACGGGCAATGATCACATCTTGGTTTTTGAAAAAAAGAGAGCTCAAGAAGGACTCTTGGTCATTTGTAATTTTGATGAACACCCACAAGTGGTTGAAACCAGTTGGATGAAAAGAATGGGGTATTTTTCCCAAGGGGACCCTTTTGATCTGGTTTCCAATGAAAAAATTATTGCCAATAGTGGGCTTTTGGAATTAGCGCCTTACCAAATGATTTGGCTAAAAAGAGGTTAAGCGTACCTCACTTTCCTCAAAATTCGTTGCGACTCCTTCAAGGATTGATACACATGACTGTCATAAGCTTTTATAAGTGCCCTTGAGCCGTCCATTTTATCCTTCGCTTCTTCAAAACCGTTCAAATAGCATATCAAATACGTGGCAGGAAGGTGGGTCATATCGGTATGTTCGACATCCGTTAATGGAATTCGATTTTCTAGCTTTTTAAGGAGAGCATTATTGGTGTTGTACACATGATAGAGCGTTTTTTTATCATATTGAGGCGGCTCAAAAATCAATTTACTATTGATGGTGTACTTGCCATTATCCGAAAAAGTAATGACCATTTCTTCCAACGGATAATACTTTTGTTGTGAACCAAGACCAAGCTGCACATATTCCAATGTACTGAAAGAATCATCATCATATTCAATGGTGATTTCATCTAAAGCGGAATAAAATAACTTTACTTGCTCGTTGATCAATTCAATATCAACGCGGGAATAATAGGTCTTGTTCTTAATCTTCTTCTTGTTACCCGCCCAACATACCACAAATTGCTCTTTGAATACTTTGTAATCGCTGGTAAGGTCGGGGTGTCGCGTATTGAAAAATTTAATAACGGCATCAAGTGTCAATTCAATATTGTTACGGGCATGGTGCTCAATGGTGGCCACCTTTTCCGAATTGATATCCTTTAGTTCAATATCAAAAGCCTTGGGCAAACTAATGCTGCCTTCCCGAAAAAAAACAGCGCCTCCGTAGTATTTCCAAATGTTTTTTCGCAAAGCACAGACTTTTCCGTTAGACCTGATAGTGACCAAGCCTACCACCTTACCTTCTGGTAAATGTGGAAATGGAATGTTCTCATAGGAAATAATAGGTGGATTGTCCAAATAGGCATTCACCAAATTCTGGATTTTGCTATCGTCGAAGAAATCCACCCCAACAATTTCATTATCCTCATCTTCGACCCCGATTACAATAAAAGAGTTGTTTTTGGGATTACTGTTGGCCAAGGCACAAACATGTTTGAGAAATTTGGCCTTTCCTTCCTTTTGTCCGATGGAAATAAAACGCTTCTTATCGTAAAAACTATTTTCGTCGTTGTGGGCCAATAGATTTTTTACGAGGAGGCGTTTATTGATCATTTTATAAAGTTTCGAGTTGTAAGTTGCGAGTCCAAAGCTTGATTTTTAATCATATTTCGCTCCTTTCCGCTCCGATTTTTTTAAATAAGCCATAAAGGCACCAATCTTTTTTCCTTCGATAATTGTTTTTGAATAGACTATTTCAAATTGTTCTTTAGTGATATGATTTCTATCCAAACACCTATAAAGTTGTGATCTTAAATCGCCACATGAGGCTTTTGCTATGCTTAAAAATTGAACGAACTCCCGATTGCCATTTCTTTCAAATCCTTCTGCAATATTATCGAATATGGAGCCCGAAGAGGCATTCATTTGATTTTTGAGACTGAAATCATGGCCTAGTGAAGTACTTTCAATTAATCTCCAGACTTCATCACAAATTTCTCGAGCCAATTTCCAAACATCAAGTTCATCAAAACCGTTCATAAATGGTTGTTTTAATCTTTCAACCCAAATCCCGCAACACTTAATTGTGTTTATTCACAATTGTACTGCTCGCTTGGGCCGTGGGCATTACTACCAAATCAGCAATATTGACATGATATGGCCGAGTGACAACAAACAAAATAATATCGGCTATGTCTTTCGGTTTTAAAGGTTGAAATCCCTTATATACATTGGATGCTCTTTCAGAATCTCCTTTAAACCGCACATCACTGAACTCTGTTTCCACCAAACCAGGATTCACGGCGCCCACGCGAATTCCATAGGCATTTAAATCGATTCGCATTCCTTGGTTTATTGCATCTACCGCATGTTTACTGGCACAATACACATTTCCATTGGGGTATACTTCTTTTCCAGCAGTGGACCCAATATTGATGATGTGGCCCGATTTTCGTTCCGCCATTTGAGGTATAATCGCCTTGGACACGTACAATAAGCCTTTTACATTGATGTCCAACATCGCATCCCAATCATCAAGGTTTCCTTTATCGATGGGATCAAGGCCATGGGCGTTGCCCGCATTGTTGATTAAAATATCGATTTGTGAAAAATCTTCTGGCAAATTTTCAATGGCGGAGAAAACATCCTCCCGATTTCTTACATCAAAATTTAAGGTATGAATAGCAGTGTCCCTTCCCAGTTCATTCATGAGTTGCTCCAAACGTTCTTGTCTACGACCGCACAATACCAGATTAAAGCCTTGCTTTGCAAAAAGTTCTGCCGTTGCCCTACCTATTCCACTTGTCGCGCCTGTTATCAACGCTGTTTTTTTCATAGTCTATTTTTTAAGGCACATCATGACCTTGACTTGCTACCGATAAGCTAAACCAATCCTGAAGCTCCAATTCTATTTTTACGGCGGCTGCCGATTGTGTAATTCTTTCTTTGTTTGTGGTTCCGATTACAGGATGCACTATAGCCGGATGTTTTAAAATCCAAGCCAAAAGCAATTGACTTTCATCCGCATCATATTTTTCCTTGAGCGGTTTCATTGCTTTTTTAATACGCTGGGTTTGTTCATTATCCTCTCGGAATAAATCTCCTAAAGGACTCCACGCCATAGTCAATCTTTTGTTAGCAATACAATCATCAAAAGTACCATCGTACATCGGGGCATCATGCGTCAAAGAAAACTCTACTTGGTTGCCCGAAACTGGAATTTCCTTTTCCAACATGGCCACTTGTGATGGGGTGAAATTAGAAACACCAAACGCCTTGATTTTTCCACTGCTCAGCAATTGTTCTGCAGCGGCTGCAATTTCTAAAGGGTCCATTAATGGACTTGGTCGGTGTACTAAAAGTAAATCTAAATACTCGGTGTGCAGTTTTTTTAGAGATTGCTCCACAGACCAAACAATATATTCCTTATCGTATTGGTAATGATTGATTTTATTGTCCCTTCCACGAGTCAATTGAATGCCACATTTGGAAATCAATTGGATATCATCACGCTTTATTCCACTTTCGGCATAGGCCGCTCCAAAATCGGATTCGGTGGAATAACTGCCATAAATATCGGCGTGATCAAAGGTAACCAAGCCCTGTTCGATGCAATGATGCATCAATTCAACCATTTCATTTTTGGAAAGCTTCTTTCCCCAACTTCCCCAAGTCATTGCTCCCGAGATGATTCGGGAAAATTTATTATTCTGTATCATATCGGATGAAAGTATAAAAATAAACCCTTAAATCCTTCATAAAACTAGGGCTTTAGCGATTTTTTTAACCATTAATTAACAGGTTGATTTTAAATAAATTTTCATTTTGCACACCTTAGCAAAATCACTTACTTTAAACCAAACAACAGGAGCTTATAATGGAAGAAAACACTACTATTGATATTAGTGCAGTGAACGAGAAAATAGCCCAAGAAAGTGCTTTTATTGATCTACTTACCGCTGAAATGAACAAGGCCATCGTGGGACAAAGCCACATGGTGGAGCGATTGCTCATCGGTTTATTGGGTAAAGGACACATTTTATTGGAAGGTGTGCCTGGACTTGCAAAAACATTGGCCATCAACACCTTGGCCAAGGCCGTAAAGGGAGACTTCAGTAGAATTCAGTTTACGCCCGACCTTTTGCCAGCAGACGTAATCGGTACATTGATCTACAACATAAAAGAGAACGATTTCTCCATTAAAAAAGGACCTATTTTTGCCAATTTTGTACTGGCAGATGAAATTAACCGTGCACCCGCCAAAGTGCAATCGGCCCTTTTGGAGGCCATGCAGGAAAAGCAAGTGACGATCGGAGACGAAACTTTTAAGTTGGATGCGCCATTTTTGGTGATGGCCACCCAAAACCCAGTAGAACAAGAAGGTACTTACCCGCTTCCTGAAGCTCAAGTGGACCGTTTTATGCTAAAAACGGTAATCGACTACCCAAAATTGAACGAAGAACAATTGATTATTCGTCAAAACCTTAAAGGAGCCACAGAGCCTATTAAACCCGTTGTTTCTTTAAAGCAAATTTTGAGTGCCCAAGAAGCTGTTCGCGAGGTGTACATGGATGAAAAAATTGAAAAGTACATCTTGGATTTGATTTTTGCTACCAGATATCCAGAAAAATATAACCTAGAAAGCCTTAAGCCCCTAATAAGTTTTGGTGCCTCCCCAAGAGGTAGTATCAACTTGGCCTCAGCATCCAAATGCTATGCCTTTATCAAACGAAGAGGCTATGTGGTTCCAGAAGATGTGAGAGCCGTGGTACACGATGTGCTTCGTCACAGAATCGGAATCACCTACGAGGCAGAGGCCGAAAATATTACTTCCGAAGAAATCATCAACAAAATCGTAAACGAGGTAGAGGTGCCTTAGCGGTTCAACGTTTATCGGATAAAGTAACCCCCTACTTTTAACCAACCCGTAAACCTATTTTTTGAACCAAATGGATACGAAAGAACTACTAAAAAAAGTACGTAAGATTGAAATTAAGACCAGGCGTCTATCCGACCATATTTTTGGTGGGGAGTATCATTCTACGTTCAAAGGTCGGGGTATGACCTTTAGTGAAGTTCGTCAATACCAGTTTGGTGACGATGTTCGTAGTATCGATTGGAACGTGACCGCACGGTACAACGAACCCTACGTAAAAGTTTTTGAAGAGGAACGCGAACTCACCATGATGTTGATGGTGGATGTGAGTGGCTCCGAACTTTTTGGAACTTCCAATCAGTTCAAAAAAGAAGTGGTGACCGAGATTTCAGCCACTTTGGCTTTTTCTGCGCTCCAAAACAACGATAAAGTAGGTGTAATTTTATTTTCAGATGAAGTGGAACTTTTTATTCCGCCCAAAAAAGGAAAAAGCCACGTGCTGCGCATTATTCGTGAGTTGTTGGAATTCCAACCCAAAAGCAGCAAAACCAACATTGCCGAAGCTTTAAAGTTTTTGACCAATGTAATGAAGAAAAAAGCCATCGTTTTTGTGCTTTCCGACTTTATCGCAGACGATTACAACAATACCCTTCGCATTGTGGGCAACAAACATGACGTTACAGGAATCCGAATTTATGACGAAAGAGAAGAATCCATCCCCAATTTGGGTATGGTTCAAATGCAAGATGCCGAAACAGGTGAACTGCAATTGGTAAACACCCAATCCAAACAAGTACGCTTGGCTTACGCAAAATACTATACCGAAAAAGTGTCCTATTTTGTGGATTCTTTTACCAAATCGGGCTGTGGTGTGATCAATTGTAGAGCTGATGAAAGCTATGTGAGAAAACTATTGGGCTATTTTAAAAGAAGAGGATAATACAAATGCAAGCATTGACTAGAAATACCAACAAAAATTTCCCCTTTTTAGGATGGGGTATTTTGTTTTTATTGATATGCCCCGTGTTAGGTTTTGCACAATCGAGCCCGAGTGTTTCGGTTGATGTGGACACACTCTCCATCAAAATTGGCGAGCAAATCCAATATGCGATTA
This sequence comes from Flagellimonas cixiensis, assembly GCF_042134615.1. GTDB lineage: Bacteria > Bacteroidota > Bacteroidia > Flavobacteriales > Flavobacteriaceae > Flagellimonas > Flagellimonas cixiensis. The sequence continues at coordinate 1,267,041 of NZ_CP169639.1, forward strand.
CCGTAGAGGCAGATTCGTTGGATGTAGTGCATTTTCCAGAAGGACAAACCTTTTCCCCATTGGAAACCGTAGAGGCCATAATGGGTGATACAATTAAAAACAATGAAAAAGTCATCCTTCAAAAAATATATTCCCTAACCCAATTTGATAGTGGCGCTTACACCATTCCGCCACAGCGAATCGCCATCAACGAACAACCTTTTTTCACCGATTCGTTTCAAGTCAAGGTGGCCGATGTGGTAGTGGACACCACCAAGCAAAAAATGTACGACATCAAACCACTGATTGAAGTAGAGCCCAGCAGGGCAAAATTGTGGCTCACCATTCTGTACATTGTTCTTGGTTTAGCTGTGATAGGCGGATTGGTCTATTGGTTCTTTTTAAGAAAGAAACCTTTGACCGAAGAAGAAAAAGAAGCATTGCTTCCCCCCTACGATCGTGCCATTTTGGAGTTGAAAAAACTGGAAAATTCCAGATACCTCATTCAAGATGAGTATAAACAATACTATTCGGAGTTGACCAATATTGTTCGGATGTATCTGGAAGAAGATGTGCATGTTTCCGCCATGGAAAGCACCACTTCCGAATTGATCACCAAGTTGGAAATGCTTCGTGATGCCGGTGAACTGAAGATAGAGGATGAAACACTTAAGCAATTTCAAAAAATATTACAGACGGCAGATTTGGTAAAATTCGCCAAGTCCAAACCAGCAACTTCGGTAGCAGAACAAGATCGACTGCTGGTGGAGCAAATTGTGACCCAAACCCATGAGGCTCTTCCCGAACCCACTGAAGAGGATTTACTGCTCAACGAAGAATATTTGGAAGAATTGGCCCGTCAAAAACAACGCAAAAGAATTTATCTGGCAGCAGCCATCTTTGCCGGATTAATTGTCATCGGAAGTGGTATCTCGGTAGCCTATTTCGGGTTCAAGCAAGTAAAGGACACCGTTTTTGGTTACCCCACCAAAGAACTTTTAGAAGGAGAATGGGTTTCCAGTTCCTACGGTTTCCCCCCTATTGAAGTAGAAACTCCTGACGTTTTGGTGCGCCAAGAAGTAGAAATCCCAGCCGAGACCAAAGAATTGATCAAGGAACTACAATCCTTTTCTTATGGTAGTTATGTGGGCATCTTTTCGGTAAGCACCAGTTCGGTTACCTATAAAGAACAGAACGAACCCAACTTTGAAGCGGTTATAGGGGCTACGTTAACTAACTTCGAAAATTTGGGATTAAATAATATTATTACCAAACAAGAAGAATTTGTGACTCAATCTGGAGTCAAGGGACTTAAAACTTTTGGTACCGGTTCTTTTGAAAATCCTGCTAGTGGAGATGAAAAGAGAGCGAAGTACAACATCCTAACCTTTGGTGGTAAGGGGTTTATTCAACAATTGGTCATAACCTGGGAAGATGGAGATGAGTATGCTGAACAAATCGTAGATCGGATTTTGAGCAGTTTGGACGTAAAAACACAAGTATAAATGTTTGAAAATATAGAATTCGCAAATCCTGAATTTTTCTGGTTGCTCCTTTTGCTTCCAGTGGCTTTGCTATGGTATTTTTTCAGACGCAAAAACGAAATGGCGTCTTTACGCATTTCGAGCATCAAAGGATTTACCGTAACAAGTTGGGCCTCCAAATTAAAACCCATTCTTTTTGGTTTACGATTGTTGGCCCTGGCCGCTATTGTCACTGCCTTGGCAAGGCCGCAGACCGAAGATATTTCAACCCGGACCAAGACCACAAAGGGCATCGACATTGTAATGGCCATTGATGTTTCGTCCAGTATGTTGGCACGAGATCTTAAGCCCAATCGATTGGTCGCATTAAAAGAAGTGGCTGCTGATTTTATTGAAAAACGACCCAACGACCGCATTGGTTTGGTAGGATATGCTGGTGAAAGTTATACCAAAACGCCAATAACTAGTGATAAAGCCATAGTGTTGAATGCACTAAATGAAATTACCTACGGTGAACTCGAAGACGGCACAGCCATCGGTATGGGATTGGCCACATCCGTAAACCGCTTGAAAGAAAGTAAGGCTATTAGTAAAGTTATCATTCTTTTAACGGATGGTGTCAATAATTCTGGCTTTATTGAACCTAGAACTGCTGCCGATCTTGCTGTTGAATTTGGCATTAAAACATACACCATCGGATTGGGAACCAACGGAAATGCCATGTCGCCAATTTCCTATAATCGAGATGGATCGTTCCGTTACGGAATGCGTCAGGTGGAGATTGATGATAAATTGTTGGAGGAAATTGCCAAAGTGACTGGCGGAAAATATTTCCGTGCCACGGACAACGAATCCTTGGAAGAGATTTACGACGAAATCAATAGTTTGGAAAAAACCGAAATAGAGGAATTCAAATATTATAAGTACGAAGAGAAATTTCGGCCATTAATTTTCTTGGCGGGAATTTTATTGCTGTTGGAATGGGCTTTGCGTAATTCCATATTTAAAAGTTTTATTTAAGAATGATTCAGTTTGACGAAAAATTATATTTCTACCTCTTGGCCATTATTCCGGTAATGGTCCTGGCGTTCTTTTTTCTTCAAATCTGGAAAAAAAGGACTCAGAAGAAGTTTGCCGACCTTCACCTTTTAAAAAGACTGGCACCTAATCGATCCAATTTTAAATCCACTTTAAAACTGGTGTTCCTTTTGTCAGGATTGGCCTTTTTGGTACTCGGTTTGGTGAACCCAAAAATCGGAACCAAACTCGAGACCGTTAAACGTGAAGGGGTAGACATTGTTTTCGCCATCGATGTTTCTAAAAGTATGCTGGCAGAGGATATTGCTCCCAACCGATTGGAAAAAGCAAAACGAATTGTTTCCGAAATCATTAACCAATTGGCCAGTGACCGTATCGGAATTATTGCCTATGCCGGACAAGCATATCCGCAATTACCCATCACAACAGACTACGGTGCGGCCAAAATGTTCTTGCAGAGCATGAATACCGATATGCTTTCATCCCAAGGTACTGCTATTGATGCTGCCATCAACTTGGCAAGCACCTATTACGACGATTCGCAACAGACCAATAGGGTTTTGTTTATTGTTTCGGATGGCGAAGATCACTCCGAAAGTGCTACTATAAATTCCGTTGAAAATGCCATTCAAAATGGAATCCGCATTTACACCATTGGTGTAGGAAAACCGAAAGGAGCACCAATTCCCATTAAAAGAAATGGTGTTGTGGAGAGTTTAAAGAAAGACAATCAAGGTGAGGTGGTCATCACCAAACTGAATCAAGAGGTATTATCCATTATCGCCGACCGCGGGGATGGAGAATATATTGATGGTTCCAATACGGAAAATGCCGTAGAATACATTAAAGAAGAACTGAACAGAATGGACAAAACCGAATTTGAAGCCAAGCAATTTGCTGAATACAAGGACCAGTTTCAATGGTTCCTTGGCGCCGGCTTTTTATTTTTATTTTTGGACATCTTTGTTTTGGACAGAAAAACACAATGGTTGAAAAAACTTAATCTTTTTAATGAGCATGATGAGCAATAAGATAAGATTGATGTTTGGTCTATTGTTATGTTTTGGAATAGCCCAAGCACAGAATGAAACTACAGAAAAGGCTCTGAAAGAAGCTGAGAAAGCCCTTCAAGCATCTACAAACCTCACGTATGAGGCGAACGAAGAGTTGACTGCAAACGATTTTATCAACTCAGAGGCCAATTATCGTAAAGCGATTTCCAAAAGCAGTCAAAATGCGGCAGCTCCCTTTAATTTGGGGAATGCCTACTATAATCGTGAAAGTTTTGGTGAAGCCTTTGGTCGGTACAAACAAGCAGAGGCAGCAGCCGATGATAAAACTGAAAAACATAAAGCTTTCCACAATATGGGGAACGTATTTATGCAGCAAAAGGATTATAAGCAAGCGGTCGATGCCTACAAGCAGGCCCTTCGAAAAAATCCGAATGATGATGAGACCCGCTACAACCTAGCTTTGGCCAAAAAAATGCTCGAAAAACAACAAGACGAGCAAAAAAACGATCAAAACCAGGACAACAAAGACAATCAGGATCAAAAAGACCAAGAAAAGGACGAAAACAAAGATCAGGATAACGAAGGTGGCGATAAGGACAAGCAAGACGAAGGCAAGGAAAACGACGAAGAAAACAAGGACGAAGGCGATCAAGGTGACAAAGGTGATAATGGAGAAGAAAAACCTGAGGAAAATAAAGAAGGTGACGGTGACAAGAAAAAAGAACAGGAAAAGAAACCTAATGAAGGAGATCAACCCCAAGATCAAAAACAACAACCTAGACCCAACCAGCTTTCACAACAACAGATTCAGAACCTGTTAGAGGCCATGCAAAACGAAGAGAAAAAAGTGCAGGAAAAAATGGAAGCCCGCAAAGTAAGGGGAGCCAAGGTTAAAAATGAAAAAGACTGGTAATGCAAACCTTTAGGAGCAACATATTACTTTTTCTTAGCTTTTTGCTATTCGCTTCGAACTTTTCGTATGCGCAAGAGGAAGGAATTGAGTTCACCATGAACCTCAGCAAGGAAAAACTGGGGTTGAACGAAAGGCTTCGCGTTGACTTTACCATGAACAAGGATGGGGATAATTTTAGTCCACCAGCTTTCAATGGTTTTAAAGTGGTGATGGGGCCTTCACAATCCATAAGTTCATCATGGATCAATGGAAAACGCTCCTTTTCCAAAACCTACACCTATATATTGGTGCCAACGGCCAGAGGTAATTTCAATATAGAGCAAGCCACTATCGAAATAGATGGGCAAACCTATAAAACCACACCAAAAACAGTAGAAGTTACCGCCGCAGTGGACAAACCAAGCGATCAAAAAACGGTGGATGATGTGGCAGATGAAAGTTTACATTTAGTGGCCGAAGTTTCCAAAGGAAATCCCTATTTGAACGAAGCGGTAACTGTTGTTTACAAACTTTATGTGAGTCCAAATATCAGTGTAACAAATTACCGTCCGCTGGACAATCCAACTTATAATAATTTTTGGAGCCAAGATATTCCTGTGACCAAACACACAGCACAAAACGGCACTTTTGAAGGCAAGCCATATCGTTACGTGGTATTGAAAAGGGTGGTCTTGTATCCTCAAAAATCTGGAAAACTAGATATTGAACCATTGTCCCTAGAGATTTTCGTGGACGTACCTACCAACAGAAGGGACTTTTTTGGAGGTCGGATCTATACTCAAACCAGCAAAACAGTATCGGCAGGTAAAAGAACCTTAAATGTAAAACCACTACCCGAAGCTGGAAAACCAAGTAATTTTAGTGGTGCTGTTGGTGATTTTGATTTCTCGGTGACCACCAGCAAAACCCAATTAAATGCTTCCGAATCGCTACAAGCAAAGGTTGAAGTGTCTGGAAAAGGGAATCTAAAGTTGTTCCAACTTCCAGAACCTGAACTTCCAAGTGCGTTGGAGGTGTACGACCCTGAACACGACGAAAATATTCAAACCTATAGTACAGGAATGGAAGGAAACGTTGTTGACAATTACACCATTGTTCCTGCTTTCCGTGGCAAATATCCCATTCCTAGCATTTCGTTCAGCTACTTTAATCCAGATACGGGAAGCTATGAGACCTTGACATCGGAAGAAATCAATATTGAAGTATTGGAAGGGCCAACGAGCAACTCAACCAACGTAGATGCCCCATCGGCAAACAGGCAATTGGTGGTGCCTGCAGGCGATCAATTCCACTTTATTAAATTGGATGCGAATCTGTCCTCCATGAACGAAAGTTGTTTCTTAGGTTCCAGAAGTTTTTATCTGCTTGTTTTCTTACCGCTTTTATTGATCCCAATTGCCATTTTCTCTTTTAAGAAGCGAGAGGCGATTGCCAGTGATGTGGTCGGAAATCGAATTAAACAAGCGAATAAATTGGCCAGAAAATACTTATCAACCGCCAAAAAGGAACTTGGAAACAAAGAAGCTTTTTATGTGGCATTGGAAAAAGGTTTGCACAATTATTTAAAGGCCAAGTTGCACATTGTTACTTCTGAATTCAGCAAGGAAAAAATAACCGAGATCTTAACGGAAAAGCAAGTCGAAACTGAAGACATTCAAAGTTTTATTGCCTTGTTGACCAGTTGTGAAATGGCTCGTTACAGTCCATTTTCAAATGTTCAAATGCAAAAGGACTATGAATCGGCCAGTGACGTAATCTCTAAATTGGACAAGCAATTATGAGTATAAAGAAGTATTTTATTTTTATCGCGCTATTCTCCTTGTCCGTGCTTTCTGCACAGAACAGTGCCCTATTTAAACAGGCGACCGATTTTTATAATAAAGGAGAATTCTCCAAGGCCATAGCCAACTACGAGCAAATTTTGGAGAGTGGCAATCATTCTGCTTCCCTTTATTTTAATATGGGCAATTGCTACTATAAGCTCAATGCTATTGGCCCGAGTATATATTATTACGAAAAGGCATTGCTGCTTTCCCCCAACGATAAAGAAATTAAAAACAATCTCCAGTTCGCTCAAAACATGCGACTGGATGCCATCGAGGAGATGCCCCAAACCGAAATGTCATTGATTTATAATAAGGTGATTAATTGGTTTAGTTGCACTGGCTGGGCATACCTTACGGTCGCCTTTGCCATGTTGTTTGTATTGGCCTATTTGACCTATTACTTTATCAGAATGGCCAATCAAAAAAGAATAGCCTTTATCGCTAGTTTCTTTTCGTTAGGTCTTGCCATTTTCTGTGTTTTGATGGGTTACCTACAACATGATCAACAGAAAAAGAACAACCCGGCAATTGTGTTCAGCAAAGAAGTTGTGGTAACTTCCGAGCCTAACACAAATAGTGAGGCAATATTTACCCTTCACGAAGGCACAAAGGTCTACATCCTTGAAAAGCTGGACAACTGGAAGAAAATTAGGATTGCAGATGGTCAAACAGGCTGGTTGACAGAGGATGGTATTAAGGCGTTAAAGGATTTTTAATATATTATAGCGTTTTATTGTGCGTAAGAACTTATTTTTACCATAAATGTAATAAGGTGCTAAAAAAATTGATTATTTCTCTTTTTGCCATTATACTGACAGGCTCTCTGTTGGTGTCGCCGCTTATTCCATTTTTAGATAAAGAATTGGGCAAGACCATGATGATCACTTCTGCGGAGGAAGAAGAAAGCAACAACACGGAGGAAACCGCAAAGAAGTTTGACGAAACAGCAACGTATATTAAATACTTTACAGAGTTAAGGCACGAAATCACGAAACAGAATCAACAGATTTCTTTTTCAGGATACCTTTTCCCAACCTCCGATTTTACACTTGAAATTCTAGACCCCCCTCCCAAGCAATTGGTGTGATTTTTTGTTCTAATATCTATTACTAATCGTCTTTAGTCCTAACCAATAATGACCGAAAGACAAACACACCTAATATTATGTTTAAGTATATAAAAAATGACCTGCCAGCCAGTATAGTGGTGTTTTTTGTGGCCTTACCCCTTTGTTTGGGGATTGCCTTGGCCAGTGGAGCTCCATTATTTTCTGGTTTAATTTCAGGTATCATCGGGGGTATCGTAGTTGGTGCCCTTAGTGGATCGCAAATTGGCGTAAGTGGTCCTGCAGCAGGATTGGCCGCCATTGTTCTTACTGCCATTGGCACTTTGGGAGGTTACCAAAACTTTTTGGTGGCCGTAGTACTAGGAGGAATCATACAATTTTTATTTGGAATCCTCCGTGCAGGTATTATAGCCTACTATTTTCCATCATCGGTAATCAAAGGAATGCTTACTGGTATCGGTATCATCATTATTTTAAAACAAATTCCCCACTTTTTTGGGTACGATGCAGACCCCGAAGGAGATTGGGCATTTTTTCAAGTAGATGGTGAAAACACCTTCAGTGAAATCATCAATACCATTAACTTTATAAGTCCAGGAGCCACATTAATAGCCATTATAGCTTTAGGCATACTTATTTTGTGGAGTACTGTTCTCACTAAAAAATCAAAAATATTTGAACTCATTCAAGGCCCTTTGGTAGCCGTAGTTGTGGGTATTGTCTATTATGTAGTGACCCAAGGCAGTGAAACCATGGGCATATCCAGTGAACATTTGGTAAAAGTTCCTGTTCCGGATAGTCTTGAGTCTTTTCTCGGATTTTTCAGTTTCCCGAATTTTTCCGCAATCACGAATACCGAGGTCTGGGTAACAGCCTTTACGATAGCCTTGGTGGCCAGCTTGGAAACCTTGCTTTGTGTAGAGGCCACCGATAAATTAGATCCCGATAAAAGAACCACACCCACCAATCGTGAATTGATGGCGCAAGGTGTGGGAAATACATTATCCGGTTTAGTTGGTGGATTACCCGTAACCCAGGTAATCGTTCGTAGTTCTGCAAACATTCAATCTGGTGGTAAAACAAAATTGTCCGCTATTATTCACGGATTTTTCTTGTTGATCTCAGTGATTTTGATTCCAACCTTACTGAATAAAATTCCACTTTCAGTATTGGCCGCCATATTATTTATTGTAGGCTATAAATTGGCCAAACCTAGTTTATTCAAAACCATGTACCAATCGGGCTGGAAACAATTTGTGCCCTTTGTGGTTACTGTGGTTGGAATTGTGTTCACTGATTTATTGGTGGGAATAAGTTTAGGACTATTGGTAGGTATCGTGGTGGTACTGATCAAAAGTTATCAAAACTCCCACTTTTTGCACATTGAGGACAAAAGTAACGGGGTTCACCGAATAAAAATGACCCTTGCAGAAGAGGTGACCTTTTTTAATAAAGGCGCCATTTTAAAAGAATTGGATAGTCTTCCAGAGAATTCTTATCTCACTTTGGATGTTAGAAAAACCAGGTATCTGGATAACGATATCGTGGAAATTCTTGAAGATTTTTCCAGCAAAGCAAAAAACAGGAACATCGATATTAAATTGATCTCTGAAAGAGGTGAGGTCGAAAATCCTGATAGTTATATTGAATTCTTTAATCTAAGACCGAAGAAAAAATCGGCATAAATTTAAGATATGAAAGCACATACCAAAGAAACGCAGGCGACCATGACACCAGAGAAGGCCCTTCATTTTTTGAAGGAGGGCAATGAGCGTTTTCAACAAAATTTAAAAGCAAACAGAAACCTTTTGGAACAGGTAAACGATACCAAAGATGGGCAATTTCCATTTGCCACAATTCTTAGCTGTATCGATTCCAGAGTTTCCGCCGAATTGGTTTTCGACCAAGGTCTTGGTGATATTTTTAGTGTTAGAATAGCAGGGAACTTTGTTAACCAAGATATTTTGGGGAGCATGGAATTTGCTTGTAAATTGGCAGGAACCAAGGCTATTGTTGTTTTAGGACATACCAGTTGTGGAGCAGTTAAAGGGGCATGCGATCATGCAAGAATGGGAAACCTAACTGCTTTGATCAACAAAATTGAACCAGCCGTTTTTGCAGTAAAAGAACCAAAGGATGATGATTTGCGAAACTCCCAAAACTTGGATTTCGTAGATGCCGTTGCTGTTAAAAATGTAGAAATGGCTCTGGAAAACATTCGAAGCCAAAGCGTTATTCTTAAAGAAATGGAGGAAAAAGGTGAAATTGCCATTGTAGGTGCCATGTACGACATCTCGGATGGTAAGGTGACCTTCTTATGATCAATTTGATAATCCCTTAAAATTAGTAAAGGCTGATGTTTTCCATCAGCCTTTATTTTTTTAGAAGCTTTAAAATAAACTAGCCGTGCCAATAAGCTAGGTATTCAAGGACAATTTCCTAAATTTGTCGGCCAATACTGTGGATGACCATGATAGATACCATAAAGGAACACATTGCTGAAGTAGAACAGTTTACTTCAACCTCAAAAGACGAAATAGAAGCATTCCGAATTAAATATTTGGGTAAAAAAGGACTTTTGAACAGTTTCTTTGCCGAGTTCAAAAACGTGCCGAACGAGCAAAAAAAGGAATTTGGTCAAGTAATCAACCAGCTAAAAAATACGGCAACCGACAAGGTAAATGCGCTTAAAGAAGCATTGGAAAACCAATCGGAAACCGCAGGAAAATATGGTGATCTCACCCGTCCGGGCGAGCCTATCAAAGTAGGTTCCCGACACCCAATATCCATAGTAAAAAACCAGATTATCGATATTTTTTCCAGGATAGGTTTTAATGTTTCCGAAGGACCAGAAATTGAAGACGATTGGCACAACTTTACAGCCTTGAACCTTCCAGAGTACCATCCAGCACGTGATATGCAGGATACGTTCTTTATTCAAACCGACCCTGATATTCTTTTACGTACCCACACCTCATCCGTACAGGTTCGGTATATGGAGGCAAACCAACCTCCCATCCGTACTATTTCTCCAGGTAGAGTGTACAGAAACGAAGCCATTTCTGCACGTTCGCACTGTTTTTTTCACCAAGTGGAAGGTTTGTATGTGGACAAAAATGTTTCGTTTGCCGATTTAAAACAAACCTTACAATATTTCACGTCGGAAATGTTCGGGAAATCTAAAATTAGATTGCGCCCTTCTTATTTTCCATTTACGGAGCCAAGCGCCGAGGTAGATGTGTATTGGGGGCTGGAAACCGAGACCGATTACCGTATGACCAAGGGAACGGGTTGGTTAGAAATTATGGGCTGTGGTATGGTAGACCCCAACGTACTTAAAAATTGTGGCATTGATCCTGAAGTGTATTCTGGATTTGCCTTTGGTATGGGGATAGATCGTATCGCATTATTGTTACATCAAATTTCTGATATCCGCTTGTTGAGCGAAAATGACGTTCGCTTCCTTGAGCAGTTTAAAAGTGCATTATAGTTTTTCATGAAAAAGGATATTGAAATTCCCGTTGCCAAAGATGTTCACATTGCGGTAATTCGCGAATGGAACGAGGAATTTCTGTCCAAGGATTGGAATGCTTACCTCATTAATAACAGAACGGATGCCATTGAAATGGCCATTGTGGTTTCCAAAGGTTTTGATGGAGATACCAAAACTTCCACTATGCGGCATGGTATCGGCACCATTGAACCAAAGTCTTATCGAAAAGTTGAATTGCTTCAAGAGGATGTATTGGCATTGAACAATGAGTTCTTTGTTACCTTTTTTGCGGAAAATAAACTTTTTGAAAAAAGGTTTCTATTTCCAAAACACTCCATTTCCGAAGAAAGCCTTATCACCGTCCCCATCATAGAGAAAGAAGGCATCCTTTCTAAAGACTGATTTTATTTTCTAAATTTCTTTTAACAAACATTTAGGTTCTTTTGGTTCGTTTTGTTCCGAACCTACTTTACATTTGCTCCCTCAAAATCCATCCAATGGAAAAATCGAAGGAAGAAATAATTGAGACTATAGGTCTACATTTAGAGGAAGAACATAACCTGCCTCCATTGGCGGCCCGAATTTACGCGGCATTGATCTTAACGGACAAGGACGGATTAACTTTTGAAGGTTGCCTCGAACGACTGGGGGCCAGTAAAAGCTCCATTTCCACCTCATTGAACCTATTGGTAAACATGGGCCTTATAACCTACTTTACCAAACACGGTGATCGTAAACGATATTTCACCACTGCAAAGAAGAAAACATTCTTTCTTTCAAAACTTCAAGAAAACTTAAAAAGGGTGGAATCAGAAAAACACATTATCACACTAGTAATGGGTTACCACCAACAACATTGCCCTAAAAAATACGAGGATGGACAAATTAGGAACCAGATTTATCTGGACTATGTTCATGAAAACGAACAAATACTGAAGAAATCCATCAAAAAACTAGAATCCATTTCAGATGTCTGATCTATCCAACAATTCAAAAACCTTCATTAACCCTAACCAAGTTAGTTTGTACATGAAAACCTTAAAATCAATCTCAATAGCAGCAGCTGTGCTTTTATTTATTTCCTGTGGAGGAAAAAACAAACAGCAAATAGGTGAGTCGCAAGCCCCATCTTTAAAAGTAAGTACCATTTCAAAACAAGATATCACCCTTTATAATTCCTATGCCACCACCATGGAAGGCGAGCAAAACATTGAGATATGGCCAAAGGTATCTGGTTTTGTTCAGCAAATCTATGTGGAAGAAGGGCAACAGGTAAAAAAAGGACAGCGCTTGTTTAAACTGGAAACCGAGACGCTTTCTCAAGATGCTGAGGCTGCCAAAGCTGCCGTAAATGTGGCACAGGTAGAGGTGGACAAACTTGTTCCCTTGGTGAAAAAAAACATTGTAAGTGAGGTACAACTTGAAACGGCCAAGGCCAATTTGGCCCAGGCAAAAAGCACCTATAACAGTATTAACGCCAATATTGGTTATTCCAATATTGTTAGTCCGGTAAATGGCTACATCGGTTCCATTCCTCACAAAGTAGGTGCTTTGGTAAGCAGCAATATGGGAGCTCCATTAACCGTGGTTTCTGATATTTCCAACATCAGGGCTTATTTTTCCATGAACGAAAAGGAGTTTCTTCAAATGAAAACTGAAATGGTCGAAACGGGGGCTTCGTTTACCAAGGGCGATACACCAGAAGTGGAATTGGTAATGATCAACGGGCAAACCTACCCCAAAAAAGGTAGAATTGCCATGGTCAACAATATCATCAACCCCAGCACAGGAAGTGTTACGCTTAGAGCGGATTTTGACAACCCAGATCTACTGTTAAGTTCTGGTAGCACGGGAACCATCAAGATTCCATCTGATTACCAAGATGTTTTTGTAATTCCACAATTTGTTACCGTCGACCTACAAGGCACAAAAATGGTATTTGTGGTGGGGGATGACAATATTGTGCATACCGTTCCTTTGACCATTATTGCCCAAACCGATTCCCAATTTATTGTAAAGGATGGGTTGTCTGAAGGGCAGACCATTGTAGCTGAAGGGGTATCCAAATTAAAAGATGGGCAGACCATCAGCCCCATTAAATAACTATTGACATCAACCTAAAAAGAACAACATTTATATGTTCCAAAAGTTTATAGATCGTCCAGTACTGTCTACTGTAATATCCGTAATCATTGTGATTTTGGGTGTTTTAGGGCTTACCACCCTACCCGTAGAGCAGTATCCAGAAATTGCTCCGCCCACGGTTCAAGTTAGTGCCAATTATACCGGGGCCAATGCCGAAACTGTTTTAAAAAGTGTGGTAATTCCCCTTGAAGAACAAATCAACGGTGTTGAGGGAATGACGTATATGACCTCTTCTGCCAGTAATGATGGTGCCGCCAGTATCAGCGTTTATTTTGAACTGGGTGTTGACCCAGATATTGCTGCGGTGAACGTACAGAATAGGGTGGCCAGAGCCAACAGTCTTTTACCTCAAGAGGTAATCAATACGGGGGTAACCACACAAAAGGCTCAAAATAGTGCCCTACTTTTCTTTTCAATTTTCTCAAAAAACGAAAACTACGATGCCACCTTTGTGGAGAACTATGCCAAAATCAATTTGGTGCCAAAGCTTCAAAGGATCAAAGGGGTTGGTAACGTAAATGTTTTTGGTGCCAAAGATTATTCCATGCGAATCTGGATTTCCCCAGATAAAATGGCTGCTTATAATTTAGTTCCATCAGATATACAGGCGGCATTGCAAGAGCAAAACCGTGAAGTGGCCACCGGAAAGATTGGTGAAAATGCCGAAGGTATTTTTGAATACGTAATGAAATACAAGGGTAGGCTATCCGAGGTTGAGGAATACGAGAACATTATTCTTAAAACTACTGAGGATGGTGGCTTTTTGCGCCTAAAAGATGTTGCGGAAATTGAACTTGGCGCCTATAGTTATGTGCGAAAAAATTCGGGGATGGGGCATCCTGGTGTTGCCGTTGGGGTATACCAAACCTCAGGTTCCAATGCCAAAGACATTATTGATGAAATCGAAACCATATTGACCGAAAGCAAAGCTGATTTCCCTAAAGGCTTTGACTACGTTATTCCATTTAACACCAAGGATTTCCTTAATGCTTCCATAGATCATGTGGTAAAAACCTTGATTGAAGCCTTTATTTTAGTATTTATTGTGGTGTTCCTGTTCCTGCAGGATTTTAGGTCCACCCTTATCCCTGCTATTGCTGTCCCTGTAGCCATTGTGGGAACCTTTTTCTTTTTGGAGGTGTTCGGGTACTCTATCAACTTGCTTACCCTATTTGCCATGATCTTGGCCATTGGAATTGTGGTGGATGATGCCATTGTGGTTGTGGAAGCGGTTCATGCCAAGCTGGAAGAAGGAGCGGATTCGGCAAAAACAGCAACCAAAAATGCCATGAGTGAAATTTCTGGCGCCATAATCTCCATTACTCTGGTAATGTCTGCCGTATTTATTCCTGTTTCCTTTATTCAGGGTTCATCGGGAGTGTTTTACCAGCAATTCGGAATTACCTTGGCGGTGGCCATTTTAATTTCAGCGATTAACGCCCTGACCTTGAGTCCCGCTTTGGCGGCCCTTTTCTTAAAACCACATCATCACGTGGAAGGCAAGAAACCCAACCTAAAAACGCGATTCTTTAACGCTTTCAATGCAGGGTTTACAGCAATGACCAATAAATACACCAATACGGTGGGTAGAATGATCAAGAAAAAATGGACCACTGTCTTTTTGTTGCTCGCCTTTACCGGATTGGCCATTTATTTGTTTCAAACCACGCCTTCCGGATTTGTACCCGATGAAGATCGGGGAATTGTTTTCGCCAATGTGAGCATGCCCCCCGGAACAACCATAGAAAAAACAGAGGAAACCATCATGAAATTGGATTCTATCTATGAATCCATGGATATAATCGATGCTCGTATGAGCGTGGCAGGATTCAGTTTGTTGAGTAGGGTAAGTGCTGGGTCCTATGCGTTCTCTATCATGAAATTGAAAGATTGGAGTGAGCGCGATGCCGATTCCCTGTCTCTTTCTGCAACCATGCAAAAATTGAACGGGCTCTCAGCAGGATTCAAAGATGCACAAATCATCTATTTTACCCCTCCAAGTATACAAGGTTTTGGTACCAACTCAGGGTTTGAGGTTCAATTGCAAAGCAAAACGGGAGAAGATTGGTCGGAAATCAACGATGTAAAGAACCAGTTTTTGGGTGCATTGAATGCCCGACCCGAAATACAATATGCCATTTCCCAATTTGATCCTGGATTCCCTCAATACGATTTGGATGTGGATATGGAAAAGCTAAAAATGGCCGGCTTTTCAGGAACGGACATCTTTAATGCACTTCAAGGGTATTATGGTGGAATCTACGCTACGGACTTTAACCGGTTTGGTAAGCAATACCGTGTTATGATTCAGGCCAAACCCGAAGATAGGGCCAATGAAAAATCATTGAACAACATTTTTGTTCGGAATTCCGATGGAGAGTCCGTTGCTGTAAGTCAATTTGTTACCCTTAATAAAATTTATGGGCCAGAAGTGGTGGAGCGATTCAACCTATTGAGCTCTGTAAAAGTAACAGGCGTTCCAAATCCTGGATACAGTACCGGGGATGCCATCAATGCTATCGAAGAGGTCGCCGCACAAGTTTTGCCCAATTCGTACACCTATGAATACTCTGGGTTAACGCGTGAAGAAAGTAATGCGAGCTCACAGACCATTATCATATTTATATTGAGTTTGGTATTTGTCTATTTCTTGTTAAGTGCACAATATGAAAGTTATATAGTCCCCTTCGCTATTCTTCTTTCTCTTCCAGCTGGTATTGCGGGAGCTATTCTCTTTGTCAACCTCGGTGGTTTGGAAAACAACATCTATTTCCAGATTGCCCTCATCATGTTGATAGGTCTTCTTGCTAAAAATGCCATTTTGATCGTGGAGTTTGCACTTCAGCGAAGAAGAACTGGACTATCATTGATTGATGCCGCAGTTGATGGTGCAAGAGCTAGATTAAGGCCCATTTTGATGACCTCCTTCGCCTTTATTTTTGGTTTGATGCCCTTGGCGCTTTCCTCAGGTATTGGCGCCATTGGTAACCAATCCATCGGACTGAGTGCCGTTGGGGGCATGCTAATTGGAACCATCATAGGGGTATTTGTTGTACCCGTACTTTTTATCGTATTCCAAGGTATGCAAGAGCGTATTTCTGGAAAACCGGAACTTGTTGAAACAAACAACGCACATTAACAATGCCAGCAAAAATGAAAATAAAACCTATTTATAAATACCTTCTCTTGCTTTCTGCCCCATTGCTGCTTCAATCTTGCTTTGTGGCCAAAAATTACTCAAGACCAGAATTAGAGACAGAAAATCTCTACCGAACCGATAATTTGCCCAAGGACAGTGTTTCAATGGCTGATGTTTCTTGGAGAAATCTTTTTAACGACGATCGGTTGAAGCAATATATCGACACCGCATTGGTGAACAATCTAGATATCCGAATTGCGCTTCAAAATGTTTTGGCTGCCGAAGCGTATGTAAAACAAGGAAAGGCCGGTTATTACCCTACACTGTCGGGAACAGCTAGCATTACAAGGACTAAAAACTCTGAAAACAGCCAGTTTGGTAGTTTTTTCAGCAGTGCATTGGAACAATACGAACTATCGGGAGCCCTTTCATGGGAAGCCGATGTTTGGGGCAAGATTAGAAGCAACAAACGTGCATTTGGAGCTTCTTATTTGCAAAGTGTTTCAGCTCACCAAGCTGTAAAAACCAATTTGATTGCCGGTATGGCAAGTACATATTATCAATTGTTGGCTCTGGACAAGCAGCTGAAAGTGTCCAAAAAAACCTTGGAATCCAGAAAACACAGTTTAGAGACCATTATTGCTTTAAAAGAGGCAGGTCAAGTTACCGAAGTTGCTGTAAAAGGAGCCGAAGCGCAGGTGCATACCACCGAGATTATAGTAATCGACCTTGAAAATAACATTAAGTTATTAGAAAACACATTTAGTATACTTTTAGGTGAAGCGCCTCGTAATATTGAACGTGGCAACTTGGACGAGCAATCCATCGAAACCGAACTAAATACAGGTGTTCCTTATTTATTATTGGCAAATCGCCCAGATGTAATGCAAGCTGAGTATGGACTCATCAATGCTTTCGAATTGACCAATGTGGCCAGAAGCAGTATGTATCCGTCTTTCATTTTATCTGCGAACGGAGGTTTTCAAAGTTTGGAACTCGAAAATTGGTTGGATGCAAGTTCACTATTCTCCACTTTAGTGGGAGGACTAACCCAACCTATTTTTAACGGTAGACGATTGCGCACGCAAATGGAGGTGGCCAAAGCTCAGCAAGAGCAAGCTTTGCTTAGCTACAGACAAGCACTGCTCACCGCCGGAAGGGAAGTAAGCGACGCCTTGTACACTTATGATGCAGAAACCCAAAAATTGGAGGCCCGCTCCAAAGAACTTGAGGCATACACCAAAGCTGAGGATTATTCCGAAGAGTTATTGAACAACGGTTTGGCCAATTACTTGGAAGTATTGACCGCCAGGCAAAATGCATTGAGCTCCGAGCTCAATTATGTTGATACACAATACAATCAATTAAATGCCATCGTGGAGCTATATAGAGCACTTGGTGGTGGCTGGAAATAAAAAATGATTGAGGGGAAAAACGAAATACTAGCCTACGCCATAGAGAACTTTACCAAATTCGGCAGTAAAAGCTTCTCTATGGACGATTTGGCTAGGCATCTGGGAATTTCCAAAAAAACCCTCTATACATATTTTAATAGTAAAGAGGTATTGGTTCAGGAAAGTTTGACCTACTATTTTGGGAAGATTCTTTCCAATATAGATCAATATATGCTCGACAACCCCAATAAAGAGCAACCCCTCACAACCGTTGTTTACATTTATAAACAAGGGTTGATGACCTTTCAGGAACTCAACCCCTCCTTTCTTTATGGGCTCCGTAAATACTACCCCAACGCCTATGAATTTTATTCGAAATTAAAGTCTGATATTGTCTGGGACATCGTTTGTCCATTATTAAAAAAAGCTCAGGAATTGGGTCAGGTTCGAAAGAATGTCAAGGTTGAATTGGTCTGTTCGCTTTTTTTGGCCCGAATGGAAGAAATCGTCTACTCTAAAGATAATTTATTTCAAGAATACAGCATCCGCGAATTGCTAGATCATATCATAATCAACAACCTACGTGGAATTCTAACCATTGAATATCTTAAAACAAATTCGTTCGAATAAACAGTATTGCTATTAAATTTTCAAAAAAACTACTTATAAATTAACAATTTCCCTTACAAAGCATTGATTTTTATGTTTTTAGCATTGTATTTAGTTAAATGATCGACTAATTTTAAATTCTTGCTAAAAACTAAATACTCAAATGGGAACTACAAACATCAACAGAAGAGATTGGATTAGAAAAAGTGTGCTCACCGCAGGTGGTGCAATGGCCTTACCATATATTGGTTTAGCTGAAACTCCGAGGGCTCCCCTACAATTGGATGCTCAAGGAAATGCAGTGTACAGTCCATTTTTTAAAGAATATTTACCTAAAGATTTTGAGGCCCTTCCAGAATTGGCCGCAAAATTGAATGCCAACGAAAACCCTTACGGACCTTCCCCAATGGCTGTGGAAGCTTTCAAAAACACAGCAGCGGGTGGTAACCGCTACGCTTGGAAGGAATTGTTCCAGTTGGTGGGTAAAATTGCCGATTTTGAAGGAGTTGAGAGCAAAAACATTATGATGGGCCCTGGTTCTTCCGACCTGTTGGAAAAAACAGCCATGGTTTTCTTTATGAACGGAGGTAATGTTGTTTCTGCAGACCCAGCTTATATGTCTTTGATCAGAGTGGCCGAATCTGTTGGAGCCACATGGAAGCCTGTTCCTTTAAAAGACGATTGGTCGCACGACTTAAAAGCAATGGAAGAAGCCATTGATGACGATACAAAATTGGTGTACATCTGTAACCCAAACAACCCAACCGGAACCATGACCGACCACGAAGAACTTTTGGATTTCTGTTCAAGAGTTTCGGAAAAAGTACCTGTATTTGTGGACGAAGCTTACTTATGGTTCTTGGATGAAGGAGCCAAAAAGAGTATGGTTTCCTTGGTAAACGAAGGTAAAGATGTCATCATTGCCCGTACTTTCTCCAAAATTCACGGTATGGCCGGTCTACGTGTAGGTTATGTAGTGGCATTGGAAGAGACATTGGCTCGAATTCAAAAAATTACAAGAGGAGGAATGGGAATTACCCTACCTTCTGTGCATGCTGGTATGGCCGCTATGGACGATGCTGAGTTCATAGAAAAATCCAGAACCCTAAATGCTGAATGCAGAGAGTACGTATACAAGAGCCTTGATAAAATGGGCATCGAATATGTACCCTCCTACACTAGTTTCCTGATTTTCCCCATTGAAATGCAAGGAAACGAGTTTTTGGATAAAATGACAGAATTGAAAGTAGGCGTTAGAGCATTCCAGTTTATGGGTAAAAACTGGTGTCGTGTTAGTATGGGCACCATGGAAGAAATGAAAATGTTCACTGCCGCACTTAACAAAGTACTGGTATAGTGGATATTGGATTTCAAAAAACTATTGTATTTCTCTTTTTCATCTTCATTGGCATCTTGCTTAAAGTAAAATTTAAGTCCAAGGAAGAAATTACAGGAATCAAAAAAATAATACTCAACCTTGCCCTTCCTGCAACTATATTTATCGCGTTGCTGGGGGTCAAGGTAGAGTTGCATTTATTAATATTGCCCCTTTTAGCCCTCGGGCTTAACCTATTGTTGTTTTTATTGATGCCGTTGGTAATGCCCCTAATGGGAGTTGCAAAAGGCACATCGGAATATCGTACTGCTCGACTGTTGATCCCCTCTTTGGCACCGGGTTTATCCTCATTTCCATTTATTCTTGAATTTTTGGGTGATGACTATTTGGCCATGGCTGCCATGTCCGATTTGGGAAACAAGGTGTTTGTCTTGTTCTTCTTGTATCTAGTGGCTATGAACTGGCATTACAGTTTACAAGCTGCACGGGAAAAAAAGAATGGGGCCCAGTTAAAACCTTTGATCAAAGCAATGGTATCCGAACCCGTAAATGTATTTATCGGGGTCGCGCTGTTACTATTGGCATTCGGTTTTCATATGGACTCCCTTCCCTTCTTTTTAAGTGAAACTTTGGAAAAATTAAGCTTGATCATGACCCCTTTGGTCCTTTTGTTTATTGGATTAGCGGTAAAAATCAAAAAGAAGCAGTTTTTCCAAATTTTTGCATTGTTGTGTACCAGAGCAGGATTGGTAATGATTATCTCTGGGATATTTGTGGTAGCAGCAGGCATTGAGGCTAAAAACGATATTTTGTTGACCATTGCCTTTGGATTGAGTGCCTGTAGCTTCTGGCCTTATGCCCATATTGCAACCGTAGACAGCATGGAAATGGACAAAAAGTTCAAAAAGAAAACCTTTAGCAGTGACTTTGGTGTTGCCATTTTGGCCTTATCCTTCCCATTGTCAACAATGCTTATTTTGGCCACATTGAACAGTGGTTCCTTTTTTGTGCAATCCTACAACATTTTTTTGGTAGCCATTGTCTTATTGGCGGTCGGATTTGCCATTCCTTTGGTGAGCGGTATCAAGAAAAAAAAATGGTCAGAGCAAAGGGTCATTGATCACGAGTCAAAATCCATAGCTGCAGAAAACGCTGCATAGGCATTCCTGAGGTAAATTCTAATTTCCTACCTTTCTAAAAAACTAGGTGATGATGAAACGGCTACTGGTCTTTGTTTTAATCCCATGTTGCTTTTGTACCCTAAACGCACAAAGCAAACACGTTTCAGTCAATCAAAACCGATTGGAAAATCGTGTTTTCGATTTGGCCAAGTTTGGGCTGCAATCCAATGGAGAAACTGAACGTGTCGCTTTTAGTGATGCTGATATTGAGGCGCGAAATTGGGTGGTGCAAACCCTAAAGGGTTTTGGTATGGAAGTGGAAATTGATCCTGCCGGAAACATTATTGGTACCCGAGCAGGAAACGATGCCAACAAAAAACACATTGCTTTTGGCTCCCATATAGATCGTGTGCCCCATGGTGGTAATTACGATGGTTGTGTAGGTTCCATGGCCGCTCTTGAGGTTATCCAAACCTTGAATGAAAATAATATCACCACTGATCATCCCCTACAAGTTATGATTTTTCCGAATGAGGAAGGTGGGGTTATGGGCAGTAGGGCCATGGCTGGAAATTTGACTTATGCAGCCCTTTCAGTAGTGAATTCTACCGGGTATTCTATGGGAGAAGGCATCATGCGCATTGGAGGAGACACCACGAAACTAGACCAAGCCAAAAAAGAAAAAGGGAGCTTGGCCGCCTTTTTGGAACTTCATATTGAACAAGGAGGAACTTTAGAAAAGGAAAACTTGGACATTGGTGTTGTAGAAGGTATTGTAGGCTTAAAATGGTGGGATGTTGAGTTTACGGGCTTTGCCAACCATGCCGGGACAACCCTCATGAATGCAAGACAAGACGCCTTATTGGCCGCTGCCAAATTTATAGTTGCGGTTAACGAAATCACCAATAGTTTTGAAGGCAGCCAAGTGGGTACGGTTGGTCGCATAAAAGCAGAGCCGGGTGCTCCAAATGTAATTCCAGGTAAGGTAACAGCGAGTTTAGAGATTCGCGATTTATCCTCTGAGGTAATTGCAAAGGTCTACAATGCAATAAAAGCCAAAACCGAAGAAATTGCAAAGGCATCCAACGTGTCAGTCGAATTTAAGCCATTGGACACGACTTCCGACCCTGCGTTGACCACTCCAATGATTCAGGATGAGATAGCGGCTTCTGCAAAAGATTTAGGGCTTTCTTTTAAAAAAATGCCTAGTGGGGCGGGACACGATTCCCAAGATATTTCACGATTTGCTCCCGTCGGGATGATTTTTGTTCCAAGTAAAGATGGTATCAGTCATTCCCCCAAAGAATTTACCTCAGCGGAGAATATGGCCAATGGTGCCAATGTGCTTTTAAAAACGATTTTGGCTTTGGATAAGAAGTTGGATTAAGCCAACCCTTTATTCTCGTATATCAGTTTATACCCAGCATTCGCCAATAGACCGATACTCAACCAATAGGTTGATAAAATCAAGGCGCTGGCATAGGCAAATGGCATTTTAAACTTAGAAACAGCAATCATACTGTCCGAAAACATGAAAAGCAATACCGCAATGGCAATCCACAAAAAAGGTTTGCTTTTATCCCTTGTATATAAACCGATGCCCTGCCAAGCCATTACACAGATCACAACAATATAACAAGATACAGGAACCAACAAGTTCCCTAAATCGGGTTTTAACCATAAAAAGAGGCCACCCCCAATGGCCATCAAAAAGAAAAACGAAATCCAGTGAGCATAGAATCCTTTTAATTGGATAAACGCCGCAATAAATAGGAGATGGCCCAATAAAAATGAGGCCAGTCCAAAAACAAAATAAGATTCAAACAACAATAAAGTGTCCCCGACCAAACATAAAACCAAGGCAGCTATCATCAAGCTTTTAAATTTGGGAACAGAAGTTCCCCCTGCAGAAAACAGCAATACAATCGCTAAAACTGTGGTAAAAGGTTTGAAAAAAACATACCCTTGCCTAATTCCCAAATATTCCAATACTATACTGGATAGTGCAGAAACAACAAAAAGTACATTAATGACCAACCTGCTGTTTACCATTTTGAATACGGAAGTTTACTTAATTGGGAATTGTAGTATTTGGTCTGCCCCGTGACCTCTTCGCCCAACCAACTGGGCTTTTCAAAACGCTCGTCCTCATGTTTGAGTTCCACCTCGGCGATCACTAAGCCCTTGTTGTCCCCCATAAATTCATCTACCTCAAACACATGATTTCCCAATTTGATTTCAAATCGGTTTTTCTCTAAAATCCCGTCCTCACATAAATCGATAAGGTTAGTGGCTTCGGACGCGGTAATCTCGGTTTCCCACTCAAAACGAGTGGTTCCCGACTCGTTACTGGGGCCTTTTACGGTTAAAAAACCTTTTTCACCCATGATCCTGACCCTTACGGTTCGTTCGGGGTCGGTGTTTAAAAAACCTTGTGCAATACGGATTCGGGAAGTGGCTTCTTCCTTATACGCATCGCTATTGACCAAGAATTTTCGTTCTATTTCCAAATGTTCCATCAAACTAAATATACCCTAAATTTGAAAATGGACTTTGATTTTCCCTTAAGAAAAATCATTCATGTGGATATGGATGCCTTTTATGCCTCGGTGGAGCAACACGATAATCCGGAGTTAAAAGGCAAACCCGTTGCCGTTGGCGGGGGCTCCAAACGAGGTGTGGTTTCAGCCGCCAGCTACGAAGCCCGTAAGTTTGGTGTTCGCAGTGCCATGTCCGGGCTTATGGCCCAACGTAATTGTCCAGATCTCATTTTTGTAAAACCACGTTTTGATAGGTATAAAGAGGTTTCACTACAAATTCGGGAAATTTTTTATGAGTATACCGATTTGGTAGAACCGCTTTCGTTAGATGAAGCCTATCTGGATGTGACAGAAAACAAAAAAGGGAATCCATCCGCTACGCTCATCGCCAAAGACATCCGAAAAAAGATATTCGAAAAAACAGGGCTTACGGCATCCGCTGGCATTTCGATAAATAAATTTATTGCCAAAGTAGCGAGTGATTACAACAAACCCAATGGGCAAAAAACAGTAAATCCTGAAGAGGTAATCCAGTTTCTGGAAGATTTGGATATTCGAAAGTTTTATGGCGTTGGAAAGGTTACGGCGGAAAAAATGTACTCCCTCGGTATTTTCACAGGAAAAGACCTAAAAGAAAAATCTTTAGAGTTTCTGAACCAGCATTTCGGAAAAAATGGCCAACATTATTTTAATGTAGTTCGCGGTGTTCATTTAAGTTCGGTAAAGCCACATCGCATTCCAAAATCGGTGGGAGCAGAACGTACCTTCTTTGAAAATCTGAGCAGCGAGATTTTTATGTTGGAAAAATTGGAGAACATAGCTGCTGAACTGGAAAGAAGGCTTCAAAAATCAAAAATAGCAGGCAAGACCATCACGTTAAAAATCAAATACAGCGATTTTACCTTGCAAACGCGAAGCAAAACCCTTCCTTATTTTATCGCCAGCAAAGATCTTATTTTGGAAACAGCCAAGGAACTTTTATATCAGTCTACCTTAGAAAATTCTGTCCGCCTCTTGGGCATCTCTTTGGCCAACCTCAACACCGATAAAGAAAAAGAGAAGGAAAAAAAAGAAGCCTTACTTGTGCAACTTAAGTTTGATCTTTAAAAAGAAAGCCTCCCTAAAGGGAGGCCTCATTTTTTAATTTTTGATGTCTGTTTCTACTTTTTCGGCCACAACTGGCTTTTTGGGATTTCCATCCGCATCAATTTCGATGATGTTGTCGAACCCAAGTTCATCCAATTTGGTAATGATCTTTGCTCTATCTCCAACCATAAACCAGTTTACTTTGTCGGGCTGTACCACCTCATTGCTTACTTTTCGAATGTCATCCACGGATAGGTTTCTTACATTCTGATCGTAATTTTGATAATAATCGTCAGGTAAATTATATCGTATCAAGCTGCGCACCGAACTATTCACCGAACTATTGGTTTCCCATTGCCCGGGCAATTTTAATACTTGGTTCGTCTTCACCTTATCCAACTCTTCCTTGGTTGCTGGACGGGTAGAGGTAAATTCCGAAATTTCCTTTCTTATTTCGGTCACAGATTCTGCGGTTTTATCGGTTTGAACAGGAGCATATACGATAAAAGGACGAACCTCTTTGGATCCCATTACAAAGCCACCGGCACCATAGGACCAGTGTTTGTCTTCCCTTAAATTCATGTTGATTCTTGAAGTAAAGTCCCCTCCAAGAATATTTACCATTTGTTCCAAGGCTATCTCCGAAACATCCCCATATTTTTCAGTCAAATGACCGGCCAAAATCACCGATTGCTGCGATTCGGGTCTGTTCATCAAATACAAGGTGTTCTTGGAATTGGTCTTTGGCGCATTAAAGGTGATGGTAGGAACATCTCCTTTTTTCCATTTACCCAAGGTTTTTTCCAATTTGGATTTTAAATCCTTCATTTCAATATCACCGGTAACAATCAATGTGGCATTGTTGGGTTTAAACCAGGTATCATAAAATGCCACTACATCATCACGTGTCAATTTAGAAACAGAATCCTCATATCCTGTTCCCGTATAGGGAGTGCTGTACGGATGGTCGTCCCCGTAAAGGTATTTATTCATCACCCGAAGCGCCATGGTGATTGGTTGTGATTTTTCCTGTTTAATATTATTGATCTGTTCTTTCTGTAGCCGTTCGAATTCTTTTTCAGGAAATACAGGGTTGAGCAAAACATCCATGAACAAATCCAAACTAGCATCAAAACTTGGTTTTAAGGTGCTCATATACACATTGGACTCATCTTGACTTGAAAACGTGCTCAACGAAGCGCCCAATAGCTGTAACTGTTCGTTAATTTCCAATGAGGTTTTGTCTTTGGTTCCTTCATCCATTAAGTTCATGGCCAAATTCGCGGTTCCTGGACTGGATAAATAATCGGTTTTGTACCCAGCATCGGCTACTAAATTGATGATAACGGTGGGCACCCCTTCTCGTTGGGCCAGCACCACATTAAGTCCATTGGAAAGTTGGGTGCGCTGCAATTCTGGAAATTTGGAACTTTTTTGTTCTGCCAAGGCTGGCAATTGAGATCTATCTACGGAAGATTCCACAATTTCGTATTCAGGGAAAGGATTGCATATTAAAATATGCTTGCCTTTGGTAAGCCATTTTGCTGCTGTTTTTTGAAGGTCTTCAATAGTCGCATCCTCTACGAACTTCAATTGGGTTTTGTAGTAGGAAGCATCGCCATGATAGGTTTGATTGGAAGCCAAAATATCAGAAACTCCTCCAAAACCACCGATACGTTCGAGTCCTTTGATGAAGTTGGCAAAATAGTTTGCTTTTACCCTTTTGAGTTCTTGTTCCGTTGGGCCTTCCTTAATAAATCTTTCTATTTCTGCCTCAAGTTCTTTTTCTAGTTTTGCTGGGTCTTCCCCCGCTTTTACATTTAAATAGGTGATAAAGCGACTTGCAATTTCACTGGATGCTTGAAAAGAAACCGCAGCACTGGCCGATTGGTCTTGATAAATGAATTTCTGGTATAATCTAGAGTTTTTACCACTGCTCAAAATGGCAGATATCAAATCAAAATGAAGGTCTTCCTTTGCCCCAAACTGAGGGGTGTTCCATGCAAAAAGCACCCTGGTTTCGGGTACACGGTCTTGGTACACCTGACGGGAATCGGTCACTTTATTAGGAATATTCACCTCCTGTCTTTCCACGGTAGGTCCGGAAGGGATATCCCCGAAATATTGAACCACTTTATCATAAATCTCATCAGCATTTACGTCTCCAGCTACGGCAACCACCGCATTTGCGGTCCCGTAATAGGATTTAAACCATTCCTGCACATCTTCCAAAGAAGCAGCATTTAGATCTTCCATTTCACCAATTACGGTCCAAGAGTACGGATGCCCTTTTGGGTACATGGCTTTGGTTAGGTAATCCCACTGCTTTCCGTAGGGATTGTTTTCCCCCTGTCTTTTTTCATTTTGAACCACACCGCGTTGCTCATCAAGTTTTGCTTGATCAATGGCGCCCAACAGATGCCCCATTCGGTCAGATTCCAAAAACAACACCTGATCTAAAGCAGATACCGGTACATTTTGAAAATAATTGGTTCGGTCGTTGTTGGTGGTTCCATTTAAATCGGTTCCCCCTATACTTTCCAAAGCTTGGAAGTAATCTGTGTTGTAGTTTTCACTACCGTTGAACATAAGGTGTTCAAACAAATGGGCAAATCCACTTTTCCCTGGCTTTTCGTTTTTGGAACCCACATGGTACCAAACATTAACGGCGGCAATGGGTGCTTTATGATCTTCATAAACCAATAAGGTAAGCCCATTTTTTAGGGTATAGGTTTTGTAATCGATGTTAATATCATCGGCTTTAAACTCGAATTCTTGCCCATAACTCATGGGAAGACACAACAACCCTATAAGAAGGGTCAGCATTAACTTTTTCATTTGGAAAGTGTTTAAATTATTTTTGATTGAATAATGAATAACCGAATATAAAGAATAGTTTCCAATCATCGGGTTTTTAGTGAGTTATGATTTTGAAAGAATTTGATCGTAGGATTATACCTGTATGCCTTGAACGAATCTATTCAACATTTGATTTTTGATTCATATTAGGCATTGCCAAAACATAATTTCTTGTTTAATTTGTAGAGCAGCCCCCCGCTAATTTTATCATATTTATTTTATGCAACGACCCGAATTGCACCAACTCATTATTACAACGGCGGGACATCTTTTTTACACCCAAGGTTACAATTCTACAGGAATCAACGAGATTATCGACAAATCAGGCATTGCCAAAGCAACGCTGTACAATCATTTTAAATCTAAGGAGGATATTTGCATTGCTTACTTAGAACAACGCCATACAGCGTTTATGGAGCTGTTTAAAAGTTATGTAAAGGAGAGGACCGCAGGAAAAAACCAACTTTTGGCCATTTTCGATTTGCTACGTGACCTTTATCTGGAAGAAAACTTTTTTGGATGTTGGGGTCTAAAAACCTTAGGGGAACTTTCCGCAGAACACCAGAAGATTTTTGAAGTGATACAAAAGCAAAAAAAAGAACTGCTTTTATTTATTGGTGAAGTGGTGGGCGATAACATTTCAAATCTTTCCAAAGCAGAAACAGAAAGAATTTCCGGAGGCATCTACCTGTTGTATGAAAGTGCCATTACCGAAAGTTACCTGTTCAAAAATGACTGGCCCATATTTATGGCCAAAAGCATCGCTCCCAATTTCTTCGCCGAAATGGTGGAAGATTAAAATATGTCAGTTCGAGTGCAGACGAGAACTTTTTATGCCCAAACTTGACATAGCATCTCGACTGCGCTCGATGTGACACATAAATCATTGTTAGGCTTCTACAGCCTCCAAAGGCTGTGCCAATGGGAAATCCACAGGAACCTTAGTGGTGCTGTGTACATAGTTGGATATAGTTTTATCCCCAACCAAAACGATGGTGTCGATTAAGTTTTCCTTGGTCCATCCAGCTGCAAAGAAGTTTTCCAATACTTGTTCGTCTGTTGCTCCTCTGTTTTCGGTAATATTTTTGGCCAAACGTGCCAAGGCATCCAATTTTACATCAAAAGAAGCCTTACCGGAACGCAATTCAAGAATTTGCTCCTCGGTAAATCCGTTCATTTTACCAATGGCGGTGTGCGCGGACAAACAATAAATACAATTGTTCACTTGACTCACGGCCAAATTCACCACTTCTTTTTCTTTGGCTTTTAACGAGGTTTTTGCATTGGAAAGACCTAGGTAGTTGCCCAAGGCATTTTCGGAATGTGCGTAAGTGGCAAAAAGGTTTGGGACAAATCCCACTGCGCCTTTAAGGTTATCAAAAATAGCCTGATTGGCCGCACTTACTTCTTCTCTTTTGGGTACATTGATTGTGCTCATAATTATTATGAATTTGAAATTTATATATGGATTAAAAAGTATGTACAAAGGGTTTTTCTGCATCACAGTAGAAATCGTGATGGTAATGTTGCTCACAGTGACCCGAAACCTTTACGGCTTGCAATTTGGTTTTTTGTGATGTTCTAAAAATCTCAATGAGATTAAAAATGGACTTTTCCGTGGGTTTCATCTTTTCTGTTTTTTTTAATTACAGGGCAAAGATGCTGCGGAAAGAGGGGCAAGTGTTAGGAAGGATTTCCCGACGGCTTGTTCAATTTTCCCTAGGCTGCCAAAACCAAGTGTTCTCGGTACTCGGAAGGCGTCATTTGGGTCATTTTTTTGAAGAATCGACTAAAATGGGCAGGGTCGTTAAAGCCCAATTCAAAAGCTATTTCCTGATTTTGCTTGTCGGTAAAATTAATGAGTCGCTTGGCCTCCAAGGCTATTCGTTCTAGAATGATTTGTTGTGGCGATTTTTGATTGTAAATGGAAAATAGGTTGGACAATGTTTTGGGAGATTTGAACAACATTTCCGCATAGTCACTTACTTTTCGTTTGGTTTTGTAATGCATGTCCACCAAAAAATTAAACCTTCGGATAATGTCTATCTGATCATTACCCAATGATTTTACAATGAGTTGTTCCTTGGCCAATCGCGTACTCATAATAATCAATCGCTTCAATAGCATTTGTAACATATCTCCCTGAATGTTGTCTGGGGTAGAAAATTCCTCAATAAACATTTGGTGCAACAAGTTGAACTTGTTTTGTTGGTCTTTGGGGATTGTTATTATTGGAATATCCTGCGTTCCAAAAAATAAGATTCCGTTGCAGGAAACTTCACTATCATGATCGGAAATACAATAGAACTCCCGATTAAAAAGAATGGCCGAAAGTGGTCGTTGCGTTTCTGAGTACGAAACACATTGAAGATAGGTAACCGTAATCATTTGGTTTGGCATCAATTCCAAGTCGATTCCATCGATTTGAACAATCAATGGAGAGTCATTTCGGTTCCATAAAAACTTGATGGTTTTGGATGTAATGGAAAAACGTCCTTGGTCTCTTTTAATATCATCGGTAAAACCTAAAATAGCTCCTAATCTAGCATCTTTGTATTCGTGTTTCATGGGTTGATTGTTCCGTTACAATGCCCTTAGTCACAATTATTTCTGTAGGCTTACACTTCAATCAAATACCAAAAACTAAAAAAAAGGCGCTCAATTACATGAGCGCCTTTTAAAATCTATTCTTTAATCCTGTTAGAAATTACAGGTTTCAATCTGTGTTACTCTTAGGGTGTTTACCATTCCCTTCTCTTTGATAGGCATGGCTGCCAAACTGATCAACATATCCCCCTCTTCCAAGAAGCCCTTTTTACAGGCAATTTGGTTTACATCTTCAATGGTTTGGTCGGTAGATACAAACTTGTCGTAATAGAAAGCCTTAACTCCCCAAAGCAAATTCAATTGGGTAAGGATTCTCTTATTGGAAGTAAATACCAAAATATGGGCCGCTGGTCTCCAGGCTGAAATCTGGAACGCAGTATACCCACTGTTTGTTAATGTAGAAATAGCTCTTGCCTGAATTTCGTTGGCCATCAATGCTGCGTGGTAGCATACCGATTTGGTGATATACCTGTTGGTTCTAATATGTGGTGGTGTTTGTGGCACCTTGATTAAGCTAGAACTTTCTACGCTGGAAACAATGCTTGCCATTTTCTCGATTACTTGAACTGGGTAATTACCTACCGAGGTTTCCCCTGAAAGCATTACCGCATCGGCACCATCCATTACGGAGTTGGCCACGTCGTTCACCTCGGCACGGGTCGGTGTAAGGCTAGTGATCATGGTTTCCATCATTTGAGTGGCAATAATTACTGGAATTCTACCCTTTTTGGCAGCTAATACCAATTGCTTTTGAATCAATGGTACTTCTTGGGCGGGAACTTCCACACCCAAATCTCCACGAGCTACCATAAGTCCGTCTGAAGCCTTTACGATTTCATCAATATTTTCAAGCGCTTCAGGCTTTTCAATTTTTGAAATTACAGGAATCTTATGATCTGTATGTTCCTTGATCAAATTGTGAAGGTCGTACAAATCCTGTGCATGGCGCACAAACGACAATGCAATCCAATCGACATCTTGTCCAATCGCAAAAATGGCATCCTTGATGTCTTTTTTGGTCAATGCGGGCAACGAAATGTTTGTATTTGGAAGGTTTACCCCTTTTTTGGATTTTAATGGCCCTCCTTGAATTACGGTTGCTTGAACTTCATTTTCACCGTTCGTGGATTTTACCTCGAAGATCAATTTACCATCATCCAAAAGAATACGCTCACCTGCTTTTACATCTTTTGGAAAGTTTTGGTAGTTCATATACACGCGCTCAGCAGTACCTTCAAATGGGTCGCCAGTTACGAAAGTTACGGTATCGCCAGGGGCAACAATTACTTCTCCGCCCATAACTCCAACACGAAGCTTAGGACCTTGGAGGTCGGCAAGTATTGCAGTGTTAACTTCCAACTCTTCATTTAATTCCCTGATCATTTTAATTCGTTCGGCAACATCTTCATAGGAAGCGTGGGAGAAGTTGATACGGAAAACATCCACACCTGCCCTGATCATTTCCTTTAGGACTTCTTTTTTACTGGTGGCTGGGCCTAAGGTTGCTACAATTTTTGTCTTCTTTCTAGTTGGCATTGTTAAAAGATTAAATTTCTTTTTGATTTTAAGTTTTGAGTTTCCAATGGATACGCGGTTATTACCTTGGGTATCTGGTTGATGTATTTAATTTTTTGCGAAAATAATGAATCGTCCGAAGATTCTACTTTTAAAAAGTAATCCACTTCCTTTCTTTCTTTTATGAGATGATTTGTGGTAACATTTACATCGTTCCCAAAGAGTCCATCCGAAGGAATTACCTCTTCTACCACACATTTGTTGGCAATGAGCGTCCAATAGACATCATTCATCCCATCATCCCAATCAAACACAGAAAAAGACAGGTTTTCACTCAAACACAGGTCCTTTTTCATGCGTTTTAAATACAATCCGCATTGGAAATTAATGGCATAAGTTAGGGCGTAATCTTGCAAATCACTATGAATTGCGATGAGTTTGAAACTATCATCATACAAATCTGCCGAAATCTTATGCGTCGTATACGTTCCCATAACACGAAAGGTAAATATAGGCCTATTCCTATTGACTGCCTAGTTAATACAACAGAATACACTTCTAAATAAAACGAAAACGTTTGAATTTACCATAATTTAAAATTACTGGTTTTCAATCTTACTTTGAAGTGCAAAATAGGCTCTTTTGGAAGCCTTTTCTTCGGCCTTCTTTTTAGAAGTTGCCCTTGCTTTTGCCATTAAACGATCACCGATGGTGAGTTTTACCGCAAAATGTTTGAGTTCATCCTTTCCGGTGTCCTCATACACATTATAGTTGAAAGGCTTTTTCTGTTTTTGGCACCACTCGATCACCAAACTTTTGTAACTGATGACTTTCCCTTCCAACTGTTCAATATCCACATACGGCTCAATCACACGATCTTGGATAAATTTTTCGCAATATGCATACCCCCTATCTAAATATATGGCCCCTATTAAGGCTTCGAACACATTTCCGTGGATATTTTCACCAAAATGGGTCTTTGGAATTCTACTTTCCACATACTTCAAAAGACCCAAATCCTTACCCAATTCGTTCAAGTGTTTTCTACTTACCACTTTGGACCTCATCTTGGTCAAATAGCCCTCATCTCCCTCCGGCACTTCGTTATACAAGTGCATTGAGATGATGGTTCCCAACATGGAGTCTCCCAAAAATTCCAAACGCTCATAGTTCATCGGGTTGCCTTTGGCATCCTTTTTATTCATGGATCGATGAAGAAATGCGGTTTTGTAGACTTTAAGGTCTTTGGGTTTAAACCCTAGAATCCTTTTCATTCCCCAAAAAAAATCCCCATCCGTGTTCGGATGGGAATTGAATATTTTTGAGGTAAGCTTCATGTTACAAAACTACCCTAATTTTTTGAATAGTACACAAGCATTGTGTCCTCCAAAGCCAAAAGTATTGCTCATGACCACGTTTACCTCTCGCTCTTGAGCTTTGTTCAAGGTAAGGTTTAAGGATGGATCAATGTTTTCATCAACCACGGTATGGTTAATGGTTGGCGGAACCATACTATGTTCCATGGCCAAAATGGAGGCTATGGCTTCAATGGCTCCTGCAGCGCCCAACAAGTGTCCGGTCATGGATTTTGTTGAGTTAATGTTGATATTTGGAGCATGTGCGCCAAACACCTTGGAAATCGCTTTCAACTCTGCAACATCACCTAATGGAGTAGAGGTTCCGTGGGTATTGATGGCGTCTACATCTTCTGGTTGTAATCCCGCGTTTTGCAAACAGTTTTCCATCACCTTTACCACACCAATTCCTTCAGGATGTGGAGCAGTCATATGGTAGGCATCACTGGAAAGTCCACCTCCCAATACTTCAGCATATATTTTGGCCCCTCTGGCCTTGGCATGTTCGTATTCTTCCAGGATCAAAGCACCTGCTCCTTCACCCAATACAAAACCGTCACGGGTGGCATCAAATGGTCTGGATGCAGTTTCAGGACTTTCATTTCTGGTAGAGAGTGCATGCATGGCGTTAAAACCACCCATACCCGCAATGGTAACCGCTGCTTCACTACCTCCGGTCACAATTACATCGCAATGTCCCAAACGAATATAGTTTAAGGCATCAATCATGGCATTGGCCGAAGATGCACAGGCGGAAACGGTAGTATAATTAGGCCCCATAAATCCATGTTTGATGGAAATGTTGCCAGGAGCGATATCCGCAATCATCTTTGGGATAAAGAAAGGATTAAAGCGTGGCGTGCCATCACCTTGGGCATACCCGATCACTTCATTTTGAAAAGTTTCCAATCCACCAATTCCTGCACCCCATACAACTCCTACCCTGAACTTGTCCACAACGTCCAAGTCGATTCCAGAGTCTGCAATGGCCTCATCTGAGGACACTAGGGCATATTGGGCGAATCTATCCAGTTTTCTGGCTTCTTTTCTATCAAAAAAATCGCCTGGGTCGTACCCTTTTAACTCACAGGCAAACTTGGTCTTGAACTTTTCAGTATCGAAATACGTAATGGGGGCAGAACCGCTCTTACCGGTCCGTAGTCCTTCCCAATAAGCTTCCAAATTGTTACCTATGGGTGTTAACGCACCCATTCCGGTAACTACAACTCGCTTTAACTGCATTGAACTATTTTTTTTACCCTTTAGACGTTAATTATAAAAAAAATTATCCATGCGATAACAACCACATGGATAATTTTTAATCTTTAGCGATATATCATATAATTACTTAGCTTCTTCTATATAGCTAATGGCTTGACCCACAGTGGCAATATTCTCTGCTTGGTCATCTGGTATTTGAATATCAAATTCTTTCTCAAACTCCATGATAAGTTCAACAGTGTCCAAGGAATCCGCTCCTAAATCGTTGGTAAAGCTAGCTTCTGCTACAACTTCATTCTCATCAACGCCTAGTTTATCAACAATGATAGCCTTTACTCTTGATGCAATGTCTGACATAATTATTGTGGTTTTAAAAATTTAATCGTTGGCAAAAATATAAAACTTTGGATTAAATACACTATTTGTCGTTAAAATGTGCTCCAAATAAAGCTTCTTAAGTTTCCGTATCTTAATTTAGCTCCCGAAAGTTAAACCAAAATCCCTTGATTTCCTAGCGGATGAAACGAATTGTAATCTTTGCCTCTGGAAGTGGCTCCAATGCAGAAAATATCATCAAGTATTTTGGTGAATTCAATGATATTGAGGTTGTTGCCGTACTTACCAATAAAAGCACCGCCAAAGTTTTGGAGCGCTGTGATCTTTTGCAAGTGCCTGCTTTTTACTTTAATAAAACGGCATTCAAAAATTCTGATGCTGTGGTAAACTTTTTAACAAGCATGCAGACCGATTTAGTGGTACTCGCCGGCTTTTTGTGGAAAATCCCCTCTAATATTATAGATACGTTCCCAAACAAGATCATTAACATTCACCCTGCACTTTTACCCAAATATGGTGGAAAAGGAATGTATGGAGACAAAGTGCATCAAGCGGTAAAGGACAATCATGAGACCGAAACGGGCATTACCATTCATTATGTAAACGAGAATTATGATGAGGGTGCCATCATCTTTCAGGCTAAAACTATGGTTACAGTTTCGGATGACGCCGATAGCATTGCCCAAAAAGTGCACCAATTGGAATATGAGCATTTTCCTAAGGTGATAGAAAAACTCCTGTCCTAATGGCCAAAAAGAATAAGTTTTATGTGGTATGGCAGGGCAAGCACCCCGGAATTTTTGAATCCTGGGCCGATTGCAAAGCTCAAATAGAAGGTTTCAAGGGGGCACAATATAAATCGTTCGCCACTTTTGCCGAAGCCAAAAAAGCATTCAACGGCAATTATTTGGAATATAAAGGAAAGTCCAAGGGAAAATCAGAGCTTTCCCAAGAAGAGCTCCTCAAAATAGGAGATCCCAATTACAACTCCATTGCGGTGGATGCGGCATCAAGCGGAAATCCCGGCAAAATGGAATACCGTGGCGTGGACACCAAAACCAAAAAAGTGCTTTTTCATCAAGGTCCGTTTGAAAAGGGCACCAGCAATGTGGGCGAATTTTTGGCCTTGGTTCATGGACTGGCCTTCCTCAAACAAAAAAAGAGCAATCGAATCCTCTATTCCGATTCAAGAATAGCTATAGGATGGGTGAGGAAAGGTAAATGTGGGACCAAATTGGAAAAGTCCGCTAAAAATGCCGTGCTTTTTGAACTTATCGAACGCGCCGAAGCTTGGTTAAAAAATAATAGATACACAACCCCCATTGTAAAATGGGAGACCAAAGCATGGGGCGAAATCCCTGCTGATTTTGGAAGGAAATAGATCTTAGAATTAAGATGTAAAATATTTGTTGGAGGACTTGTTCTTGAACTTCAGTTAGCACTTCAACTCGCTTTTAACCTTTGTTTTTCTTAAATCCTTTGTTAATGATTCCAATATGGAATATCAAAGCGTATATTTGCAGCAAAAATTAGGTAATGGGCAATTTACTGATCGTGGGGACCATGGCATTCGATGCTATTGAAACACCGTTCGGAAAAACAGGCAGAATCTTGGGGGGTGCAGGTACCTTTATTGGTTTGGCCGCATCGCAATTCAACGTAAAATCAGCCATTGTATCTGTAGTAGGTGACGATTTTCCGCAATCCTATATGGATATTCTCCTTAAAAAGAACATAGATTTATCTGGAGTAGAAGTTGTAAAAGGAGGTAAAACCTTTTTCTGGGAAGGCAAATACCACAACGATTTGAATTCTCGTGATACCTTGGCCACCGAATTGAACACCTTGGCAGATTTTAATCCCGTTGTGCCCGCCGACTTTACCAACGCAGAGATTGTAATGCTGGGGAATCTTCATCCGAACATTCAGTTGAGTGTAATTAATCAGATGGAAACCCGACCAAAGCTCATTATACTGGATACGATGAATTTTTGGATGGACCATGCTTGGGATGAGCTGATGAACGTAATTTCCAAAATCGATGTACTTACCATTAATGATGAAGAGGCACGACAACTGACCAAAGAATATTCATTGGTAAAGGCAGCGGCCAAAATTCAGAAAATGGGACCAAGATATGTGGTGATCAAAAAAGGGGAGCATGGAGCACTTTTGTTCCACAGGGAAAATATATTCTTCGCCCCGGCCCTTCCTTTGGAAGAAGTTTTTGATCCAACTGGTGCAGGAGACACTTTTGCTGGTGGCTTTGCAGGGTATTTGGCCGAAGCAGGATATGTTTCTTTTGAAAGCATGAAAAATGCGATCATCCATGGATCTAATCTGGCTTCGTTCTGCGTAGAAAAATTTGGAACCGAACGCATGGTAGACCTGCAAAAAGATGAGGTCGAGGCCCGATTGGAGCAATTTAAAGAATTGACACAGTTCAATATAGAATTAACGTAAATTTGCGCCCTGAATTTTCGGGGCTTTTTTTATTTGGTTTGTTATGAGTGACGCTATTAAGCACGAATGCGGAATATCACTGATCCGTTTGCTTAAACCTCTAGAGTATTACAAGGAAAAATACGGTACGGCCTTTTATGGGGTAAACAAAATGTACCTATTGATGGAGAAACAGCATAACCGTGGTCAGGATGGCGCCGGTTTTGCCAGTATAAAAATGGATATGAATCCGGGTGAACGGTACATGAGCAGGGTTCGATCTGCCAACCAACAACCTATTCAAGATATTTTTGACCAAATCAATTCCCGAATCAACACTGCCTTGGCCGAAAATCCAGGCCATGACGATGATGTGGCTTGGCAAAAAAAGAACATCCCCTATATCGGGGAACTTTTAATGGGTCATGTTAGGTACGGTACTTTTGGAAAGAACAGTATTGAGAGCGTACACCCTTTTTTAAGACAGAACAACTGGATGCACCGTAACCTCATCGTTGCCGGTAACTTTAACATGACGAATGTTGATGAGTTATTTGGCAATTTGGTGGAATTGGGACAGCACCCTAAAGAAATGGCAGACACAGTAACCGTGATGGAAAAAATCGGTCACTTTTTAGATGATGCCGTAGCTAAGCTGTACAAACAGATCAAAAAAGAAGGTTACAGTAAAAGAGAAGCTTCTCCCATAATTGCCGAACGTTTGAATGTCGCCAAAATATTGAAAAAAGCATCCAAAAACTGGGATGGCGGTTACACTATGGGTGGCCTTTTGGGGCATGGAGATGCTTTTGTGATGAGAGATCCTGCAGGAATCCGACCAGCCTATTATTATAAAGATGACGAAGTAGTCGTAGTGGCTTCCGAGCGTCCCGTGATCCAAACAGTTTTCAATGTAAAGTTTGACGAGGTAAAAGAATTGGACCCGGGCCATGCCGTGATTATAAAGAAAAATGGTTCTGTTGCACTAAAGGAGATTTTAGAGCCTACCGAACGTAAAGCCTGTTCGTTTGAGCGCATTTACTTCTCAAGAGGTAGTGACAAAGAAATCTATCAGGAAAGAAAAAAATTGGGGAAATTGGTGTTCCCGCAAATTTTGGAATCCATTGATGGAGATTTGCAAAACTCCGTATTCTCCTATATACCCAATACGGCCGAGACTTCCTTTTTTGGAATGGTAAAAGAGGCCCAGAATTACCTCAACAAGAAAAAAGAGGAGCAAATTCTAGAATTGGGGCCAAGTATCACCCGCGAACAACTTCACAACATATTGGCGGTTCGACCGCGAATTGAAAAAGTTGCCATTAAAGATGCAAAGCTTAGAACCTTTATCACCCAAGATAGCAGTCGGGATGATTTGGTGGCACACGTTTATGATATTTCGTACGGTTCCGTAAAACCAAACGATAACTTAGTGATCATAGATGATAGTATTGTTCGTGGCACCACTTTAAAGCGAAGCATTCTTAAAATTTTGGATCGATTAAATCCTAAAAAGATTGTAGTGGTTTCTTCTGCGCCTCAGATTCGCTATCCGGATTGTTATGGTATCGATATGGCAAAACTGGAAGACTTTGTTGCCTTTAAAGCTGCTCAAGCTCTTCATGAAGATCATGGAACCACGCATAAGATCAAAGAGATTTACGAAAAGTGTTTGGCACAGGTAAAATCTAAAGATAAAGACGTGGTGAACTATGTGAAAGAATTCTACGAACCGTTTACCCCTGAACAGATTTCTAAAAAGATTGGCGAGATTTTATGTCCTGAAGAAATCAAGGCTGAGGTAGAGATTATTTATCAAAGTGTAGAAGCTCTTCACAAGGCTTGTCCGAAAAATCTTGGAGATTGGTACTTCACTGGAGATTACCCTACTCCAGGCGGTAACAGAGTGGTTAACAAGGCATTCATCAACTTCTTCGAAGGTAAGAACGAAAGAGCATATTAACATTTACTGGCCTACGGCTGACCAATCCATGCAGTTCATCGATGAATCCTGTAGATTGGCGGCTTTTTATACAACGGCATTTACACCATTATACTTTAGTATTTGCCATAGCATAAGTAGGTTAAGTTCATGGTAAGATTTGGGGCAAAAAAGGTGGAAGCTATTCCACCTTTTTTATTTTCCACTAGTTCCAAACCTAAAAATCTGCTTCTTTATTTCCTTTCACAATCATTATTAAACAGATTTGAACACTTCAACCAATTTCGAGGACTTTCATCCGAAAACTTGTTTTTCAAAATACCTCTTGCCTTACATTTGGAGGACCATAGCATAAGTAGGTTAAGTTCATGGTAAGATTTGGGGAAAGAAGGCGGAGATCACTCCGCCTTCTTTATGTTTGACTACCAAGGATTTAAGAATTTTATCGATGAACTGCATGTTTTCATTTTCCTACATAAATCAAAAATTTATCTAAAAGCCTTTGTTATTTTACACAATACCAGTATTTTAGTCTCGCCATAGCATAAGTAGGTTAAGTTTATGGTAAGATTTGGGACGAAAAGGGTGAGGGCTTCCTCACCCTTT
Organism: Flagellimonas cixiensis; assembly: GCF_042134615.1. GTDB lineage: Bacteria > Bacteroidota > Bacteroidia > Flavobacteriales > Flavobacteriaceae > Flagellimonas > Flagellimonas cixiensis. The sequence continues at coordinate 1,306,106 of NZ_CP169639.1, forward strand.
TCTATTTTATATAACGAAACAAAAAAGCCCCGCATAACATGCGGGGCTTTTTCAACTATCAGAATGAATTCATTTATTTACCAGCCTCATAGTTTTCAGCAACCTTTTCCCAATTAATTACATTGAAAAATGCTGAAATATAGTCTGGTCTTCTATTTTGATAGTTTAAGTAATATGCGTGCTCCCAAACATCCAATCCTAAAATTGGAGTTCCACCACAGCCGATTCCGGGCATAATGGGGTTATCTTGGTTTGGCGTAGAACAAATATCTACTTTACCTCCTTCGTGCACACACAACCAAGCCCAACCAGAACCAAATTGAGTAGCAGCGGCAGCGGCAAACTTTTCCTTAAAAGCATCAAAAGAACCAAAAGCAGCGTCAATGGCAGCAGCCAAATCCCCGGTTGGGGCACCGCCACCGTTTGGAGACATTACTTCCCAAAACAAGCAGTGGTTAAAGTAACCCCCTCCATTGTTTCTAACTGCTCCGTTGGACATGTCCAATCCTGAAAGGATGTCCTCAATGCTTTTTCCCTCAAGGTCGGTCCCTTCTATGGCAGCATTAAGTTTGGTAGTGTATCCGTTATGATGCTTGGTATGGTGAATCTCCATGGTCCTTGCATCTATATTTGGTTCCAATGCATCGTATGCATACGGTAAATTTGGTAATTCAAAAGCCATAATTGTTTTGTTTTTTTAGTTATTACTGAATTCATGTAAAAATACGAGTTTTAACATTTATATTCCGCTAAAAGCATGTTAACATCATGTGAGGAATCCTTATTTTGCATGAAAATCCTCTTTTGAACGATTCCCACTTTAAAATATACAGTGCTTCAGCAGGTTCGGGCAAAACCTACGCCTTGGCCAAGACGTATATTAAATTGTTATTGTTCAACGATTCTCCAAACAAGTTCAGGCAAATTTTGGCCATCACTTTTACCAATAAAGCGGTGGACGAAATGAAAACTCGGGTCTTGGAAAACCTCTATGATTTTGCCCAAGAAAAAGAGCAAAGAAAACACAATGGCCTGTTTCTGCAACTCTGTGAAGAACTTCAAATATCGGAAGAGCAACTTCAAAAAAGAGCAAAAGTGGTGCTGAAACGGATTTTGCACAATTACTCTTTCTTTGAAATATCAACCATTGATAAGTTTAACCACAAAATCATAAAGACCTTTGCTCGGGACCTCCATCTTTCCCAAAATTTTGAGGTGGAGCTCAACACCGATTTATTGTTGGAAGAAGCTGTGGGCCGGTTACTGGACCGTGCAGGAAATGACGAGGAACTCACCGAAGTTCTAATCACCTTTTCTTTAGAAAAGATTGATGACGACAAAAGCTGGAACATCGCCTACGATTTGGTCGAAATTGGCAAGTTGCTTTTTCAGGAGAACCATGCCGAACATATTGCTTCGTTGAGCGATAAATCTATAGGAGATTTTCAAGAAATTCAAGATAAGCTTACTCAACAAGTAAAAGAAATTGAGGAAAAGGTGGTTCAAAGGTCTCAAAATGTTTTACAGGAGATACAGCAGCTAGGCTTTGAAATGTCTGATTTTCCTAGTGGAACTCTTCCAAATCATTTTTTAAAAATATCGGATGGCTTTTTTAATGCTGGAAAACTATACGGAAACAAGCTTGAAGAAAATCTTAGGGAGAACAAAAAGATTCTTTACGCCAAAGATAAAAGAGACTCATCTAGTTTGTCTTCTTTTATTTTAGAGCAATTTTTGACAATAAAAAACAATATTTGGCAACTTGTTTACCTAAAGAATATCTATAAAAACATTGTCCCGCTTACTGTGCTGAACGAAATCGCCAAAGAAATCAAGAACATAGAACTGGAGCGCGATATTATTCCCATTTCTTCCCTTAATGCCATTTTGAGCAATGAAATCAAAGACCAACCCGTACCGTTCATTTATGAACGCATGGGTGAAAAATACCGACATTATTTTATAGATGAGTTCCAGGATACCTCCAAAATGCAATGGGATAATTTGGTGCCCCTCATCGGAAATGCCTTAGAAAGTGAGGATGAAAGAAACGAACGCGGCTCCCTGTTTTTGGTAGGGGATGTGAAACAGGCCATATACCGTTGGCGAGGCGGCAGGGCCGAACAATTTTTAGACCTTATAAATGGGAAATCCCGACCATTTGCAATTTCACCCAGCATTCGCTCCTTGGATACGAACTGGAGGAGTTTTGATGAAATCGTAAGCTTCAACAACAGCTTTTTTACTACAGTGGCTCCGGTTTTGCAAAATGAAGATTACCGCAACCTGTTTTTGAACGATTCACATCAAAAAACCAACAACAAACCGGGTGGATTTGTTCAAATATCCTTTTTGGATAATAATGCGGAGGAAAAGGACGAATTGTATTGTGGCCACGTTTTAAATTCTATTGAAGAGCTTAGGTCTAACAACCACAACTACGCCGACATTTGTGTATTGGTGCGCGACAATAAAAAAGGGGTACTCGTTGCCGACTTTTTGGCCCAGAAACACATTCCGATAATTTCTTCGGATGCTTTGTTGTTGAACAAAAACGAAAAGGTAATTTTCTTGATTTCCATTCTTCGAATTTTTGAGAATCTTCAAGATCGTGAAGCTGCTTATCTTATATTATCCTATTTAAGTAAGGAAAATGCCAGTAAACACGATTTTATCTCAAAACATTTAGGAACCATTGCCCAAATTCTTAAAAACGAATACGATTTTGATATAAATCAGCTAAAAGGCAAATCAGTTTTGCAAATTTTGGAGCGGGCTATAATTCAATTTGAATTAGGGCATGACTCTATTGCCCATATTTCATTTCTAATGGATGAAGTGTTGGATTTGGAAAAAAAGGAAGGCCCAAGTGTTTATGCCTTTTTAAAATATTGGGAAGTGAAAAAGGACAGTCTTTCTATTGCTGCGCCAGACGGGGTAAACGCCGTGAGCATTATGACCATCCACAAAGCGAAAGGATTGGAATTTCCATTTGTAATTTTCCCATTTGCCAATGCAGTGTTGGACGATAAACGAAAGAAAAAGAAAGCTTGGGTACCAGCCACTGAAAAAGAGGAAGAATTGGGATTGGATCATTTCCTCATCAATTACACTAAAGATATGTTGGAATACAATCCTGTGGCACAACATATTTATAGGGTAGAGGAACAAAAAACCTTATTGGATTCTATGAACGTGCTTTATGTGGCACTCACAAGACCCGTGAAAGGACTTTATGTGATTTCTGAAACCGCCAATGAAGTGAATAGCGAAGAACATGCAACTTCCTACTCCCAATTGTTTCAATATTTTCTAAAGCAACAAAATATTCCAGAAAAAGAGGACAACACTTATGTGATTGGTGAATTCCCTTATGCAGATGATGCAACTTCATCAACTGATTCAACACACAATCACATTAAATATGTCACCCGACCAAAAGGGGATGATGGTTATGCCATTTCCACCAAATCAGGGAGATTATGGGACAATGAACGCTTGGAAGCCATTGAAATGGGAAATTTGGTGCATTTTGCGTTGAGTCAGATCAAAACAAAAGACGATGTTACCCCCGTTTTGGAAAAATTGGAAATGGCCGGGCATTTTCCAAATGTTTCTGAAGGATCCATCAAACAGAAAATATTGCAGGTGGTGAACCATCCCGATTTAGCTCTTTATTTCTCGGACCAATATCAAATTTTGAACGAACAGGAAATCCTTTTAAAAGATGGTCAATCGCTTCGTCCGGACAGGATTGCCATTTCGGGAAATGAAGCTGTTATCATTGATTATAAAACTGGAAAATCATCACCTTTGCACAAAGAACAAATCACGCATTATGCGGATGTATTGAAAGACATGGGCTTCACCATCAAAAAGTCCATTATTGTTTATATTGACCAAAATATTAATACCGTTTTCGTTTAAACCTAATATATATGTACGGAAAGATTAAAGAGCATTTAGCTAAAGAATTGGAAGCCATTGAAGAAGCTGGGCTTTATAAAAAAGAACGTATCATTACTTCTCCCCAAGGAGCAGTCATCAAAATTTCTACAGGTGAGGAAGTCATTAATTTCTGTGCCAACAACTATTTGGGTCTTTCCTCCCATCCCGATGTGATTCAAGCGGCAAAAGATGCTATGGACACCCATGGTTTTGGTATGTCATCCGTTCGGTTTATTTGCGGAACCCAAGACATTCACAAGGAATTGGAGCAAAAAATCGCTGATTTCTATGGTACCGAAGATACCATTTTATATGCTGCGGCCTTCGATGCCAACGGTGGTGTTTTTGAGCCGTTATTGACAGCAGAAGATGCTATTATTTCCGATTCACTTAACCATGCTTCGATTATTGATGGAGTTCGTTTGTGCAAGGCCAAGCGCTACCGTTATGCAAACAACGACATGGCAGATTTAGAAACCCAATTAAAGCAAAGTGTTGAAGATGGCGCCCGTTTTAAAATTATCGTGACCGATGGGGTATTCTCCATGGACGGATTGGTAGCCCCTTTGGATAAAATCTGTGATTTAGCAGATAAATACGATGCCATGGTAATGATCGATGAGTGCCATGCCGCAGGATTTATTGGTGAAACCGGCCGAGGCACCTTGGAAGAGAAAGGCGTTATGGACCGTATCGACATTATTACAGGAACATTGGGTAAAGCCTTGGGTGGTGCCATGGGTGGTTACACTACAGGTAAAAAAGAAATCATTGAGATTTTGCGTCAACGCTCCAGACCTTATTTGTTTTCCAATTCCCTTGCACCGGCCATTGTCGGCGCATCAATTAAGGTGTTCGAAATGTTGGACAAGGATACTACCTTAAGGGATAAGTTGGAAAGCAACACGGCTTATTTCAAAAAAGGAATGAAAGAAGCCGGTTTTGATATTATTGATGGAGATTCAGCGATTGTTCCTGTTATGCTATATGATGCAAAGATTTCGCAGCAAATGGCAGATAGGTTACTCGAAGAAGGCATTTATGTAATTGGGTTCTTTTATCCGGTTGTTCCTAAAGAAAAAGCAAGAATTAGAGTACAACTTTCAGCCGCTCATGAAAAAGAACATTTGGATAAAGCCATAAAAGCCTTTACCAAAGTAGGAAAATCGTTAAATCTCATCTAATTTCGATGAAATGCAGCAATTTTAAAGGCAAATGAGCTAAAAAAAAAGAATTTTAGATTTTGTTAATAAGTCTTAACAACTTACATTTGCTGCTGATAAACACTTAAACTTAAAATTTTGAGCATGAAACATCTTAGCAAATTATTGGTTGTTGCCCTTATCTTTGTTGGGTTCAACAGCATCCAAGCGCAAGACGAGGATAACCCATGGCAGGTTAGCATCGGGGTAAATGCCATCGACGCATACCCAACCAATGATAGTAACAATCCTTTTTCAAGTACTACATTGTTCGATGAGTATTTCAATGTATCTGACCACTGGAACATTTTGCCTTCTGTATCTTACGTAGCTGTTTCCAAATACATTGGTGATGGTTTCTCCGTAGGTGCTAGAGGTTCCTTGAACAGAATCGAAAAACTTGGTGACTTCGAAGTTGACGATTTGTCTCACTACGCTATCGATGGTACCATCAAGTACAACATCCTTAAGAAAACAACTATCGATCCTTTCGTAGAGATTGGTGGTGGTTATACTTGGATTGATGAAATTGGTGCCGGTACTGTAAATGGTGGCGTTGGTGTTAACTTCTGGTTCTCTGATAACCTTGGTTTGACATTACAAACTCAATACAAGCACTCCTTTGAGGACTATTTGATCACTCACTTCCAACACTTAGCTGGTATCAGCATTAAGTTTGGTGGTACTGATACTGACGGTGATGGTATCTATGACAAATACGATGCATGTCCAGAAGTAGCTGGTCTTGAAGAATTCAACGGATGTCCTGATACTGACGGTGACGGAATCGAAGATTCTAAAGATGCTTGTCCTAACGAAGCTGGTCCTGCTGAATTGAACGGTTGTCCTGATTCTGACGGTGACGGAGTTGCTGATAAAGATGATGCTTGTCCTAACACTCCTGGTCTTGCTGAACTAGCTGGTTGTCCAGATGCTGACGGTGACGGAGTTGCTGATAAAGATGATGAATGTCCTAACGAAGCTGGTCCTGCTGAAAACAAAGGATGCCCATGGCCTGATACTGACGGTGACGGTGTACTTGACAAAGACGATCAGTGTCCAGAAGTTGCTGGTACTGTAGCTAACAACGGTTGTCCTGAAGTAACTGAAGAAGTTCAAAAACAATTGAACGACTACGCTAGAACAATCTTGTTCGATACTGGTAAATCTTCTATCAAAGCAGAGTCTACTTCTGTAATGGTTGACATCATCCAAATCTTGAACGAGTACCCAACTTCTAAATTTACAGTAGAGGGTCACACGGATAGTGTTGGTAGCGAAAGCTTGAACCAAAAACTTTCTGAAGAAAGAGCCAACTCTGTTAGAGATTTCTTGATTGACAAAGGAATCGGTGCTGATAGACTAACTGCTATCGGTTACGGTGAGGCTAAGCCAATCGCCACTAACAACACAAGAGCTGGTAGAGCAGAAAACAGACGAGTTGAAATCAACTTGATCAAATAATAAAGGAAACAAAGTTTTCTAGAAAAAGGCTCCGCAAATGCGGGGCCTTTTTTATTTTTAGTCCATGCATAAAACTTTTCTAGAACATGTAGTGCAGGACCTCGCCGATAAAAATGTCGACAACACTAATTGCACCTTTGTTTTGCCCAGCAAACGCTCGGGAACCTTTCTAAAAAAGATTATTGCAAAAAGGGAAGGAAGAACCATTTTCAGCCCTATTACCCAATCCATTCAGGAATTTATAACGGATATTTCAGGATTAAGAACTGCTCCTAATATAGATTTACTGCTTCTGCTTTTTGAAGTTTATAAAAAATCGCCCATAGCCCAACACGACGATTTTGGTTCGTTTATGAAATGGGGACAAACCCTCCTATCCGATTTCAATGATATCGATGGATATTTGATTCCGGCCCACGACATTCTAAATTATCTATCGGCCATCAAGGAAATCAACCACTGGTCCCTCAAAAAAGATAAAACCGAACTGATTGAAAATTATCTTCAATTATGGGGTAACCTAGAAAGCATTTATAATGAATTCTATGGGCAATTAATTTCAAGGCAATTGGGGTATCAAGGGTTAATTCAGCGCGAGGCCGTAAAAAAACTCGAAGAAGGTCAAATTGAATCTGAAACTACCCTCGTTTTTGTTGGCTTTAATGCCCTGAACAATGCAGAATCCAAAATAATCCAACACTTTTTAGAACAAGGTAGCGCGCATGTGTATTGGGATATCGATTCCTATTTTTTAGAAGACCCCATTCACGACGCAGGCCTATTTATCAGAAATTATAAGCGAACCTGGCCCTTTTACAATCGTGGAAACACAATAAATTCTCAAAATAACTTTCTTCAACCTAAAAACATTAACATCACGGGAGTTCCCAAGAACATTTCCCAAACCAAATTTGTTGGGCACCTATTGGAAAAATTAGCGGAAGAAAACCAAAATCAAGTAGAAAACACTGCGCTTGTTTTGGCTGATGAAACCTTGTTGAACCCTATGCTCAATGCAGTTCCCAAACACATTCATGAGGTTAACATAACCATGGGACTGCCGTTAAACCAAACGGTTTTGTACTCTTTCTTCTTAAACTATCTGGACCTTACTTTGAACAAAACGGGAAGAGGATGGTTTCATAAACACGTTTTGGAATTTATCTCCAATCCCTATACCATTACTCTATCAGAGATAGCCGATAACAATTTTGCGCATCAATTGGCATCGGACATTAAGGAAGGGAATTGGCTTTATATTGACGAGAACATACTTTCCAAATATTCGGATGAGCATGAGGTATTACAGCATATTTTTCCAACAGAAGAGGTGCTGCCATTACCTTGGATTGATCACTGTTTAATTTTTATTGAGCACCTTAAAACTCATTTTCAGCAGCAGCGGAATGCACTTGAGCTCGAATACCTATATCGGTTTTACGCCCTGTTCAATCAGTTAAAACTGTTCTTGAACAAGGTAGATTTTATGGAAGATTTAAAATCCATTAAAAGCTTGTACAAGCAACTGGCTGGTATGGAAAACTTGGATTTTATAGGGGAGCCATTAACAGGATTTCAGATTATGGGTATGTTGGAGAGCAGAAACCTCGATTTTGAAACCGTAATCATAACTTCGGTGAATGAAGGAATTTTGCCCTCGGGAAAATCGAACAATTCTTTTATTCCTTTTGATGTAAAACGTGATTTTGGTTTGCCCACTTATAAAGAAAAAGATGCCATCTACGTGTATCATTTTTATCGACTTCTCCAACGGGCCAAAAACATTTTTCTAGTCTATAACACAGAGCCCGATGTTTTGGAGGGCGGTGAAAAAAGCAGGCTCATTTCACAATTACTAACCGACGAAAACCTTAAACCATATATCAACCATTCCATTGCCGCTCCAGAGGTAGCCATTGAACCGAAACCGTTGCTTCAAGTAGAAAAAAGCGAGCTTTTGTTGGAGGATATCAAACAATTTGCAACCGCTGGTTTTTCACCAACCTCACTGACCAACTATATTAAAAATCCCATTGATTTTTACACGAGAAACATTTTAAAAATCAATGATTTGGATGAAGTGGAGGAAAATATTGCAGCCAATACCTTTGGCACCATTATTCACGATAGCCTGGAGCAGCTCTACACGCCCCTCATCAAACAGATTTTGACTGAAGACCACTTAAAAGCCTTACAAAAGCAAGTACCCGAGGTGGTACAACATCATTTTCAATTGCACCTTTCCGGAGTCGATTTTACTAAAGGGAAATTTCTATTGGTCTATAATGTGATAAAAAAATACCTCAATAATTTCTTGGAGGATGAACTAAAGCAGGTAAAACGACATGAGATCAGAATATTGGCCTTAGAAGAACGCTATGAGAAATTTATTACGGTACCCGGTCTTGATTTTCCCATTAAACTGAAAGGAACCTTGGACCGCGTGGACGAATTCGATGGAACCGTAAGAATTATCGATTATAAAACAGGTAAGGTAGAGGCCAAAAATGTGAAAATAACGGATTGGGAAACGTTGATTACGGATTACGATAAGAGCAAGGCGTTCCAACTACTTTGCTATGCCTATCTCTATGCCAAAAAACATGGTATTACCGAAGTGCAGGCTGGCATCATCTCCTTTAAAAACCTGAGTCAAGGTTTGTTCCCGTTTTCAGAAGACAAGAATACCCGAATTAATTCGGATACTCTTGCAACTTTTGAAAATTACCTTTTTCAACTAATACGGGAAATTTGCAATACTGCTGTTCCCTTAACAGAAAAAGTTGATTAATTACTTCAAATCTGGACGCGTAGGACGTACTTCAATTTTACTTGGCAATGTACGTGGGTGCATGGTGAGCAAATCCACCACAAGCTTTCCTATGTCCTCAGGTTGTATTTTCCAAGCATCTTGTTCCGATGGTTCGTGATCATTAAAATGACTAGCAACAGAACCAGGCATAATTGTGGTTACTTTGATGTTATATTTTCTAAGATCTAACATGGCTGCTTGTGTAAAACCGACTACCCCAAATTTCGTAGCGTTGTAACCCGCTGCGGTTGGGAAAAAGTTCGTGCCCGCCAAACTGGCCAAAGTCATGTAGTACCCTTCCGATTCTTTTAAAGCTTCCACTGATGCTTTTAAGGTGTGGAACACGCCATTTAAATTGGTGTCTATCATTTGATGCCAATCTTTATCCGACATTTCATCAATGGGGGCAAATTTACCTACCCCGGCATTGGCCATGACCACGTCCAATTGTCCGAAAGTCGCAAGAATTTGATCTACCGCATTTTTTTCATCTTGCAATTTAGAGACGTTGGAGACCAAACCTAAAACGCGTTCACCATCTCCCAAGTTTTTAACGGCCCAATCTACCCCCTCTTGACTCCTGCCACTAATGGCAACTTTCATGCCCTGCTCTAACAAACTTTCTGCGATTCCAAAACCAATTCCCTTGGTTCCGCCCGTGATATATGCAACTTTTCCTTCTAAACTCATTTTAATTTGTTTTGAAGTAAAGTTCAAAAAAGCATAAGCCAAAAACAAGAAATCCATCCTAAAGGATGGTTAATGTTTGCATTAGCAAAATTAATTCGATTTCAATCAAAAAACACTACATTTAAGACATAACCAACAGATAATAAATAGGTTAATCTATTTTTTAAGCCAAAACACCCGCCAACCTCATGATCCTATTCTTTCGAAAAATTCGACACTATTTGTTAAGTGAAAATAAATTAAGTAAATATTTGATGTACGCCTTTGGCGAAATTGTTTTGGTAGTTATTGGAATATTAATTGCCCTGAGCATTAATTCTTGGGACAGCAATAGAAAAACCCAAAATGACATTTTGAACTATCGTGTAAAAATCATTAAAGAGTTGGAGGAAAATGCGAAGATTGTTGATTACTACATAAATAATAATGACACTTTAATCCAACAGAGCGAAAGAACACAGCGCATTCTCAACTTTAGGAACATTGATTCATTAAAATACCTCCCTGAAGTATTAGGGGCCACCGCAACGGCTTGGAAAACTGAATTAACATTCCCAATAATAGACCAGTTTATGGAAATTAATTTGCTCAAACATATAGACAATGATACTACCCAATTATACTTTAAATACTTAAAAACGCTACGTGAAGGTATTCTTGACAATAACACTTACGTTAACAACCAATATGCAAATAGCATTGAGCCAATAATTATAAAACACGTTAATTATAGCAGAACGGCTTTACCACAATACAGAGCAAACTTCGTTGTTGGTGGACCAAATGTAGATTATGAAAGTTTATTTGATAATTTAGAATTATGGAATGTGGTCATATTAAAACATGAGACTTTGGTACTGACAAATTTTGTCTTAAAGCGATTAAAAGAGTTTTTAGAAAAAATGGCAATATATCTAAAGCGGACGGACAAAGAAATTTTTTAAAAATAACTTGTAAAAAAACCCATATCGTCCCCGACAACATATCTCCACAACGACTGCAGGAGTATGGCGTAGGAATTTTTAAGGCTCTACCTACCAAATCGGCACTGAAAAAAGCATTAAAGAAAAATTACATTACTGTAAATGGATTCATGGCTACCACAGCCACAATGATTACAGGCGGAGAACGTATTTTCTTGACTGTTCCAGAAAAAATTCCACCTAAAAAGCAACTCCTATTCCCTCTCAAGGTTTTGTTTGAAGATGAGCATTTGGCCGCCATTCACAAACCAGCAGGCATAGAAGTGAGTGGCAACAAATTCAAGACCATAACCAATGCTTTGCCTCAAAACCTAGAACCCAGCTCCCTTTCGGATGCTACTCTACCTCAACCTGTCCACCGATTGGACTATGCCACAACAGGAGTTGTTCTGGTAGGAAAAACAAACAGTAGCATCCGCGCATTAAATCAGATGTTTGAAGAGAAAGTCATTACAAAAACCTATTACGCTATTACCATAGGTAATATGGAAGCAAATGGAACTATCAACTCTGAAATTGATGGTAAACCTTCCCAATCTGTGTTTAAAGTGGTTCAATCTGTGCCCTCGAAACGGTTTGGACAACTCAACTTAGTGAAATTAAATCCCAAAACAGGTCGTAGACATCAATTGCGAAAACATCTGCATAGTTTGGGAAATCCCATTTTAGGTGATCGGGAATATTTTTTGAAGGGTTTACTTTTAAATGGAAAAGGATTGTATTTGCATGCTTATGCATTGGAGTTTGAACACCCATTTACTCACGAAATCATCTGCTTAACAGATGAACTTCCAGATAAATTTGGAAAGATATTTGATGTTAAAAAATAAAAGCAAATATGCCCCGAATTGAATTAAAGACAGAAATCAAGGCTGATTTGGAAATAGTGTTTGACTTATCTCGGAGCGTGGACCTACATAAAATTTCTACCGAGCACACCAAGGAAACAGCAATTGAGGGTAAAACTAGTGGTCTTTTGGGGTTAAATGACAAAGTTACCTGGCGAGCCAAACATCTTGGTATTTACCAAAACCTCACGTCAAAAATCACAGAATTTAATCGACCTAACTATTTTGTTGATGAAATGATGAGTGGTGCTTTCAAGAGCTTCAAACATGAGCATCACTTTTCCCAGTGGGGAGCAGAAACATTAATGATTGACATTTTTGATTACATATCGCCTTTGGGAATTTTAGGTCGATTAGCTGACAAACTGTTTTTAAAAAAATATATGGCTGATTTACTTCAAAAACGAAACCAGACCATTAAAGAGTTTGCCGAATCTAATAAATGGAAACAGATTGTTATAAAATAAAAAAGCACCTTCAATAAAAGGTGCTTTTATAATTTTGATAGGGCAAACCCATATTAATTTCCGTTCCTTCTTTTTTTGGCAAAAAGAATAGTGTGCATTTCCAATAAGTTCTCGGACTTTTTATATTTCTTTTCAAATTCATTACTAATTATGAAGCCGTTTCTTTCAAGTTGTCTCTTGATCCAATGACCATCATGATAATAGAAATATAATCTATCCCCTTGTTTTCCATAAATATACCCTGAACCCTCAGCTTTGCCCGAGACGAAACTCAAATAAAAAGTTCCGCCTTCCTCCAATAAACCACAGCAATCCGATAGCAGCTTTGAGCAATCCGCCTGTGATAAATATGGAATGGTAAATCCACAAACAATGGCGTCAAAGGTGCCTTTTAGATGAGCGATTTTACGGCAATCCATAACCTGAAAATTGGCTTCTGGAATATTCTTTTTGGCCAGCGTTATCATATTTTCGGAAATATCGATGGCTTCAATTTTAAAATCAGGCCTTCTTTTTACGATAAATTGAGTAATGTTCCCAGGGCCACAGCCTATTTCCAAAATGGATGCACCCTTCTTTTTTATTGTTTTGCAGAAATCATCATACGTATCATTGTATAGGTCCAAACCCAAAAACTTATCCGCATACTCTTGAGCAATTTTGTTCCAAGTCGCAGTTTTTTCTTTGTGGCTACTCATCCTGTACCGTAATATTATTTTGGCTTAATTATGACTCCTTGGAAATGTCCTTAAAAAGAAGCATGTCCTTCACCTTGGCAGAAGCTCCATGATAAAAGCCAGTTTCGTGCTTGTATTCCTTAGGATTTTTGAATGTCCCGAAAATAATATCGTACAACGCTATTCCTGCATAATTATGGGCATGTACACCCTTTGCATGGTGAATGGTATGAGATTCTGGGCGTTGAATCAAATAGCCAATCCATGTCGGAGTCTTTATGTTACTATGCTGAAAAATACTCAGAAAAGTTGTTGTTAAAATAATCAAAGTTGTTGCTTCTGGCGTAAAACCAGTTACAAGTACAAGACAAATACTGCTAAGAATGATCCAACCTATCATGTCCAGTGGACTAAAGTAAAAGGCCCCATAACTATCCAAACGTTCCGCACTATGGTGCATCTGGTGCATACTTTTCCAAAGGAAATTACTATTGTGCATGGTTCTGTGCCATACATATTCACCAAGTTCATAGACCATTACACCTACAAATGCTCCCCAACCTGTTCCCAAACCGGTTAGGTCAAAGATTTGATACTCCGCAAAATATCCATCCCATATTATGGGCAAATAGGAAGAAAGAAAAAAGAAGAATACAAAGGCTATGATGCCGCGTAGCTTCCAAAACTTAACATGCGGTAGTTTTCTTGCAGGAAAAACAGCTTCCCATAGCATTAAACCTCCATACATTCCAAATATGATGTAGGAGATTGGATTAAAAATCAACTCAAAGGGAGTTGGTAATTGTGAAATAAAATTTTCCATAATTGATTCATTTTTTGATGATTAATTGTTTTTTATAACCGACTAGTTGGTGCAAATATAAAATTTAATGCAAACATACCAACTAGTTTGTTTAGTTTTTTTACTTTTAACCTATGGCAAGAAGTGGAAAACCAACTCGTGATAAAATTTTGGCCGAGTCCAAGGACTTAGTTTTTCAATATGGATTCTCTGGTACGAGCATTGATCAGATTTTGGAAAAAACGGGAATCACCAAAGGAGCATTCTTCTATCATTTTAAGACGAAAAGTGCCTTGGCAAAAGCATTGATTGACGAATTCGCCCTTGAGGACATTCATCATATGAACGAAGCGCTGATAAAAACCGAGAACTTGAACGGAGATTCCTTGAACCGTCTTTTACAGTTTGTTCAAGTATTTATTGATACAATGTCCGGTCTTGGTGATCCGTACAGCTGTCTTTATGCATCCTATCTTTATGAACCCAACCAATTTGATCAAGATATTTTAGATCAGATTACAGGTACACTGCTCCAATGGAGAAGAACAATGGAAAAACTGATCAATGATGTCCTGGGGGAATACGAGCCTCGAATGGAGGTGGACGTTCAATCTTTAGCAGACCATATTCTTGTGATTTTTGAAGGGGCATTCATAGTATCCAAGGGGTACAAAGGAAAAGATCTTACTGCGGACCACCTCAGGCATTTAAAAAATTACTTTGAACTCCTCTTTATAAAGAAGAAATAATCAAGTTACTCTCAAACAACAGCATAAAAAAAGCACCCCATTTGTGAGGTACTTTTACAATTTTGGTGGAGAATACTGGATTAACACGTTGTTCCGAAAAATCCAGTTTTGCAAATGCAAGGACTATGACTTAGGGTCCTGGGCATTTAAAACAAAAAAGCCGCTCAAATAAATTTGGCGGCTTTTATTAGTTTTAAACGCAATTCCTTGCGCTTGATCGTGGAGAATACCGGATTCGAACCGGTGACCTCTTGCCTGCCAGGCAAGCGCTCTAGCCAACTGAGCTAATCCCCCAAAGCGTGCGCAAAGGAAATACTTTTTTCTGAAAGTATCAAAAATAGTGCGCTTGCTTAGTCTTTTTTAACGCTAAGTACCAAAACAGGAATTGGCACAAAGAACTCCGATTTTGGAATCGTGTTCGTCTCCCATAGTTTTTTAAAGAACCCCCGCTTTCTACGAAACACACACAACATATCTGGGTGCTCTTTTTGGAAAAACTCCGTAACCCCCAAATAAGTAGTGGCATTCTCAGTGATGGACAATTGGGTACTCAAGTCCATTAAGGCCGTATTTATCTTTAGATCATCTTGGGTATAGCCAGGTCTTTTTACCAACAAAAGACTCACCTCAGCCCTAAATTTATTTTTGATCATAATCAAAGGGGTCAGTATACTGTCTCTTTTTAAAATACCCGAACCAAATGCCGTCAATATCTTTTTCGCAGGCTTAAACTCAGTTCCCTTAGGCACAATCAAGGTCGGAATATCAGTTTGTTTGATGATTCTACCCGAAGTGTTCCCCAAGTACAATTCCTCTTGAATATCGTTACTTTTTGGAGCAATAATGATCAAATCAATACCCAACTCTTTGTTGATTTGCTTTAACCCATCAACAATATCGCCGTTATAGGTAGCCATTTTTACATCAACACCTTTGGTGTCTACCTGTTCCAAAACTTCTTTTAAATGTTCTTTAGCGCTTTTGGCCACTTTTTCCTCCACATTGGCCAAAGTCCCAACGGCAGTTGCCACGGAAAATACGTCCATCATGTAGACATGTGCCCCAAATTGAGCGGCAAAATCTATAGCATATTGAAGCGTTTTAGAAGAATCAGGCGATGTCCCAATGGGTACAAGTATGTTATTCATGGTTTGGTGATTACGTTTAAACCTTAAATTTACAATTAAATTGAAATCAATCAATGATAAGACCGGCAAAGATATCTGAATTGGAACATATCTTGACCATAACCAAGGCCTGCGCCCAAAAAATGCAGTCAAACGGTATTTTTCAGTGGAATGAGCACTATCCATCCAAAAGTGCATTTTTAAAAGATGTGGAACGAGAAGAGCTTTATGTAATCACTGAAAACGATACTGTTTTAGGTACGATTGTGATATCAACCTTAATGGATGAGGAATACAAACCCATCGAATGGCTCACCCCAAACGGTAACAGCACTTACATTCACCGCCTTAGTGTTCACCCAGATCATCAAGGCAAAGGTTTGGCGCAACAACTGATGGATTTTGCCGAAGATTACTCTAAAAAACAAGGTTTAGTTTCGGTACGGTTGGACACTTTTTCCCAAAACCATAGAAACCAACGATTTTACGAACAGCGGGGCTATCAAAAATTGGGAGATATCTTCTTTCCCAAACAAAGTGAACATCCCTTTCATTGTTATGAATTAGTGCTGTAACTTGCGGCCGATTTGAGTACACCTGTTAATTTTAAAAGTATTACCCGACTGGCCATTCCTGCAACCATTTCAGGAATTGCAGAACCAATTCTCTCTATTACCGATACCGCTATTGTCGGAAATATTCCTGTTGATGGATTGGAGTCCTTGGCCGCAGCGGGCATTGTAGGGTCGTTTTTATCCATGTTGATTTGGGTCCTAGGACAAACCCGAAGCTCCATTTCGGCCATTATTTCCCAATACCTTGGTGCGGGCAAATTGGACGAAGTAAAAAACCTTCCGGCACAGGCCATTTTCTTCAATATTCTACTCAGTATTTTCGTTTTGCTGACCACCATTTTTATTATTGAAGAAATTTTTTCACTGTTCAATGCCTCAGGAAAAATACTGGAGTATTGCATTTCCTATTACTCCATTCGTGTTTGGGGATTTCCGTTGACGCTCTTCACTTTTGCCGTTTTTGGAATTTTCCGTGGACTTCAAAATACTTTTTATCCCATGGTCATTGCCATGCTCGGAGCGGGCTTGAACATTGTGTTGGATTTCGTTTTTGTTTATGGTATTGATGGCATTTTACCCGCCATGTACCTTGAAGGTGCAGCTTGGGCCAGTTTAATTTCTCAAGCCATCATGGCCACAATTGCTTTGGTTTTACTGTTGAAAAAGACAGAAATCAGTATGAAATTGGTTTTTCCCCTCAATAAGGAAATGAAAAATATCATTTTTATGAGCCTCAATCTCTTCGTTCGCACCATTGCCTTGAACGCCGCATTGATGTTAGCTGTTCGGGAAGCCACCACCTTGGGTGATGAATTTATCGGGGCACACACCATCGCCATCAATCTTTGGTTGTTCTCCGCATTTTTTATTGATGGATTCGCTGCGGCGGGCAATAGTATGGGAGGAAAACTTTTGGGCGCCAAGGACTACTCTGGGCTTTGGATGCTCTCAAAAAAAATACTGCTTTACGGCATGGTCGTGAGTGTTGTTTTAATGAGCTTCGGATTCCTGTTTTACCAACCTATTGGCCGACTTTTTTCCAACGAAAGTATCGTACTCTCCACTTTTTATAGCATCTTTTTCATAGTGATTCTTGGATTGCCCATGAATACCTTAGCTTTTATTTTTGATGGATTATTTAAAGGAATGGGAGAGATGAAATACCTAAGAAATGTGCTTTTGGCAGCTACCTTTTTAGGCTTTATCCCCACCCTTTATCTTGGAAAGTTTTTAGGGTGGGGATTCTATGCCATTTGGATCGCTTTTGTAGTTTGGATGATGATTCGAGGCTTCGCCTTGGTTTGGAAATTTAGACAAAAGTTCCACCCCTTGGTTCAAAACCATTAATTTAGCACCCACTGACATCTGAAAATCGATGTAATGACAACAGATAGAACCAACGGAAGTTTATATACCAAAATCGAAAACAGCATTGCGACTGTTGAGTTTGGGCATCCTGCCAGCAACTCTTTTGTATCGGAACTATTGGCTCGACTTGCCAAGGAGTTTGACCTGTTGTCTCAGAATGATGAAGTTTCTATCATCGTTTTAAAATCTGAAGGTGATAGGGCTTTTTGTGCGGGTGCTTCTTTTGATGAATTGGTTGCCATTTCCAATTTAGAGGAAGGCAAACAGTTTTTCAGCGGATTTGCACATGTGATTAATGCCATGCGTAAATGTCCGAAACCCATAATCGGAAGAATCCAGGGTAAAACCGTTGGTGGCGGTGTCGGATTGGCCTCGGCCTGCGATTATGTGTATGCTACCGTTGAGGCTGCCATCAAACTTTCTGAGATTTCAATTGGAATAGGACCTTTTGTAATCGCCCCTGCCGTGGAACGCAAAATGGGTAAATCTGCCTTGGCAGAGTTGACCTTATATCCCACTGAGTGGAAAAATGCCTATTGGGCCAAAGAAAAAGGATTGTATGCCAAAGTCTACGATTCCATTTCTGAAATGGACAAAGAATTGGATATTCACCTCCAAAAATTGGCCACTTATAACCCAGATGCCCTATCTAAAATGAAAAAAGTATTGTGGGAAGGGACCGAACATTGGGATACCCTTTTGTTGGAACGTGCCGAAGCTTCAGGCAAACTTGCACTTTCACCCAATACAAAACACGCATTGGAAAAATTTAAAAAGTAGTAAAACACTCTCATTATTTTTATATTGTAGAAGTTTTCTAGGCGTACATAACATTATTGATTTTATGTGCGATCCTGCCATAGTTTCGGAGTGGTATACTTAATTGCAAAAACTACTTCTCCTTTTATATCTATAACTGTTAATTGTCATTAGAAAAAAATGCTTTAAAAGTTATAATAACATTTAATTATTCTTAGCAATCCAGCTAAAGTAGAATTGTTATGTGCGTCTAGTTTATGAAAAAAAACTTCACCGATTTAAATACCAAAAAAGATTTAGCAGAATTTCTTGATATTACCATTAAACAGCTAGACTATAATGCTTATAACGAGGTTAAAAAGTATAATAAATTTCACGTACCAAAGAAAAATGGAAGAAAAAGGGAGATATATGCTCCTATTCCATCTTTAAAAACAATCCAAAAAAAACTTTCAAAAGAACTTTCTAAACTATATATACCTAAAAAGCATGTCCATAGTTACACAGAAAAGAAGGGTATTCGAACTAATGCTAAAATACATATAAATCAACGTTTTGTATTTAATATAGATCTTGAGAACTTCTTCCCTGCTATAAATTTTGGTAGAGTTTCTGGAGTTTTCAAAGCACCACCATTCAATTTTAACGATGAAGTGGCATATCTATTGGCTCAACTTTGTTGTCATGAAAACTCCTTGCCTCAAGGAAGTCCATGCTCACCAATCATATCAAACTTAATATGTAGATCTCTTGACAATGATTTAAAAAGTCTTGCAAAAAATAATAAATGTTTTTACTCCCGCTATGCTGATGATATAACGTTCTCCACAAACCTTAGAAAGTTTCCCAAATCACTATGCAAAATCATCAATGATGAAATTCAAATTGGAGAAAAGTTAGTCGAAATCATTTATAAAAATGGATTTAATATAAATCCAAATAAATCGTCCCTTAGAAGACCTTACGAACATCAATATGTGACTGGTTTAACAGTAAATAAAAAAGTAAATGTTAATCGTAAATTTTTAAAACAAGTTAGGGCAATGCTTCATGCTTGGGAAATCTATGGTCTAAGCAAGGCGGCACAAGAGCATTTTGATAAATATTCAGTTCGTCATAAGAATAAAAAAGATGATTCACTTTTTATCAAAATAATTAAAGGAAAACTTCTTTTTATTGCTGATATTAGAGGAAAGAACGACCCTGTATTTAAAAAGTTACTTGCCAAATTCAAGGTTTTAGCTCCGAAAGATCCATTAAAAAATTATCTAAGTTACCAAGGAGATAAAATTTTAGTTTATTCTGAGGGAAACACTGATTGGATGCATTTAAAGCATGCTCTAGAATCTTTCAACGTTATAGATAATTATCTTCAAGTCAATTCCGCCATTAAAATTTATGAATATGATGAAAGCCTTACCATAGGCGATAAAAAGCTAATGGAAATACTAAGAGGTTATCTTCTATCTGATAATACACGTCCGATTATTGGGGTTTTTGACTCTGATAACCCTCAAACTCTTGGCGAATTTAACCCTACAAGAAATAGGAAATATTTAAACTTTGATAATCGAGTTTTTACATTTTATTTACCTCAACCATTTCACAGAAAAACGGATAAAAATTGCATAGAACATTATTACAAAAATCATGACTTATGTATCAAAGATGAATATGGAAGAAGAATTTTTTTAAGTAATGAATTCA
The DNA here is from genome assembly GCF_042134615.1 of Flagellimonas cixiensis. Taxonomy (GTDB): domain Bacteria; phylum Bacteroidota; class Bacteroidia; order Flavobacteriales; family Flavobacteriaceae; genus Flagellimonas; species Flagellimonas cixiensis. The sequence continues at coordinate 1,326,284 of NZ_CP169639.1, forward strand.
ATGATCAAAGTGGAGAACATGTAGAAATGGAAAATGTCAGGTGTGACTTTGGGCAAAAAAAATTAAGAATGAACGATGGTATAATCGATTCAAAAGTATATGATTTGGAAGAAAGAAGCTTAGCATTATCAAAAAAGGACTTTGCACGTAACATATTATCCAAACATGACAATTTTAAAAAAGTCAATATTGATAGCTTTAGGCTTATATTTGACAGAATTCAAGAAATAATTAAAGACATAGAATCTATTAACAATGACTAATTTAATGTTCCCCATTTTGGCCCTTTTTGTAGTTGTAGTCTACGTGGTCAATAGGATTAGAAGTAATCGACGCTATAAAAGATAAATGAAGGATATTACCCTTGCCAAAGGCAAAAAAGTCTATTTCGCCAGCGACAATCATCTTGGCGCCCCCACTTCAAAGGATAGTTTACCCCGTGAAAAAAAGTTTGTGGCTTGGTTGGATTCCATTAAGCACGACGCTGCTGCGATTTTTTTGATGGGTGACCTTTTTGACTTTTGGTTTGAGTACAAAACAGTGATTCCAAAGGGGTTTACCAGAACCTTAGGCAAATTGGCCGAGCTTTCGGACATGGGTATTCAAATCACCTATTTTGTGGGCAACCACGATCTCTGGATGAACGGGTATTTTGAAGAAGAGCTAAACATCCCTGTTTATCACGACCCACAACAATTCAAGATCAACAATACTTCCTTTTTTATTGGACATGGTGATGGATTAGGCCCCCATGACAAGGGTTTCAAACGGATGAAAAAAGTGTTTACCAACCCTCTTGCCAAATGGTTGTTCAAATGGTTGCATCCAGACCTTGGGGTCCGCTTGGGACAACATCTATCCGTGAACAATAAAATTATTTCAGGGGAAGCTGATGCTAAATTTTTAGGCGAGGACAAAGAGTGGTTGATTCTATATGCCAAACGCAAATTGGAAACCCAACATTACGACCATTTTATTTTTGGTCACCGTCATTTACCGATGAAAATCAAATTGAATGAAAAATCGACCTACACCAATTTAGGCGATTGGATTTCCTATTTTACCTACGCTGTTTTTGATGGAGAAAAATTGAGTTTGCGTGAGTTTAAAACAATAAAATGATGGTTTTTGATATAATTTAAAATGTCAGAAATTTTAAGAGAAACATTGTCACTAAGTGATTGATTTCCTTAACATCAAAAACATGTTGAGCTTAAAACTTAATCCTCCTTTTCATGTTCGTCGATATCCTTTTGAAGATCTAGCTTTCTAAAGGTTGGAGAAATTACTGCTGTGGCACCAGCCGTAAGTAATGTCATGCAACCACCAAATACAACGGCGGTCACAGTTCCCAATAATTTAGCGGCCAATCCGCTTTCAAATGCACCTAATTCGTTGGAAGATCCTACAAACATCGAATTTACTGATGCGACCCTGCCACGCATATTATCAGGTGTTTTTAATTGCAAAATGGTCTGACGAATGATCATCGAAACTCCATCCACGGCACCACTCAAGAACAAGGCAATCACCGATAACCAGAAAAGTTCTGAAAGTCCAAATACGATGATACAAACACCAAAAGCGAAAACGGCCAAAAGCAATTTTTTACCCGCATTTTTATGCAATGGAAAACGAGTGGACCCCAACATGGTAATGGATGCACCCACCGCAGGAGCGGCTCTAAGAATTCCGAAACCCTCAGAACCCACATGTAAAATATCTTGGGCGTAAACAGGTAAAAGTGCTACGGCTCCTCCAAACAATACCGCAATCATGTCCAAAGTCAAAGCACCAAAAATAGCTTTGTTACCAAAAACAAATTTGAGTCCATCCTTTAAACTTTGAAAAACAGGTTCTCCAATTTTTGGGTTAAGAATGGGTTTTTTAGGAATCTGAAACAAGAACAAAAGCGCCATCAATGAGAAACCAAAAATGAGACACATGCTCCAATGAACCCCTATCCAACTAATGGAAAATCCAGCCAAGGCTGGACCTAAAACCGAGGCCAATTGCCAAGTGGAACTGCTCCAAGTTGCGGCATTGGGATATATCTTTTTAGGAACGATCAACGCAATCAGCGAAAAAATGGTGGGTCCCAAAAAAGAGCGTACAAATCCACCCAGAAACACCAAGGCATAAATGGAGTACAAAATGGTTTTGGGCGCCCATGAATCTTCAAGACCGGGCCAACTCAATAAAAACAGACCCAAACTAATCACTGAAAACCCAGCAATACAGGTCACCAAAAGATTTCTTTTTTCCCGTTGGTCTACGATATGTCCAGCAAAGAGGGCCATACTTATAGCAGGAATTACCTCCATCAACCCAATAATGCCCAAGGAAAGTGGGTCTTTGGTCAAGGAATACACCTGCCATTCAATCACAATAAATTGCATGGACCATGCAAATACCATGGCAAAGCGTACCAATAAAAATATGTTGAATTCCTTGTATCGGAGTGCAGCGTAGGGGTCCATAAAATGCTAGCGAATATCTCTGAGTTTAAGTTGCAGGCTCACCGTTCCGTTCCATTCATTTTCGTCCAACGAAAATACGGCATCGAAAGGTTTTATTCGCTTTACTACATCCAATTTATTTCCTAAATTAAATCCAATAGCGCCAATTGGAGTAGTGCCATTTTTATACACACTTGCTTTTAAATGTTTCTCGCCCTCACCCACTCCTCTGGCATAGCCTGAATCTTTTAACCCTTCTGCCATAAAAACTGGAGTCATGTTTCCCGGGCCAAAAGGGGCAAATTGTTTTAATATGCGCATAAATTTTGGCGTGATCTGCTGCATTTCAATTTGGGCATCGATGCTGATTTCGGGTTGCAATAATTTCGGGTCGATGGTTTCTGAAACCACTTTCTCAAATTGATTTTTGAAACCCTCAAATTGTTCTTCCAATAAAGTAAGCCCTGCTGCATACATATGTCCTCCAAATTGTTCTATATGGTCGGAACAACCTTCCAAAGCATTGTAAATATCAAATCCTTTTACGGATCGAGCTGAAGCAGCCAATTTATCTCCACTTTTAGTGAATACCAATGTAGGTCGGTAATAGGTTTCGGTAAGTCTTGAGGCAACAATTCCAATTACACCCTTATGCCATTCTTCGTTATAAACTACTGATGTAAATCTTTGTTCCTCATCATTTTCTTGGATTTGAAGCAATGCTTCTTCCGTAATTTCTTGATCTAGGCTTCTTCGCTCCGTATTGAATGCTTCAATTTCATGTGCAAACTTTTGCGCCGTTGTTAAATCGCTTTCGGTGAGTAATGCAACGGCATGCTGCCCATGTTTCATTCGTCCTGCAGCATTAATTCGGGGAGCAATGATGAAAACCACATCGGTTATGGTCAACTCGTTCCTTTTGGTTTGATCAATAATGGCCTTTATTCCCATTCTTGGGTTGGCATTGATCACTTTCAATCCGTAATTGGCCAACACCCTATTTTCTCCTGTGATGGGAACAATGTCGGCGGCAATGGCCGTAGCGACCAAATCCAAATAGGGGAACAAGTCCTCCACCAACAGGCCTTGTTTTGCCGCTAACGCTTGAATCAATTTGAAACCAACGCCACAGCCACACAATTCTTTATAGGGATAATTGCAATCCTCTTGTTTTGGGTCTAAAATGGCAATAGCATCTGGCACTTTATCCCCTGGGCGGTGGTGATCGCAAATAATAAAATCTATCCCTTTTTCCTTTGCGTATTCAACTTTGTCGATGGCTTTAATACCACAGTCCAGTGCAATAATAAGAGAGAAGCCGTTGTCCTCGGCAAAATCTATCCCCTGATAGGAAACTCCATAACCTTCTTCATAACGATCGGGGATATAGGTGGCCACATTGGGATAGGTTTCCAAAAGAAATGAGGACATTAACGCCACAGCTGTAGTGCCATCCACATCATAATCCCCAAAAATCAAAATATTTTCATGATTGGCGATTGCTGTTTCAATCCGTTGCACAGCTTTGTCCATGTCCTTCATCAGGAATGGGTCGTGCAAATGGCTTAACTCAGGTCGAAAAAATGCTTTGGCTTCTTCGTAATTGGTAATTCCACGTTGAATCAACAATTGCGCAACCAATTCATCAACACCCAATACTTTGCATAGTTGATCTATGGATTCTTGTGTAGGTTTTGGTTTAATGGTCCAGCGCATTTCTTTGAATATCAAGTTCAATGTAAAAGTTCAAGGTTAATTGTTTTTATTTCTGACAATGGTTGAAATAATTTTAATCAATTGTTCAATTTCATCCAAAAGTTCATCTTTGGCTGTTTTTGAACCGTAATTAATTTTAGATAAGATTTTAAGGTTAACTCGTGATTCCTTTAATTCCTTTAAAGTTAAGGACGCTTTATGAAGATAATCCTTGTTTGTTAAAGTGCCTTGCGCCTCTCCAAAATTTAAAGCAGCACTGCCAGCAGAACGCAACAATTGATTTCCGTAGTATTGTCCAGTAAAATCACTTGGCAGGTCCTTGCAAAACATTGCAATTTTGGATGCCATCCCAACAAATCTTTCCTCTAGATCGAATTTTTTATGAGTCATTATTAAGACTTGATCTTGAGGTTGATCTTATCAATAAATTTAACTAACTATTCTGATTTTGAACTTGATCTTTTTCCTGTACTTAATGGTTCTTTAGTTACTTTTTATGATAAAAAATTTGAATATCCAACTTAGCAAACTTTCGGAACATTTCCATAACACCACAATATTTTTCCACAGATAGATCCACTGCTTTTTTAAGCTTGTCTTCCTTAAGATTTGCACCATAAAAATGATATTGAATCACCACTGAATCGTAATATTTTGGGTGTTCCTCTGTAAGATTGGCTATGGTATCTATCTTAAAATCATCCACTTCCAACTTCATCTTTTTTATTAATGAAGCCACATCCAAACCGGAACAACCTGCCAAGCCAGAAAGCATCAACGCTTTAGGACGAAGTCCATCTCCTTCGCCTCCATCATCTGGACCTGCATCAATAGTTAAAGTCTTTCCCGATGGGTTACTACTTTCGAATTTCATCCCACCCAACCAAGTAGTCGTGATATGATTTGTCATGACGTTTAATTTTTGTTTCTTGTAGAGTCAAAAATACGATTTAAAATCTCAACCATGGCCTTAGTTTCCCCTCTTAACCCAGAGCACGATCAAGAAACCAAAGAACTTTCTGAGTTCTTTAATGAGACTTTGGGATTTTGTCCCAATTCGGTGCTGACCATGCAGCATAGACCTGCAATTTCTAAGGCTTTTATCAATCTTAACAAAGCTGTTATGGCCAATGAGGGGCGCGTAACTTCTGCCTTAAAACGAATGGTAGCATGGGTGAGCAGTAATGCCACCGGTTGCCGTTATTGTCAAGCACATGCGATTAGGGCCGCGGAACGTTATGGGGCCGAACAGGAACAATTGGACAATATCTGGGAATACCGAACCCACCCTGCCTTTTCGGAAGCTGAGAGAGCGGCCTTGGATTTTTCCATTGCTGCTTCACAAGTGCCCAACACTGTTAATGCTGAATTGAAAAAACGCTTACACCAATATTGGAATGATGGTGAGATTGTGGAGATTCTAGGCGTAATTTCTTTGTTTGGCTACCTCAACCGCTGGAACGACAGCATGGGCACCACTATTGAAGACGGAGCTGTTGAAAGTGCCAATAAATATTTAGGGGAAATCGGTTGGGAAAAAGGGAAACACGACGGTTCTCGTTATTGATCACAACATCAACCCCTCCAATAAATAAATCGTCAACATACCCCAAAAAGTCCCTGTGGCCATGCTCAAAATGGCCAAAATAATGGCGTGGGGCATCCAACTACTGCGATAGGCAGCGGTTACTGCAGGTGCTGTGGCAATTCCGCCCACATTGGCCATACTGGCTATGGGAACCCAAGCCATGTTCACATTCATAAGTTTGGCGACTAGCAGCATAAATACAAAATGTCCTACCAGCCAAATCAATAGAAAACCAAAAAAGGCCATATCAAATCCAAACATGTCAAACCTTAGTTTAAGTCCTAGAATAGACATGACTACTAGAATTAAAATACTGCCCAATTTTAAAGTGAATCGAAAGTTCCATTTGGGAATAAAATTCCCCAATGCCAATCCCAAGAAAGACAATGCCACTACTTTTGCCACAAAAGCATTCAATAAAAAATCAATGGCAAAAACCGCAATAAGCAACACAGCCAAGCTCCACCAAGGTGAAATCAACTTTCCGCTTTCAGTGTTGATACGTTCTGGAATTTCTTGATCTGAAATCCTAAAGGATTTATTTAAGGTATTACTCTTTTTAATGGTTTGAAACATAAGAATCGTCCATACATTGACCAAAATATTGTCCATAATCAATACAGAAAGAAAAATATTCTCTGGGCAATTGACGAGTTCTTTCAACACCAATTGACTGGTGCTACCACCAATCCAACTGCCAACAATGGGCGGAACCCCTTTCCAAAAACCATTTGTAGCTAGTGTTGTTGCCACCAAATCGGTTTCATCAAAAAGAACCATAAATAAGATCGGAAAAAGTGAAATAAAAAATGACCCTGCCAAAAAAACCACAATGGGTTTGTACCCTATCGATTTAAGTTGATGGAGTGAAAGGCTCGCCATTACCGCCACAATCGTTAATGGGATAAAAAAATCGCGGCTTAATCCATGAATGTCGGATTGGGAAAAATCGAACCCCAAAACATAACTTATTACGGCTGGAATGATATAGGAAAGTAAAATGGCGGGCACCCAATCAAACAGTGATTTGACCCATTTGTGTTCCCAACGGTCCAAAAAATAAACACAGACCACCGTGAAACAAGTTATACCCCAAGGTATCCATTCCATTATTTATTGCCATTTTTCTCAAAGATTGAAACAAAGCAAAATTTGTAATGCAAAGGCCTTGTTGATCTTGAGTTGATTTTAGAAATAAATATAGCCTTTATTTCTTCCCGCCAACCACAATTACAAATTCTCCTTTTGGAGCTTTATTATTAAAGTGATTTAAAACTTCAGAAATGGTGCCTCGAACCGTTTCTTCGTACAGTTTTGTCAATTCACGGGAAACGGAGATAGGTCTGTCTTCCCCAAAATATTCGGCAAAGTGTCCTAAAGTCTTTAGGAGTTTGTGTGGTGATTCGTAAAAAACCATGGTTCGGGTTTCTTCGGCCAATTGTTGCAGTCGTGTTTGTCTGCCCTTTTTCACAGGCAAAAATCCCTCAAAAACAAATCGGTCGTTGGGCAATCCACTGTTTACCAAAGCAGGAACAAAGGCTGTGGCTCCTGGCAAGCATTCCACTTCAATTTTGTTTTCAAGGCAAGCACGTGTTAGCAAAAACCCAGGGTCGGAAATTGCAGGGGTGCCTGCATCGGAAATCAGTGCAAAAGACACCTCTCCTTTTAATTTTTGAACTAAACTTTCCACTTGTTTATGCTCGTTGTGCATGTGGTGGCTCTGTAAAGGGGTGTCAATTTCAAAATGTTTCAGCAGTTTGCCACTGGTACGGGTGTCTTCGGCCAAAACCACATCCACTTCCTTTAGCACCTTAATGGCGCGCAGGGTAATATCTTCAAGATTCCCTATTGGTGTTGGAACAAGGTATAATTTTCCCATAAACCAAAGTTACGGTCTTATTGGGAATTAGGTTTAAGAAAATCGTCTTTGGATCAACGCAATAAAACGTGTTTCATATTCTTCTTTACCTTTCCATCCATCATACTCAGGTTTCACCATGTTTTGGATGAAGGAAACCGAACGCTCTTCGGTGTCGATGGTATTGAGTTGTGAAAGCACGCGGGTATAATCTTCCATGCTATTGTTAAAAAGGTGCTTTACAAAAGCCAGCTTATCATTAAGGCCTACTTGCAAATCTTTGGAATGTCTATCGTTTATCGATTTTATCCTGGCACTTTTTTCGGCTACGACTTGCGTATCGGCCTGACCGCCTACTTCCTCTTTATCGTTTTTAATAAGCTCGGGCTTCGCCACAAATTCGGCAAATACTCTTTCCAAATCTGCCTGTGATGGCATTTCGGAAACAATATCCTTAATGGTGGCCATGGAAGGTCTCGTAATAATATCGTCTTGGTGTGGATTACTTTCCGGTACAGAAATATTTCCACTAAGTACTGCATTGGCCAATTTCTCAAATCGGGTGGCGATGATATTTTTGGAAGTGTCGACCTCAACGTCGCTCAATTTCTCATCAATAAACTTAAGTACGGCCAACTTTTCGTAAATCTCTTTCGATTTTTCATAAAGCGCTGCCAAATCGGTATCCTCCCTAGCCGTAATAATTTCGGTGGATAGTTTAATCAACTCTTCCCGTAAATTCTTTATCATAACTAATTTTCTTTACTTTAAAAATATAATCAATTTCTCGATTCTTATAAGAACGAAAGGTTAAATTTTAAGCTAAACTAGGGGTATATTTTTTTAGTAGCTTTGTGCTTAGTCCCAATATAACGGGAAAACACACAATTTCGTTCAAAAATACGGTATGTTTCTCGAAAACACGGTCAACCCTAAAGAACAGTTTGGATGGATTGAGGTCATCTGCGGCTCCATGTTTTCCGGAAAGACAGAAGAACTTATCCGCAGGCTTAAAAGAGCCCAGTTCGCCAAACAAAAGGTAGAAATATTTAAACCCATCGTGGATACAAGGTACCATGAAGAAATGGTAGTGTCCCACGATTCCAACGAAATTAGGTCCACTCCCGTACCCGCAGCGGCCAATATTCGTTTGTTGGCAGATGATTGTGATGTTGTGGGAATTGATGAAGCCCAATTTTTTGACGATGAAATTGTAACCGTCTGCAACGATCTTGCCAATCGAGGCGTTCGAGTGGTGGTTGCTGGATTGGATATGGACTTTAAGGGCAATCCCTTTGGCCCAATGCCCTCACTAATGGCCACTGCCGAATATGTGACCAAAGTACATGCGGTTTGTACCCGTACCGGTAATTTGGCCAATTACAGTTTTAGAAAATCGCATAATGATAATTTGGTGCTTTTGGGTGAAACAGAGGAATACGAACCCTTGAGCCGGGCTGCATTTTATAAAGCAATGCTACGGGAAAGAATCAACGAAATGGATGTGGATTCGGAAGAAGTGAATTCCAAAAATAAGGCGTCCAATGAGTAAGGTAGGCGAAACTACATTGGTCCTCGACCTATCTGCCCTTGCTCACAACTACCACTTTTTGCGTTCCAAAATAAAGCCAGAAACCAAATTTTTAGGAGTGGTCAAAGCCTTTGCTTATGGAAGTGACATGGTGGTCATTGCAAAAAAGCTGGAGCAATTGGGGGCCGATTATTTGGCCGTGGCTTATGTGAATGAAGGGGTATTGCTTCGAAAGGCAGGGATTAAACTCCCTATTTTGGTATTGCATCCTTTGGCTGCCAATTTTGACGAGCTAATCAACCATGATTTGGAGCCCAGTATTTATTCTAGAAATATACTAAAACAGTTTGTTGATAAGGTCAAATCAAAAAAATTAAAGCATTATCCTATTCATATCAAATTTAATACTGGCCTTAACCGTTTGGGCTTTTGGGAAAACGATGTGGACAACATCTCCCATGATTTAATAGATGGGGATGCACTAAAGGTCATTTCCATTTTCTCTCACTTGGCTGCCTCCGAAGACAAGTCTGAAAAACCATTTAGTTTGGACCAAATTGAATCCTTCAAAAAAAGCAGTAAAAACCTATCCCAAAGACTAGGGTATATCCCCATGCGACACATATTGAACACTTCTGGTATTATCAATTATCCAGAGGCTCAATTTGAAATGGTCCGCAGCGGAATAGGACTGTACGGTTATGGAAACGAAAAAAGCGTTGATAAAACGCTTAAGCCTGTGGCTACATTAAAAACCATCATTTCCCAACTGCATCTAATTGAGCCGGGGGAAAGTGTGGGCTATAATAGAGCCTACATTTCGGACGGATTCAAAAAAACGGCGACACTGCCCATTGGTCATGCCGATGGCATTGGAAGACAATACGGAAAAGGAAAAGGTGTTGTTACGGTTCATGGTAAAAAAGCGCCCATTATTGGTAATGTGTGTATGGATATGATCATGGTAGATGTGACAGGAATTGATTGCAATGAAGGGGATGAGGTACTTATTTTTGGTCCTGAGCAATCCGCGGAAAATTTTGCGTCGGGGGCCAGTACCATTTCTTATGAAATACTAACAGCCATTTCGCAACGAGTGAAAAGAATCGTTATGGGGGATTGATTTCTTTCTTTTTTAGCTAAATATCTTCCTTTTTACTTAATTTGTTCTTGTTAACCAATACTTAACTATAAAATGGGATTTTTAAAAGAGTTTAAAGACTTCGCAATGAAAGGAAACCTGGTGGATATCGCCGTAGGTTTCGTTATGGGTGCCGCTTTTAAAGAAGTGGTTTCTTCTTTTACCGGTGGAATTGTTTCACCATTGATCGGCTTGTTGTTCAATGCAGATTTTAACGATTTGAAATATGTGATTACGGATGGTACCGTAAACGATGCAGGAGAAACGGTGGGTGAAATTGCTGTGCTGTACGGTGCGTTCCTTACCAATGTAATCGATTTTCTAATTGTTGCCTTCGTAATGTTCCTTATCGTTAAGGGAGTAAACAAAATGAAGAAAAAAGAAGAGCCTGCTCCAGAAGCTCCAAAGGGTCCTACCCAAGAAGAGTTATTGGCAGAGATTCGCGATTTATTGAAGAAATAATTTATTGTAACAGATTGTCACTTCGAGCGCAGTCGAGAAGTTATTAAACTCGATATTTTTAAATGAGGTCTCGACTGGTCTCGACCTGACAATTTTCATTGAATTCCTGCTGAGGATATTTAGAAAATAAAATCGTTGATGCTGAAATGAATCAGCATCCCCGCTACATCACAATAATCAATTTTAAAAACCATCAATGTGTTTCGCTAACATCTTGATGGTTGTTTTATTTATAACATTTTGTTATTTTTTGATAATTCATTACTAAAATACTTGTTTAACTCGCTGACTGAATTACCTTTGCGGCAAGAAATTAAATTACAATGAAAGTAGCAGTTGTTGGAGCCACCGGAATGGTAGGCGAAGTTATGTTGAAAGTGTTGGAAGAAAGAAACTTCCCGATTTCAGAATTGTTGTTGGTTGCCTCGGAACGTTCTGTAGGTAAAAAACTTACCTATAAAAATGAAGAATATACCGTAATCGGTTTGGCCGATGCTGTTGCTGCGCAACCCGATATTGCCATTTTCTCCGCCGGTGGAGATACCTCATTGGAATGGGCCCCAAAATTTGCAGAAGTTGGTACCACAGTAATCGACAACTCATCCGCTTGGCGTATGGACCCGACCAAAAAATTGGTGGTTCCAGAAATAAACGCTTCAGAATTGACTGTTGAGGATAAAATCATAGCCAATCCCAACTGCTCTACCATTCAATTGGTAATGGCATTGGATCCATTGCACAAAAAATACCAAATGAGACGTGTTATTGTGTCTACTTATCAATCTGTTTCAGGAACTGGGGTAAAAGCCGTAGAGCAAATGGAAAACGAAGCGGCTGGCATCGAAGGGGAAATGGCATATCCTTATCCTATCAACCGAAATGCATTACCACATTGCGATGTGTTCTTGGACAATGGGTACACCAAAGAGGAGATGAAATTAGCCCGTGAGCCTCAAAAAATATTGGATGACCGTACATTTTCAGTTACCGCAACTGCAGTTCGCATCCCAACCGCGGGTGGACATTCTGAATCGGTAAATGTGGAGTTCCACAACGATTTTGATTTGACCGAAGTTCGTAACATTCTTAGCGAAACTCCAGGTATTGTGGTGCAGGATGATACTGCGAACAACTCTTACCCCATGCCCATTTTTGCGAATGGAAAGGATGATGTTTTTGTGGGTAGAATCCGTAGAGATGAAACACAACCGAATACGTTAAACATGTGGATAGTGGCCGATAACCTAAGAAAAGGTGCCGCCACCAACGCCGTTCAAATTGCAGAATATTTGGTAGAAAACAATTTGGTTTCGAATACTTCTGAAGCTGTTTCCTAAGTTTTCAAGCAATTCCAAAAAATAAAAAGGGGCCAAATTGGCCCCTTAATTTTTATAGTGTTAGGTTTAATTTACTCCGATAGTATCTGCATTTCCATCAGGGTCACCACTCACAGTTCCACCATTGCCAATGTTACCTAACAACAATAATCCACAGGCATGAGGGGAAGCCATAGAAGTTCCACTAATGGTATTGTATCCGCCTGGCCATGTTGATTTAATGGCAACTCCCGGCTCACAATAATCCACAGGTGGATTTCCGTAATTGGAAAAAGAAGCCCAAATATCACCTTCGGACATTGCAGAAATGGTATAAATATTATTTCCGTTGGCAGAAGCAGGGGATGAACCGTTGGCATCCGCACTTTCATTTCCTGCTGCAATTGCAAACTTTACTGTTGAAGATGCATTGATGACGGCATCGTTCACAGCTTGGGAGAACCCTCCACCCAAACTCATATTGGCAACATCACCATTGGAGGCATTGGCCGCTACAAAATCGATTCCTGCAATAACCCCTGAATATGAACCGCTACCTCTACGATCCAATACTTTTACCGGAATCACGGTTGCGCCAGCAGCAACACCAACCACTCCTATTTCATTGTCGATAGCTGCCACTGTACCCGCCACATGAGTTCCATGACCATTGTTGTCTACAGCAAGATCAGAATCTGGTCCATTGGTGAAGGCATTATACCCGCGGCTCATATCAACATTTAAGTCTTCATGACTAGAGTCGATTCCAGAATCGATAATCCAAGCAACACTATTTCCAGTATAGGTTGCCCCACCGTTGACTCTGGCAATACCCCAAGGAATTTCTTGAAGAGCAGTTCCTCCGCCACCGCCACCGCCAGGACCCTTGCCCGGAGGTGGTGCCAATGTAAACATTTGGTCTTTTTCAATATATGCCACTCTTGGATCTGACTTTAACGTATTGGCCTGGTCGCTGCTCAAACGCGCAGATACTCCCGTTAAGGTTTTACTGTACACACGTTCAATAAGGTCGCCCTTCATTTGAAGACTTCCCAATACATCGGTGGCCAATTGTTTAACAGCTCCTGTCGCCGATTTATAATCGGCTCCAAATTTTGCCCCTACGTCGCCTGTAACCTTTTGGTCGAACACCACAATATAGGATCCATCAATTTCATAACTGCCCTGATTAAAGATTACCGCTTCTTCTTCCGGAAGGATACTTTGATTTTCTGGGCTTTCCAATCCAGATTGTGAATCATCCGAACAAGAGAATAAAATCATCCCTGTGCTGGCCAATAAGACTGCACTCTTTAAAAGAGGTTTTTTCATAATGTTAATAGTTTTAGTTTTTCATTTGGTTCAATGTAATATTTTTCCTCACAATTTTATGTTATAATGTTGTATTTTTATTAACATTACGTTAACTTTTTAAAGTCATAGGACGCAACTTACCATTCAAAAATTCTTGCAAATCCTTCTTTTACCAAGTTTAAGATTGACACTTTTAATCCTCTAGTTGTCCTTCTTTCATAAAATTCGTTAAAGGCGTATTTCGCTTCTGGGGATTACTTGTTTTTATGGTATTTTTATCCGAATCAATTCTAACAAATTATATGAGAAACTTTAGTCTATTGGCTACCATCGTTTTATTGACGGCCTGTCAAAAAACTACCAAAAGAGAACCTATACAAGTGACCTATCCTACAACAAAAAAAGTCGATACCGTAACCAACTATTTCGGCACCGAAGTAAAAGACCCTTACCGTTGGTTGGAAGACGACCGAAGCGAAGAAACCGAAGCTTGGGTGAAACAGCAAAATTCCGCAACCTTTGGGTATTTGGATAAAATCCCATTCCGTGAAGACCTTAAAAATCGTTTGGAAAAACTTTGGAACTACGAAAAATTGGGCTCCCCTTTTAAAGAGGGTGATTACACCTACTACTATAAAAACAATGGGCTCCAAAACCAATATGTGGTGTACCGCAAAAAAGGAGATGGCGAAGAAGAAGTGTTTTTGGATCCCAATACCTTTTCTGAAGACGGCACCACTTCTTTAATGGGGCTTAATTTTACCAAGGACGGTTCCAAAGCTGCTTATCTTATTTCTGAAGGTGGAAGTGATTGGAGAAAAGCCATTACCATTGATACCGAAACCATGGAAATTGTGGAAGACACTTTAGTCGACATCAAATTCAGTGGTATTTCTTGGAAAGGCAACGAAGGCTTCTACTATTCTAGCTACGATAAACCTAAAGGCAGTGAACTTTCTGCCAAGACCGACCAACACAAATTGTATTATCACAAATTGGGCACACCACAATCCGAGGACAAAATCATCTTCGGCGGTACTCCAGAAGAAAAACACCGTTATGTTAGCGGTTATGTTTCCGAGGACGAGAAATATCTGTTCATTTCGGCATCTATTTCAACCTCTGGAAATAAATTGTTTTTGATGAATCTTACCTCTTCAAATCCTGAATTGGTTACCGTTTTGGGCGATACCGATTCGGACACCTACGTAATCGACAACGAAGGTTCCAAACTCTTCTTGGTGACCGACCGTGAAGCTCCCAACAAAAAAGTGGTAGTGGTCGATGCATCGAACCCAACTCCAGATAATTGGACGGATTTGATTCCAGAAACCGAAAATGTATTGACCGCAGGTACTGGAGGAGGTTATTTCTTCACCGAATATATGGTAGATGCAATTTCCAAAGTACTTCAATACGATTACGAGGGGAAATTGATTCGCGAGGTAAAGTTGCCTGGAGTGGGCAGTGCTGGAGGATTTGGCGGCAAAAAAGAGGATAAGGAATTCTATTTCTCTTTCACTAATTACAACACTCCTGGATCATCCTATAAATTTAATGTGGAAACAGGCGAGTATGAGCTGTACTGGAAACCCCAAATTGATTTTAACCCTGCGGATTACGAATCCAAGCAGGTGTTTTACAATTCAAAAGATGGAACAAAAGTTCCTATGATCATTACCTATAAAAAAGGATTGGAATTGAATGGAAAAAACCCAACTATCCTTTATGGTTATGGAGGCTTCAACGTTAGTTTAACTCCCTCTTTCAGCATTGTAAATGCCGTATGGATGGAGCAAGGTGGAGTTTATGCCGTTCCCAACCTGCGTGGTGGTGGAGAATACGGTAAAAAATGGCACATTGCGGGCACCAAGCTTCAAAAGCAGAATGTTTTTGATGATTTTATTGCTGCTGCCGAGTATTTGATTGCTGAAAATTATACCTCCAAAGAATATTTGGCCATTCGAGGAGGATCTAATGGCGGATTATTGGTCGGCGCTACCATGACCCAACGACCTGATCTAATGCAAGTGGCCTTGCCTGCCGTTGGTGTAATGGATATGTTGCGTTACCACACCTTTACCGCTGGTGCGGGATGGGCCTACGATTACGGTACGTCTGAAGACAATAAAGAAATGTTCGAGTATTTGAAAGGGTACTCCCCCGTTCACAATGTGAAAAAAGGCACTTCGTATCCGGCCACATTGGTGACCACCGGGGATCATGACGACCGCGTGGTGCCTGCTCACAGTTTTAAATTCGCTGCTGAACTGCAGGAAAAACAAGCTGGAGACCAACCTACATTAATCCGAATTGAGACCAACGCCGGTCACGGAGCAGGAACACCTGTGAGCAAGACCATTGAACAATACGCCGATATTTTTGGGTTTACCTTGTTCAATATGGGATATGATGAGCTGCCTAACCAGGCTGTTATAAAGGAATTTAAAGATTAACTTTATTCTAAATTATATATAGTCAATTCGAGCGGAGTCGAGAACCATTTTATTTGGGCTAATCAACAAATCTCGGCTTCGCTCAACTTGAAGTAAACCTTAAACTGACCTTTGTTCAACACCCATGCTTAAAGTACAGATTGACGCCTTTGGCTACCAAAAAAAGCCAATTCTAAAGGACATTTCATTTGAAGTGACCCCTGGGGGACATTTGGCCTTGATGGGTGAAAGTGGGTCGGGCAAGAGTACCTTGCTCAAAATTATATATGGGCTACTACATGTGGAAGAAGGCTCTATTTATTGGGGAGAAAAACAAGCTTTAGGCCCCAATTTTAATTTGGTGCCGGGCGAGCCATACATGAAATATTTAGCGCAGGATTTTGATTTGATGCCATTTATTTCCGTGAAAGAAAACATTGGTCAATACCTTTCCGTGTTCGAACGGGAAACCCATGAAGAGCGTATCCAAGAACTATTGGAGCTTATTGAAATGGAAGATTTTGCCCAAACCAAAGTCAAAAATTTGAGTGGCGGACAACAACAAAGAGTTGCCCTGGCCCGCGTTTTGGCTCAAGAGCCTGAGATATTATTATTGGACGAGCCCTTTGGACATATCGATAACTTTAAACGAAACACACTACGTAGAAAACTTTTCCCGTACCTCAAGAAAAAAGGAATTACGGTGCTAACGGCCAGTCATGATCCAAGTGATGTGTTGCCCTTTGCAGAACGCACGTTGATTTTGGACAAAGGAGAGGTTATCGCACTTAACAACACCCAAGGACTGTATAAAAACCCTCCCAATTACTACACGGCTTCTTTGTTCGGACATGTCAACCAAGTTCCGATGAAGTTGTTAAAATCCTATGCAGAAATAGATAAATCGGTGCTGGTTTATCCTCATGAATTTAAATTTTCAGATGCTTCAGGATTAAGGGTCGAAGTGACCAACAGTCTATTTATGGGCAGCTTTTACCTCAATGAAAGTGTTGCCGAAGATGGAACCCAAATTTTATTCAAAACGGAGACCGAACAAGAAAAAGGAGTCACTATTTTTCTTAATGTATCTTTGAAGACCATCAATAGAAGGCTTCAAGTTGGACAAAAAGCAAATACATAACGAATTACAATTTAAGGCGATTCGCAGCAGTGGTGCTGGAGGGCAGCATGTGAACAAAGTTTCTTCCAAAGTGGAGGTCTCTTTTGCTGTTCCTTTATCTCAAGGTTTGTCCGAAACCGAAAAACAAAGAGTCTTGCTAAAATTAAAATCCCGATTGAGCAATGAAGGGGTCTTACTTTTGCAATGCGATGAAGCCAGAAGTCAGCACCGGAATAAAGATTTGGTTGTAAAGCGTTTATTTGAGGTGCTTACAAAAGCATTGGAAGTTCCTAAAAAGCGAAAGCCAACCAAACCATCAAAATCTTCTGTAGAGAAAAGGCTTAAACTCAAAAAAATGTCAGCCGAACGAAAAGCTTCCCGTAAAAAACCGAATTGGGATTAAAGGTTAAAGTACTTCCAAAATGGTTTGTGATTTTCCATTAAAAACAAAGCTTTCACCTTTTTCTTTACCCAAAAGCAATTGCGATATGGGAGCACTGGAAGAAATGCAATACACCAATTCATTTTCGCTTTTAAAGGCTCCTGCAGAAATCGAAATAAAATAATTGGCAGCAGAAGTTTTCACCCAACAACCCAAGCTTATTTTTTGAGGTGTTTTCTCTATATCGATTTTTTTTAGGACAGAGCGGTCTTTTTCCAGTTCCAGAATTTGTTGCGCTAATTTCTCCTGTTCCAACTGCACCATCGCTCTCCCTGTTTCATGTTTGTCACCCGCTGTGCTTTTGGTTTCGGAATTGAGCGATTCCTTAAGCTCATCACTAGTTCTTTTTAGCCGCGCCGTTTTAGCATTGACATAGTCCCAGCAAAACTTCAAAATAGCTGACTTCTTCATTGTTTCCTATTACGCAAATGTCAACCTAAAAACAGTTTCTTGATGGGGTACAGATCTTACTTGAATGCTTCCTCCGTGCATTTGCATCACTCTTTTGGATAGACTCAGCCCAATTCCTGTTCCTTCGTTTTTGGTGGTGAAAAAGGGTACAAAAATTTCATCCATTACCTCAGGTGGAATTCCAGGGCCATTGTCCATTACATCAATATATTTTGAGCCATTTTTATCAATGCCTCCTACCAAAATTACTTTCCCGTTTTCGGTTTGTTCTACCGACTGAAGCGCGTTTTTGGTCAAATTGATCAAGACTTGTGAAATTTGTTTTTCATCTATATAAAACTCCAGATTTTCAGGTTTACAGACAACTTGAAGATCTATTTTATCGCCCAGTCTGGCCGACATCAACACATTTATTTTATCAAAAAGTCCTTTACCGCCCACAATGGCTTTCGAGGGGTCGGGCACGTGCAATAGACTGCGATACGACTGCACAAAATCCATTAAATCGCCCCCTTGCTCTTTAATGACTCCCAGTCCTTTTACCGTGTTCTTTATTTGATTTTCATCAATGCTTTCTGGAGTGATTACGCGCCCATTGTTACTATAATATTTCATGATGGAATCCGAAATCGACACAATCGGGGTGATGGTATTCATTATTTCATGGGTTAAAACACGTATCAAACGTACCCAAGATTCTGTTTCCTTTTCATCCAATTCACGTTGGATATCTTGAATGACCACCAACAGCAATGTCTGCCCATCCAATTTTAAGGGCGTTGACTTTAATGCCAATTGAATTTGTTCCCGCTCATTGGAAAGCTGAAACAATTTACGATCAAAAGACTGAAAGGATTTAAAAATTCGGTAGAGGTTTTCATCTACCTGTAACAGTTGCTTTATATGGTTCAACGGGGTATAATCCAGAATTTTTTCTGCGGTGGGATTCGCAAATAGGATATGGCCTTTTTCGTTATAGGTCATAATTCCAATACTGGCCTGTTTCAAAATTTCTTGGTAATACTGCTCCCTAATCTGAAGTTGTAAATGCACTTCATGGATCAAATCGTTTACCCGATTCAAACTTTTATTGAGCTCCTTAAAGGAATCTATGGAAACACGTTCGGGAAATCGTAGGGTAAAATCTTCATTTTTTATCGCATCAAAAAAGTAGGCAATTTTTCGGTTCGTCCTGTTGATGAAAACAATCAGCGAATACACCTGTGATGCTGCAATCAGCGTTAAAAAAGCAAATAAAAAATACCAGCCTTTCAACACCGAAAATGCCAGTCCCAAAATGGTAAAGGTCAATATTAATACCCTGATAATAAGCTGTATGTAGAAATTCCTGCTTGCCACTACTTCTTCTTTTTAAGCTTATTGTAAAGAGTTTGCCTTGATATTCCCAGTTGCTCGGCAGCGGCACTGTAGTTTCCCCCATGCTGATCCAAAGCTTTGGAAATCATGATCTGTTCCATTTCGTCCAATGTTGTGGGATCATTGTCAAAAGACTGCATGGTTTTGGTATGTAGTAAAAAATCTGCAGGCTTGAGCACATTGCCATCCGACAGAATCACCGATCGCTCCATGGTATGCTGTAATTCACGTATGTTTCCTGGCCAGGGGTAGTCCATTAGGCGTTCTTGGGCCAAATTATTAATGCGCAAACCCGGCTTATCATACTTTTGGGCAAATTTTTTCAAAAAGAATTCGGCCAATACCAAAATATCTTCTTCCCGCTCCCTTAAGGGCGGAACCTCAATATGAATGGTATTAATGCGGTACAACAAATCTTCCCTGAAAAGTCCGTCGGCCACCATCTGTTCCAAGTTGCAATTGGTGGCACAAATCAAACGGATATCCACTAGAATAGGTTTGTTGGAGCCTACCCGAACCACAGCCCGATTTTGAATGGCGGACAATAATTTGGCCTGCATTTGTAGGGATAGGTTGCCAATTTCATCCAAAAACAGGGTGCCTTGGTGGGCAGCTTCAAACTTTCCGGCTCTGTCTTCCTTAGCATCTGTAAAGGAGCCTTTTGTATGTCCGAACAATTCACTTTCGAACAAATTTTCGGCAATGGACCCCATATCCACCCCAATAAAAACCTCATTCTTTCTAACCGATAAGCGATGGAGCTCACGGGCAATCAACTCTTTCCCGGTCCCATTTTCTCCTGTGATCAACACGTTCACATCGGTTTTGGCGACTTTTTCCACCAATTCCAAAACAGAGGTAAGCGCTTTGGATTTGCCAACAATGAGACTTTTATCCTCATTAATGACTTGTTTCAGGTTGCTTTCCTTCTTTTTTAGGTTGTGTATCTCTTGTTTGGACCTTCTCAGCTCAAAAGCCGATCTAACGGTGGCCATGAGTCGTTCGTTGTTCCAAGGTTTTAATATAAAATCGGCAGCACCCTCCTTTAATGCCTTCACGGCCAAATCTATGGCGCCATAGGCCGTCATCATTATTACCGAAGTGTGCGGGGCCCGTTTTTGAATCTCACGAAGCCAAAACAGACCTTCGTTTCCGCTATTTACCCCTGCGGAGAAGTTCATGTCCAATAAAACAATATCGAAGCTTTCCAATTGGGGAAAGGACGAGATTTGGTTAGGGTTGGAGATGGATACCACTTCTTTATACTCAAATTGAAGTAGAATCTCGAGTGCACTCAAGATACTTTTATTATCATCTACCAATAAGATTTTGCCGTTAACCATGCTGTATTTTGGTTTGGTTTATAATATGCACCAACCTTCGTTCCAATATTGAAAAACCAAGATAGTGTTTTTTAAAATCCATTCTTGCCAACTCATTTCCATTTAAATCAAGCCCTCAAAAACCCAAGAAAAGTGCGTAAACTTTAAATTTTAATTTTTTGGATTATGATTCTGTTTTTCTGATGGCTTTTGATGTATTTATATTCTTGCTGTCCATTTTTTTTACACAAAGGTGTGTAAATTTTTAACAATACAACTAGGGTGCAACCTATTAATTTTATATTTAATACTGATTTTCAGTGTTTTATGTTTTTGGCACAACAATAGACTATGTTTTGGCACAGAATAAAAACATGAACTTAAGATTTTACATTACAACCCTATTATTATTCCTAACCTGGAAAGGAATGGCGCAACAAACTTGGTCGTTGGATGATTGTGTGGCTTATGCCATAGAACACAACCTCCAGGTAAAAAGCACCAATTTTAATATGGATTCCAACAAGGAAAGCTATAGACAGTCCGTGCGGAATTTATTGCCCTCCGTTGAAGGGTCCACAAATTATACCATT
Source organism: Flagellimonas cixiensis (assembly GCF_042134615.1). Lineage (GTDB taxonomy): Bacteria > Bacteroidota > Bacteroidia > Flavobacteriales > Flavobacteriaceae > Flagellimonas > Flagellimonas cixiensis. Next base: position 1,347,369 of record NZ_CP169639.1, read on the forward strand.
AGTTATGGCCGTTCTCCCGACCCCAACACCAACACCTACGTGAACACCGAATTTTTTAGTAATAATTATTCGGTAGGGGCAAGTTTGGACCTCTTTAGAGGATTTCAAAAAATGAACTTGATCAAGGCCACAAAGTTTATCTACAGGGCCTCAGAAGAAGATATCGATCAAGAAAAATTTATGCTGGCCTTTAGGGTGATGTCCGCCTTTTATGATATTAAATATTATGAGGGCCTTTTGGCCATTTCATTGGAACAACAAGAACTCTCCCAAGCCAATTACGATTTAGTGGAAAAGCAAGTGGAACTGGGTCTTAAAGCAGGGTCTGATTTATACGAAGCTGAATCCAATCTGTTGGGTGATAAGTTTTTGGTTACCCAAAACCGCAATCTGTTGGCCGAAGCCAAATTGATTTTGCTACAAGAAATGAACTTGATAGGCCAAAACGATATTGAATTGGAGAGAAATTTGAATTATGCTCCTGAAATAAAAGAGCAGGGTGTGGAATTGGATTCACTTTACGAAACTGCAAGAGGGTTTGTGCCCTTGGTCAAATCCCAGGAATATCGAGTGACCGCTGCCAAAAAACAATTGCAGGCCACTCGTGGTTCGCTATACCCATCACTTTCGTTAACTGCAGGTATCGGAACCAGTTATTTTGAGACCAATGTGGACGACAATGGCAACCTAATCCCGTTCAAAACCCAGTTTAAGGATAACTCTTCCAAATTTGTTGGTGCTTCCCTCAACATTCCATTAAGTTATGGGTGGGCCAATCATTCAAGGGTAAAGCAACAAAAAATTGCCTTTGAACAGGCTAAAAACAATTTGGAGATTCAAGAACAGGAATTGTTCAAAGTTTTACAACAACTGGTTCAGAGCAACCGTGCATTGGTTTCAGAATTTGAACAAAGTAAGAAGAAGATGGAATCGCAAGAATTGGCATTTACCATCGCACAAAAAAGATACGATAAAGGATTAATCAACGCATTGGAACTTTTTCAAGCAAAAAACTTGTATGGTGTAGCACAAAATGAAAACTTACAGGTGGCCCTTAAGCTAAAGGTGAACCAGAGTACCATAGATTTTTATAACGGCTTACCCATTTTTAACATCAACTAAAACATACCATGGATATACAATTAGAAAAAAAGAAAGGACTAAAACCAAAACACTTCGGATACATTGCCTTGGGCATACTCGTCTTGTTTATGGGGTATAAACTATTGTTCGCCTCATCCATGTCCACTTTCAGAACGGAAAAGGAACGGTTGTCCATCGCTTCCGTAACTGCAGGCAAATTTGACGATTACATTACTATCAACGGAAGTGTTGCCCCAATAGCAACCATTTTTATGGATGCGTATGAAGGTGGAAGGGTGTCCGAAAAATTGATCGAGGAAGGTTCCATGGTAAAAAAGGGTGACATCATCCTAAAATTGGAAAACATGAACCTGTATGAGCAGATCTTGGCCAGTGAAAGTAACCTGGCTCTAAAACAAAACGACCTGCGTTCCACCAAACTTACTTTCGACTCAAGACAAGTACAGGGGAAACGATCCTTGGCAGATGCACAGTTCGAGTTGCAACGTTCCAAAAGAAACTATGAGCAGAACAAAGCTTTATATGCAGATGAATTGGTTTCCAAAGAGGTGTATCTACAATCCAAAGAAGATTTTGAACTTGCCCAAAAGCAATATGAGATTGTAAAAATTCAAACCGAGCAAGACGACGAGTTGCGGGAAACATCCCTTAAGGGGTTGGATGCCGATATGGAACGAATGAGCAAAACATTGTCCATGGTCTATGAACGTTTGGACCACCTCAACGTAAGGGCCCCGGCCGATGGTCAATTAGGGTTTTTAGATGCAGAAATTGGACAGAGCATTGCACAAGGGGAACGCATTGGGCAAATCAACGTACTGACCGATTTTAAAATTGAGGCCAATATCGACGAACATTATATTGATCGTGTAAAACGTGATCTTTCTGCCACATTGGAACGAAATGGCAACGAATATGCTTTGCGTGTTCGAAAAGTATATCCAGAGGTGCGCAACGGTAGGTTTCAAGTGGATTTGGTTTTCAACGATGATAAACCAGAAACCATCAGAGCGGGCCAGAGCTATAACATTCGACTGCAATTGGGGGAATCCAACGATGCCTTGTTGTTGCCAAAAGGAGGTTTCTTCCAGAGTACTGGAGGGCAATGGGTATTCGTGGTGGATGCCAATGGCAATGAAGCCATTCGACGCAATGTCCGTTTGGGCAAACAAAATTCAAGATATTATGAAGTCCTTGAAGGGCTTGAACCCGGAGATCAAGTCATTACCAGTAACTACGATAGTTTTGGTGATGCAGAACGGATTGTCTTAAAATAATCCGAGGAGTGTAACATCAATCAAACGAACAAAGTCTTTAATTAATAAAAAACAACCATCAAAAAATGATACAGATAACAGATCTTAAGAAAAGCTTCCGCACCGAGGAAGTAGAAACCTTGGCACTGAACGGGGTAAACCTTAAAGTGGAAAAAGGAGAATTCGTTGCCATTATGGGCCCATCTGGATGTGGAAAATCAACTTTGCTCAACATCATCGGTATGTTGGACAATCCAACGGAGGGCAGCTATAATTTCGCCGGACACGAAGTAGGTGGGCTTAAAGAAAGTCAACGTACCCAATTGCGCAAAGGAAACCTTGGTTTTGTATTCCAGAGCTTTAACCTTATTGACGAGCTTACCGTTTTTGAAAACGTGGAGCTTCCCTTGATCTATCTTAAAATGAACAAGGCTGAAAGAAGGGAAAAAGTACAGAAAGTATTGGAACGCATGAAAATTGCACATAGAGAAAAACACTTTCCACAACAATTGTCAGGAGGTCAACAACAAAGGGTGGCCATTGCCAGAGCCGTCGTGACCAATCCAAAACTGATTTTGGCGGATGAGCCTACGGGGAACTTGGATTCCAAAAATGGAATTGAAGTGATGAACCTGTTAACAGAACTAAACCAAGAGGGCACTACCATTGTAATGGTGACGCACTCCGACCGTGATTCGCATTATGCCCACAGAGTGATCAATTTATTCGATGGACAAATCGTAACTGAAAGCCAGAACAAGCCCATGGGCGCCATGGTGTAGGGGTCTATTCATCAATCAAAAAAGAAAATCATGCTCAAGAATCAATTTAAAATCGCTTGGAGAAGTCTTCGGAAACGCAAAGGGTTTACCTTGATCAATATATTGGGGCTATCACTTGGTTTTGGCTGTAGTATTTTGGTGTTCCTGTTTGTGCAACACCATTTGCGGTTCGATAATTTCCACAACAATAGTGACCGTATCTACCGTTTTGCCACCGAAGAACATCGCGATTTTATTGAGTATGAGGCAGCAGTGCCGCCTGGCTTTGCCAATGCCTTTAGGCAAGATTACGACTATGCAGAAAAAGTGGCCAAATATGTAGATCGGCGCAATTACTTGATCACTTTGGACGGCAACATGGGTCGGAAGCAATTTACTTCTGAAGTTGCATTTGTGGAACCTGAGTTTTTCGACATTTTTAATTTTCCAATGGTAGATGGTTCCAATGGTGCTCCAATTACCGAGCCCAATACGGCCATGATCACAAAGGAAATGGCAAAAATAATGTTTGGGGACACCAATCCTATCAACCAAACTTTTATGTTGGAGAACAATCAGACCATCACTATAACTGGGGTGCTCCAGGATTTGCCCAATAATACTTTTGTGGAGGAACAAATCTTTGTGTCGTTCGAAACCTTGAAAAGTTATGATGAGTTTATGTCATCCGAGACTTGGGGAGGCATCAATTCCTCGCTGCATTGTTTTGCTTTAATGCGCCCGAATCAAGACATTTCAGAAATTGAAAGTCAGCTTCAAGGATATGTGCAAAAATACAGACCAGATGCCAAAAATGTGCATCATTACAAGGTTCAACCTCTCGCCCAAGTACATTTAGATTCCAAATACAGTGGTGGTGTAGACGCGAAAACGCTTTGGATATTTTCGTTGGTGGGGCTTTTTATTCTCATTGTCGCTTGTATCAATTTCATCAATATTTCCACAGCACAATCCACCTATCGTTCCAAGGAAGTTGGAGTGCGCAAAGTATTGGGCAGTTTTAAAAACCAACTGTTTTGGCAATTTATGGCCGAGACATTTATTGTTAGCACTTTGGCTTTGATCATCGGTATTGGTATGTGCGTTTCCATTTTGCCCTCTTTTAATACCCTTTTTGACCTTGACCTTTCCATCAACACGCTATTTCAGTTGAAATTTGCTGGTTTTGTTGTTCTGCTTCTAGGTTTGGTGACTTTGTTGGCAGGAAGTTATCCAGGTCTTTTATTGGCAAGAATAGCTCCTGTTTTGGCCTTAAAACGAAAAGTTTCACAAAACGATGCCGGAGGTTATGTTACCCGAAAAGCTTTGGTCGTGGTTCAGTTTGCCATCTCTATAGTATTGATTATTGGCTCTATCGTTGTATCCAAACAATTAAAATATGCTATCGATTCCGATTTGGGCTTTACCAAAGATGGAATGGTCATGATCGAAATTCCAGAATACATCGAATTAACCCAATTAAATGGCCTAAAAGAACGTATCGCACAAAACTCCAGCGTGGCAAATATAACCGCCTGCTTTGGGTCACCAGGGGCAAGCAACAACAATTGGGGAACTGGAGTTGTCTACAACAACCGCCCAGAACCTGAAGATTTTAACCTTCAAGTAAAAGCTGGGGATAAAAACTATTTGGATGCTTTTGATTTGGAATTGGTTGCAGGTCGAAACTTTTATGAAAAAGAATCCGTGGACGAATTGTTGGTAAATGAAACTTTTGTGCGCAAAATTGGCGCTTCCAGTCCACAAGAAATTATAGGAAAAAATTTATCCATCAATGGTGGAACCTTAAATGCAAATATTGTTGGCGTGGTTGCTGATTTCCATGATCAGGATTTCCACAGCACCATAAATCCCATTTTTATAGCCCCAGCAACACAACTATATGCTGAGTTGGCTGTAAAAATTAATTTGGCCTCTGCAGATGATGCATTAAGACATATCGAAAAAGAATGGTCTACCCTATTTCCAGATTATTTGTTCGATTATGCCTTTTTGGATGATGAGGTCGCCGATCTTTATGAAACAGAACAGCGGTTCCTTTCCTTGATTGGAGTGTTCTCGGGCATTGCCATTTTCATTGGTTGTTTGGGCATTTATGGCCTCATTCTATTCTTTGTGGTGCAAAAAACAAAGGAAATAGGAATCCGAAAAGTATTGGGGGGAAGTGTACAACATTTGGTGGCACTCGTGATGCAGGATTTCCTAAAACTCATCATAATAGCAGGTATAATTGCAACACCTATTGCCTGGTATTTTATGCACCGTTGGTTGGAGAACTTTGAATACCGCACCGCCATCAACTGGTGGGTATTTGTATTGGCCATCGCCATCATCATGACCATTACCCTTGCCACGATCAGTTATCAAGCGATTAAAGCAGCATTGACAAATCCAGTAAAAAGTCTCCGAACCGAATAAATCATTAATCAAAATCAAAAAACATGTTTAGAACCCATTTAAATATCGCTTGGCGGTCCATCAAAAAAGACAAACTCTTCACCATAATCAAGATTGGAGGGTTTGCCGTGGGTATCTGTGCCTGTATTTTGATTTCCCTCTTCATTAAAAATGAAGTGAGCTACGACAAGCACTACGCCAAAAACGACCAGATTTATAGGGTGGTGATGCAAGGGGTTTTTGAAGGAGAGGTGATGAAAAGCACCCATTTTCCATTGCCACTTTCTAAGGCTCTTCAAACCGATTTTGCTGAAATTGAAAAAGCAGGAAAAGTAAACTCCATTGAAATTTTTGGTGCAGGTAAAAGAGGGTTGCGATTGGAAGGAAAACAAGAAAACACCTTTGAAGAGAATTTCTTGTTGGCCGACCAAGAGGCTTTCGAAATTTTGGAAATCAACTTGGAACAAGGGAACCCAGAAACTGCTTTGCTGAACCCTCAAAGCATTGTTTTCTCCGAATCCAAAGCGGCTAAATATTTTCCCAATGGAAATGCAGTAGGCCAAACATTGTTTTTGGATAATGATGCAACCAAGCCTTACACCATTACAGGCATTATGCAGGATGTGCCCAAAAACTCACATCTAAATTTTGATTTTTTACTTCCCATCAACGACAGCTACGGAGGGTGGACCAACCAGAACTATTTTACCTACGTTTTGGTGAATCCCAATACCAATATTGCCGAATTGGAGCAAAAACTAAGCTTGGTAGTAGAAAAATATATTATTCCTGCCCAACTAGAACGAGGCCGTTCCGCCGATTTCATTAATGTGTTGAGAACCATTGAATACAAGCTTCAACCTATTTCGGATATTTATTTAAAATCCGACCTTAAAATGCAGGATGGGCTCAAACACGGTGACATTAAATTTGTGTGGTTGTTTGCTGCCATTGCCCTTTTTGTGTTGTTATTGGCCATCATCAACTTTATCAATCTTTCCACGGCAAAATCTGCCAATAGAGCCAAAGAGGTTGGACTTAGAAAAACCATAGGGGCTTTTAGAAACAACTTGGTGAATCAATTCTTAACCGAATCAGTGCTGTTCAGTATCATCTCTTTCATTTTGGGAACTGTGTTGGCTTGGGCACTATTGCCTACATTCAATGAAATTGCAGCGAAAAACATTCTCATGCCTTGGACAGCATGGTGGTTCATCCCACTTTTATTGGCTTCTGCCTTGATGGTTGGAATTTTGGCCGGACTGTATCCTGCGTTCTACCTATCTGCATTTAGACCTGCTCATGTGCTAAAAGGCAATTTGAGCATTGGAAGCAAAAGTGGCAAATTGAGAAGCGGCCTTGTGATTTTTCAATTCACTACATCTGTGGTTTTGATCATTGGCACGCTGATCATTTATCAGCAAATGGACTACATCATCAACAAAAAATTGGGCTATCAAAAAGAACAAGTGATTGTTTTAGAGGGCACCAATATTCTTGGGGACAAAATGGATTCCTTCAAGAATCAACTCTTGGGATTATCGCAAGTAAAAAGTGTTACCGCAACCAGCTATTTACCGCTTGATGGTGGCAGCAGAAATGGAAATACCTTTAGAATGGTGGGTGAAGATGATGGCGGAAGAGGTATTCCTGCACAAATTTGGAGAGTAGATTACGCTTACATAAAAACTTTGGGCATTCAATTGAAAAAGGGGAGGGATTTTTCCAAAGAATTCGCATTGGATTCGGTTAACTCGATTGTTATCAACTCCAAAATGGCCTCTGATCTAGGTTTAACGGACCCCATCGGAAAGGAAATTGATAATGGGGGGCAAACCTTTACCATAATCGGAGAAATAGAGGATTTTCATTTTAAATCACTCAAAGAAGATATTTCTGCATTGTCCTTGGTAATTGGAGAAAATACAGGAGCGGTCTCCGTGAAGTTGGAAAAAGGCAATCCATCTGAAGTCTTATTGGCAATAGAAAATATTTGGAACAGAAACATTCCCAACCAAGCCCTGAGTTATAATTTTATGGAACAAGAATTCGCCCAAATGCACGATGATGTGCAACGCATGGGCAAAATCTTCAACAGTTTTGCGCTTTTTGCCATTCTTGTGGCCTGTTTGGGATTATTTGCCCTTTCTGCCTTTATGGTGGAACAACGCAAAAAAGAAATCAGCATCCGTTTGGTCTTGGGAGCACCTTTCAAAAGCATTTATCAACTACTGACCCTCGACTTTTTAAAGTTGATCTTGGTTTCCATTTGCATTGCCGCTCCAGTGGGTTGGTATTTAATGAACCGCTGGCTGGAAGGATTTGCGTATCACATCAATATTGGATTGGGAATTTTTATTACCGCAGGAATCATCGCACTCGGGGTAGCCATACTCACCATTAGTTATCAATCAATCGGAGCCGCAATGGTAAAACCCACCAAAGGCTTAAGAACGGAATAAATCAATCAAAAAAGAATCATCATGCTTAAGAACTATTTAAAAATCGCCTGGAGAAACCTAACCAAGCACAAGGCCTACACCATAATCAATGTGGGGGGCCTTGCCTTGGGCATGGCCGTTACCTTGATCATTGGTCTTTGGATCAATGATGAACTCAACCACAACAGCTATTTTGCCCATAAGGATAAAATTGCCCAAGTGTACCAATCCCAAACCATGAACGGGCAAACAGGAACTGGACCAGCTATTCCGAGACCTTTGGAAAAGGCCATGCGTGAAGATTACATGGATAACTTTAAGTACGTAATGATGTCTTCATGGAACATGCCCCAATATTTAAAAAATGGGGAAACCAGTCTTTCCAGAAATGGTTATTTTATGCAACGGGAGGCACCAGAGTTACTTGACCTTAAAATAGTAAAAGGCGAAAAAGATGGCTTGCGGGATATCAATACCATCATGCTTTCCGAATCAACCGCCAAAGCTCTTTTTGGCAACGAGGATCCGATTGGAAAAAATTTGGAGGTGAATAGCCAATACGACATGATGGTGACGGCAGTTTACGAAGATATCCCATTCAACACCTCATTCTTTGATAGCGACTACCTAATGCCATGGGCAAAGTATATTACCATCTGGGATTGGGTAAAACGTTCCGAGGATTATTGGGACAATAACTCATTCCAAATGTTTGTCCAAATAGCGGACAACACCACGATGGAGGCCGTGACCGATAAAATAAAAAACGTTAAGCAATTAAATGATGCTGAATTGGTTCAGTTCAACCCAGAAATGTTTTTGTTGCCCATGGAAGATTGGCATTTGCGCTCGAATTTTCAAAATGGAAAACAGGTTGGTGGCCGAATCAAATATGTTTGGCTTTTTGGCATTATTGGCATTTTTGTACTCCTTTTGGCCTGTATCAACTTTATGAACCTCAGTACCGCCCGTTCCGAAAAACGAGCTAAGGAAGTGGGAATAAGAAAATCCATTGGATCACAACGCGGGCAATTGATCAACCAGTTTTTAGGTGAATCGTTTTTAGTGGTGCTTTTGGCCTTTGTAATTGCCGTTGGCATCGTGGTCCTTTCATTAAATGGTTTCAACGAATTGGCTAGAAAAGAAATAGAATTTCCATGGACATCCATTTCCTTCTGGGGTATTTCATTGGTTTTTATTTTGTTTACTGCCTTGTTAGCCGGCAGCTACCCCGCATTATACCTATCTTCTTTTAGACCTGTTGATGTTTTGAAAGGAACTTTTAAAACAGGAAAACATTCGGGGCTTCCAAGAAAAATATTGGTAGTGGTTCAGTTTACCGTTTCGGTCGCATTCATTATTGGAACCGTGATTGTTATGCAGCAAATCAACCATGCCCAAAATAGACCTATTGGTTACGATAATGAAGGATTGGTTCAAATACCGACCATGAGTCAAGACTTTACCGGCAAATTTGACTTGATGCGTGACGAGTTCATCAAGTCGGGTGCCGTTACCGAAATGTCGACATCCAGTGCGCCTACCACAAGAATTTGGTCCAACCGAAGTGGTTTTGATTGGGAAGGCAAACCTGAAGGGTTCCAAGAAGATTTAGCCTGGACCGAGGTTTCTCCAGAATACGCCAAAAGTTTGGGTCTTAAAATAGTGGCTGGACGTGATTTTAATAGAGATTTTGCTTCAGACTCAACTGCCTTGTTGATCAATGAAACAGCAGTAAAATATATGGGACTCGAAGATCCTATTGGAAAATTTATCACAAGTTCCGATCCCGACGACAATTCGTTTGAACCGATGAAAATAATTGGGGTGGTGGAAGATATGATTGCCCAATCTCCTTATGAACCCGTAAAACAAGGGTGGTATGTATTCGATAGAAATGACAACGGTTCTTATTATAACCTAAGGTTAAACCCCAATAAAAGTGCGTCAGAAAACATCGCCATAATTGAACGCGTATTTAAAGAGCATTTTCCCGACATCCCATTTCAATATGATTTTGTGGATGAGGAATACGGCAAAAAGTTCGCTTCAGAGGTTCGTGTGGGCCGATTATCAGGCATTTTCACCGCATTGGCCATTTTAATCAGTTGTTTGGGACTTTTTGGTCTTACTTCTTTTGTTGCAGAGCAACGCACCAAAGAAATTGGTGTTCGCAAAGTACTCGGGGCATCGATCTTCAATGTTTGGAACATGCTTTCCAAAGACTTTTTAAAGCTCGTGGTCATTTCTTGCTTTATTGCAGTGCCCATAGCGTATTATGTTATGAATGGGTGGTTGCAAGAATACCCCTATCGTGTGATCCTTAAATGGTGGATTTTTGCCTTGGCAATGCTCGGGGCCTTCCTACTCACCATTATTACCGTAAGCTTTCAAGCCATAAAAGCGGCAAAATCCAATCCTTCCAAAAGCCTGCGGACTGAATAAATCATCTTCAAAAAACACAGATCATGTTTAAAAACAATTTAAAAATCGCCTGGAGAAGCCTTAAAAAGCAGCCATTCTTTACCTTCCTGAATATATTTGGATTAGCCATCGGAATGGCTGGCGGGCTTTTGCTCAGTCTTTATATATATGACGAGCTGAGCTATGATAAAATGTTTGCAGATTCCGACCGAATTTACCGTGTCAACTCTGATATGAAATTTGGTGGTAAAGCAGAACGATTGGCTGAAGTTTCTGCCCCTATGGCAGAGGCGATGCTCAACGACATTCCCGAAGTGGAAATGGTTACGCGATTTAGAGGTATTGGAAGTATTTTTATCCGTTCCGAAGAAGCACGAAACAATGTTAGGGAGGCTTCGGTCACCTATGCCGATTCTACCTTTTTTACAATGTTGGGTGTTCCCCTTTTGCACGGCGATGAACAAACTGCTTTGGTAGAGCCCAATACGTTGGTGATGACCAAAACTGCAGCCGAAAAACATTTTCCCATTGATCAAGCCATTGGAAAAACAGTGGTGTTGAACGATCAAAACACCTATCGAGTCACAGGGGTTATTGATGATTTACCCACCAATTCCTTTCTTCAGGACAGAGGTTTGTTTTTGTCCATGGCCGGCTACGAAGATTCCAGAATGGCTGAATGGGGAAGCCATAATTATTACACGCTCATCAAATTGATGCCGGGAACCAGTGGGGCCGACATTCAGGATAAATTACAAAGTATGGTTGGCAAATATCTGATTCCATATGCCCAACAATTTTATCCGGGAATTACAGAGCAGCAATTTTTGGATTCTGGAAATTATGTGAACTACTCTACCATCCCCTTGACCAAGGTTCATTTGTATTCGGGGCGAAGCCCAGAATTTAGTCCGGTATCCGACATTAAAAATGTGTATATCCTAGGTGCCATTGCCCTTATACTTTTGGTGCTGGCCAGTGTAAATTTCATGAACCTGTCCACCGCCCATTCTCTGAAACGATCTAAAGAAGTTGGCATTCGAAAAACTTTGGGGTCGCAACGCAGTAGTTTGATCGGGCAGTTTTTAACCGAATCCGGAATGATTGCCCTCGGATCTTTGGTTTTTGCCCTAATTATTGCCGCCATTGCCATGCCTTTATACAACGATCTTTCTGGTAAAGAGCTAGAGATACCATACGGAAGTCTTAGCTTTTGGCTAATCCTTTTGATCGCCACTTTTGCACTGGGGATTCTTTCCGGAGGATATCCCGCATTTTTTATGTCGCGCTTTGTAGCTGCGAAAGTACTCAAAGGTCAGGGAGACAACTCCATTGGAGGTGGAGGGGTCCGTAATGCCTTGGTCGTACTTCAGTTCTCCATTTCGGTATTCTTGATCATGGGTACACTTACTGTTTTCCAGCAGTTGAATTACATCCAAGGAAAAGACCTAGGTTATGGCAAAGATGAAGTATTGGTCATTAGGGGCGTAAATGCCCTTGAAGGCAATCGAAATACGTTTAAAAACGAAGTACTTCAATTGAGCCAAGTAAATACAGCATCCTTAAGCAGTTTCTTGCCTACTCCCTCTTCCCGTAGCGACAGTTCATTTATGCAGGCGGATGACAGAAGTCAGGAAAAAGTGGTGAACATGCAGCAATGGAGAGTAGATAGCAACTACATGACAACCATGGGGCTTTCGCTAGTAGCAGGAAGAAATTTTGATATTGAACGCTTTCCCAGTGATTCTACCAGTATCATTATTAATGAAAAAACGGTGGCCATAATGGGTAAAACACCCGAAAATGCGATTGGCGCCCAGTTTGTAGACAATTTTAATACCAACTCCCTTATGACTGTAATAGGTGTGGTCAAAGATTTCCATTTTGAATCCCTTAGGGATGAGGTCGAGGCATTGGGACTGTTCTTCGGAGGAGACGACGCAAGCAATTTATCCATTAAACTTAACGGCGGCGACATGTCTTCCACTATTGCAAGCATTGAGGCCATTTGGAACAAATTGGCCCCAACACAGCCCTTTGAACATTATTTCATGGACGATTCCTTCAATAACAGCTATGAAGCTGAACAACGTTTGGGACAAATCTTTATGATCTTTACCCTTCTTTCCATTTTAATCGCCTGTTTGGGACTCTTTGGGTTGGCTGCATTCAATGCACAAAAACGTGTGAAAGAGATTGGTGTTCGCAAAGTAATGGGCGCAGGCGTTGGGCAAATTGTTTATCGATTGTCCATGGATTTTCTGAAACTTGTTGGTATCTCTGTCCTTATTGCATTGCCCATTGGGTGGTTTGCGATGGACAGATGGTTGGAAGATTTCTCATATCACATCAACATTCCATGGTGGACGTTTGCCCTATCCGCATTTATTGCAGTGGGTATAGCCTTGATAACCGTAAGTTACCAAAGTATCAAAGCGGCCATTGTTAACCCTGTTAAAAGTTTAAGAACCGAATAATTAACTATATAAACACCAACCATGTTTTTCAACCACTTAAAAATTGCCTGGCGAAGCATCTTAAAAAACAAGCTTTTCTCCATTATCAATGTGTTAGGTTTGTCCATAGGGTTGTGTTCCGCCATGGTCATTGGCGCCATTGTTTATTTTGATTTTTCCTTTGATACCTTTCATAAGGACAAGGACAAAATATATCGGGTTTCTACCGTTTTTGAATCGAATGGAAACCAATTTTCAAATAGGGGAGTTGCGGTTCCTTTGATGCGAACCTTTCAAGAAGGGATGCCTGGAGTTGAATTGGCAGCACCTTTTATGAGCGCGAATTTTTTTAAGGTTGAAAACAAACCTCAAGATCTCACTTTTAAGAATGTCCAAAATTCCATTTTGGCTGACAATGCTTATTTTGAATTATTTGAATATGCTTGGTTGGCAGGTGATAGCAAATCGGCTTTATCAAACCCAGCTCAAGTGGTTCTTTCAGAAAAAAAGGCCCAACGATATTTTCCTCACACTCCAATTTCAGATGTGGTGGGCAAAACGCTGGTTTATAACGATTCCATTTCCGTAAAAGTGAGCGGAGTTGTAGCCGATTTTCAACAAAACAGCGACTTTAAGTTTACTGAATTCATGTCGTTATCCTCGGCCAAAATGTTTGGGGCAAAGGATATCGTCACCAACGATCAATGGAACGGCACCAACTCGGGCGACCAATTGTTTTTTAAGGTAAGGGATGAAGCCAGCGTTGCATTGGTTGAGTCTCGCCTTAAGGAATTGGCAACGGAACATAAAAACAAGGCAGAATGGGCTATAAATGATGAACGTGTCTTTGTGCTTCAACCTTTGACCAACCTCCATTTTGGGGGAGAGTATGGTGAATATCCATTTAACAATTCCGAACATGTGGCAAGCATTAAGGTTTTAAAAAGCTTGGGGTTTGTTGCATTGTTTTTATTGCTCTTGGGATGTGCCAATTTTATCAATCTAAATTCGGCTCAAGCTTTAACTCGGGCCAAGGAAATTGGCATTCGAAAAACCTTGGGTAGCTCCAAAAAGCAAGTAGTTCGCCAATTTTTGTTTGAAACCTTAATTCTCACCTGTATTGCGGCCGTTTTATCCCTGGTTTTAGCTCCTTTATTGCTCCGACAATTTGCAGATTTCTTACCTGCGGATATCAACCTATCCATATTGTACAGTGTTAAGGGAGCAATGGGCATACTGGTTTTGATTGTTTTGGTAAGTTTTTTATCTGGTTTTTATCCTGCCTTTGTACTGTCTGGCTTCAGACCTGTGTCCGTTTTAAAAGGACAGTTCTCCAAAGGAGACAAAGGGGTTCGTTTACGTAAAACATTAACTGTTTTTCAGTTTGTGGTGGCTCAGGTTTTTGTGATTGCCACCTTGTTGGTCACCAAACAGCTCCATTACGTAATGAACAAAGACATGGGACTAAAAACCAACGCCACGGCCTATGTTAACACGCCTTGGAACAATAACTCTGAAGTGAAAAAAGAACGATTGTTCAATGCGGTCAAAGCCATTAACGAACTCTCCAATGTGAGTTGGGGCGGAAATCCTCCGGCTTCCAACAACTATTCCACTTCCATGCTGACCTATTTTAAGGAAGATGCAGAAATGCACCAAGAAACCCAATTATTATGGGGCGATGTCAACTATCTGAACACCTATAACATTCCACTTCTATCAGGAAGGCAAATGCTCAACGATAGTGTTAGAGAATACATTGTGAACGAAGCTTTTGCCCGTGAAGTGGGGTTTCAAAACACCGCTGATGTAGTTGGTACTTTCGTAAAAATGGATACTCTTAAAATCCCTATTGTAGGGTTAATGCGTGATTTCCATCAACATTCCCTCCGATCCGATATTGGTCCCATGGCCATTACTGGTGACTGGGCGGATGACGATTATTCTATGTTCAGCAGTATTCATTTTGACCTTGGTGAAAATTCTGAAAACTGGACCAATTCGGTAAAACAAATTGAAGAAGCATGGGCATCAGTTTATCCTGATGAGGAAGTACAAGTACTGTTTATGGATGAAATTGTGGAAGGCTTTTACAGAACGGAACGCAGTACGGTTCAATTGCTGTCTTGGGCCACAGGACTTTCCATTTTGATCAGTTGCATGGGACTATTGGGATTGGTTGTGTACACTACCGAACGAAGGGTAAAAGAAATTGGCGTTCGCAAAGTGTTGGGGGCCAATTTAGCTCAACTCAACATGGAACTTTCCAAGGAGTTTTTGATTCTAATTGGAATTGCCTTTGTGATTTCCGTTCCCATTTCGTGGTATTTAATTCAAGAATGGATCCAAAATTTCGCCTTTAAAACTAACTTAAGTTGGTGGGTGTTTTTAACTAGTGGAATTGGTATGGTACTCGTTGCATTGTCGGTTATTGTCACACGAACCTACCGCACAGCCAATATTAATCCTGTAGATTCATTAAGAACCGAATAAATCATCAACCAAAAAAACGAAAAACATGCTAAAGAACTATATTAAGATTGCTTGGCGAAATTTGATCAAAAACAAGGTGTTTACTTTGGCAAATATCATAGGGCTAACTTCCGCACTTGCCGTTGCACTTTTATTGGCCATGACCGCTCTTTTTGAGCTTTCCTATGATCAATTTCACAAAAACAAGGATTCGGTTTACCAAGTATATCTTTCCAGTCAAACGCCAAGAGGGGTGGAATCGGGCACTTCACAACCTGTGCCTCTGGCCCCTGCCTTAAAGGCTGATGTGCCGGGCATCAAACATGCAGTCCGAACGTTGAGTGATGATGCACTAGCCACGTATAATGACAAAGAAATCAATCTGGATGCTGAATTTGCCGACCCTCCCTTTTTTGACCTATTTACATTTCCTGCCGTACTGGGCAATTCCAAAAACCCTTTGTCCAATAAAAGCAGTGTTGCCATTTCGGAAGAAGGAGCCCAAAAAGTATTTGGCAGCACAGAAAATGTTGTCGGTAAATCCATTACTTTAAAAATAGGCAAAGAGGAACAGGTATTCACCATTTCTGCCGTTGTGGTAGACCCTCCATCGAATAGCAGTATAGATTTTGATATTGTTATTCCTTTTGAAAACCATCCAGAATATGCTTCCAGTATCGACCGTTGGGATTCGCAGTTCCATTTGGTCTATGTGCAGTTGGATGAGGGCGTAACCCCAGAACAATTTGAAAAAAACACAAGAGAATTTACCAGTCTGCATTACAAAGGAAGCATCGAAAATGCGAAAAGAGATGGGGCCATTGCCAATGCGGATGGCTTGTATAAACAATTTCATTTGTTGCCCATTGCCGATATGCACTTTACCTCATTTGCCAGTGGAGCTGCAGAAGTAAAACGAGCATTTCCCTACATGATTTTGGGCGTTGCATTTGTTATTATTTTTATTGTTTGCGCCAACTTCATAAATATGAACATTGCCTTGAGTGAAAAACGCTTAAAAGAAATAGGCATGCGCAAAACCCTCGGGGCCGTTAAAAAACAATTGTTCCTTCAGTTTTGGCTGGAAAGCCTTTTGGTTTTTACCGTATCGACCATAATGGGTCTGGTTTTGGGCAATCTTTTATTGGAACCGTTCAAATCACTGTTCAAAACACGAGCTACTTTGGAGCATGTGACCCAACCTGAAATTTTACTCATTTTTGGACTCTCCATTTTTTGCATCACACTGGTTGCTGGTGGATATCCTGCTCTTGTAATGAGCAGATTGGGTACGCTTCGTGCTTTAAAAGGAAAACTTGATCTAGGTAAAAACCGTCTTAGAAATGCTTTGATCGTATTGCAATTTGCCATAGCCATTTTGCTTATCAGCGGAACTTTAGTGTTGCATGGTCAGATAGAATTTATGCGCAACAAAGATTTGGGTTATAACAAAGAGCAGGTAATTTCTATTCCTCTAAATGGAAAAAAAGACAGTTATCGTGTGGTCGAATTGCTTCGCGAAGAATTAAAAGGCAATCCGAACATCCTAAATATTTCTGGAGCTGATAACAATTTGGGATTGGGTAAGGATGGAAGCCTAATGAGCAGTATGATGGGTTTTGACTACCAAGGACGTGGGGTGGTCACCAATGCCTTGACCGTTGACTACGATTATGCAAAAACCTTGGACCTTGATGTTGTGGCCGGAAGAACTTTCAGTAGGGACTATGCCGCAGATAGCTTAAGCCTGGTCATCAACGAAACCATGGCCAAACAATTGGGCGAAGAAGACCCGCTTTCCGTTCGTATTCCCATGGATGATGGTGAAACGACCTATTCCGTGATTGGTGTGGTCAAGGATTTCAATTTTCAGGATATCAGTAAACAAGTGAGCCCTCTTACGCTATTTATGAACAACGATTGGGACTTGTATTATGCTTATGTAAAAATTGCACCACAGAACATTACCAGTTCTTTTGAGGCGGTTGAAAAAGCTTGGGGCAACGTTGAGCCACAGGCAGAGTTTTTGGGGTCTTTTTTGGATGAAAATGTAGACCGTACGTTCAGAAGAGAAAAAACCATGGCGACAATTGTAACCAGCGGCAGTATTTTGGGAATCTTGTTGAGCTGTATCGGACTGTTTGCCATTTCTATGTTGGTCGTGGCACAACGAACCAAAGAAATAGGGGTGCGAAAAGTAATTGGAGCCAGTGTTTCCTCTGTTGCCCTATTGCTAACCAAAGATTTTTTAAAATTGGTAGGGATAGCCTTTGTCATTGCCACACCAATCGCTTGGTATTTTTTAAATGAATGGCTGCAAAACTATGCTTTCCGTGTTACCCTAAGTCCATTGTTCTTTATTGGGGCAGGACTTTTGGCCACCTTTATTGCCTTTATCACCGTAGGTACACGAACCGTAAAGGCAGCATCGGCAAACCCTGTAAAAAGTTTAAGAACAGAATAAAAGAAAAAACATGCTATTACAACTCAACAACATATTTAAATGGGTCCAATCGGGCGGACAACGTATTTTTTTATTGAAAGATATCAATCTCGAAGTGGAGGAAGGCGAGTTCATTTCAATTATGGGGCCGTCCGGGTCCGGCAAATCCACCTTACTCAACGTTATCGGAATGCTGGATGCTTTTGATGAGGGCGAGTATCACTTTTTAGAGGATTCCGTACACAATCTAAAAGAAAAACACCGCTCCAATTTGTACAAAGAATACATCGGATTTGTGTTTCAACAATACCATTTATTGGATGATTTGACTGTTCAGGAAAATTTGGAAATGCCCTTGATCTACAAAAAGTTTAAAGGCTCTGAACGCAAGGCCATGGTTGCTGATATGTTGGACAGATTTAATATTGTAGGGAAAAAAGACCTTTTTCCAGCCCAATTGAGTGGTGGCCAACAGCAATTGGTGGGCATAGCCCGTGCCTTAATTTCCAACCCCAAATTAATTTTAGCCGATGAACCTACAGGGAACCTCAACTCCAAACAAGGGGAAGAAATCATGGACTTGTTCAAACAATTGAATGAAGAGGGCGTGACCATTATTCAAGTAACGCATTCAGAAAAAAATGCAGAATACGGCTCAAGGATCATCAATTTATTGGATGGTCGAATGATCTAAAAAGTTCAAGAATCAAGTTCAAGTTCAAACGCAATGCAAGGAAATTGTTGATGCTTGATCGAGCTTGACACTTGTACTTGAAGTTTGCTCTTGATACTTTTAATCCCCTAAATCGGCCAGCTCCTTGCCTACCAAACTGCCCAGCGCAACACCCATTCCGCCCAAGCGAACCCCGCAAAAAATGGAATTGGAAACGGGTTTTACAATGGGTGACTTTTGGGCGCCAACACCCATGATCCCGCTCCATCGACGCTCGATTTTTACGTTTTGATGGCGCAAAATCATTTGGTTCAGCAATACCTCTAATTTATTTTGAATGATTTCCGTTTGACCAAATTCAGTGGTCTCTTCGGTTTCAAAATCTAGATTTCGGCCACCCCCGAACAGAATTCGGTCATCAATATTTCTAAAATAATAATAGCCCTCATCAAAATGGAAAGTGCCTTTGATATGAAGATTTTTAATGGGTTCGGTAATCAAAACTTGGGCTCTGGCAGGTTTTATAGTTTCTGTCTTTAAAAGTTTGGAGGCAAAGCCATTGGTCGCGACAAAAACTTGTTTGGAATCAAACTCAAAGTCTTTGGTCTTTACGATGGCCTTGGTTTCAGTTTCCAACAAGGCTTCCACTTCTACCCCATATAAAATGGGAATTCCGTTGGACAAACATTTTTGAATCAGCGATTTCATCATTTTACCCGTGTCCAATTGCCCTTCAAAAATATGGGTAATGTATTGCTCTTGAACGTTTTCAAATCCGAAAAGATTTCTATTGGGTAAAAATGGCTTGGCTCCAAAAACAGGCTCCATCAAATCATTCAAATAGGAAATGGAATCGATGCACTTTTTAAAGAAATCAGGTTTTTCCAAAAGAAAAAGTTCATGGCTGCTATGCAATTCAAACCCAATAGCGGAATCTCCAAGCAGATTGCGTAACCGTTGAATCCCGTTCCATCGCTTTTGAACGAGTTCTACCACTTCTTCTTCAGTATGGTGCTCCAGGTCTGCTAATAGCTCGGAAACGCTCCCAAAACAGGCAAAACCTGCATTTTTAGTGCTAGCGCCTTGTGGCAGGCTTCCTCTTTCCAATACCAAAATGTTGCTTTTGGGATATTTTTCTTTGAGACTCAACGCACAGTTAAGACCAACAATACCGCTTCCAATAATGGTGAAATCCACATTGGAAAACCAACTTTTATGCTCCCAGTAACTTATTTCCATAAAATAAAAACCCCGATAAAATCGGGGCTCTTTTTAATGATGATCTAAATATTTTGGATCCATTTTAAAATCCTCCATAAACTTGGTAGTGTAGTTACCTGCCAAATAATCTGGATGATCCATCAATTGTCGATGGAATGGAATGGTAGTTTTAATACCTTCGATTACGAACTCGTCCAAGGCCCTACGCATTTTATTAATGGCTTCTTCCCTGGTTTGCGCAGTTGTAATCAACTTGGCAATCATGGAATCGTAGTTCGGTGGAATCATGTATCCGCTATACACGTGGGTGTCCAAACGAACGCCATGTCCTCCTGGGGTATGCAAGGTCGTAATTTTCCCTGGAGATGGTCTAAAGTCGTTATAAGGATCCTCTGCATTGATTCGACACTCAATGGAGTGTAATTTTGGATAGTAATTTTTACCAGAAATTGGAACTCCACCTGCCACCAAGATTTGCTCACGGATTAAATCGTAATCGACAACTTGCTCGGTAATCGGGTGCTCTACCTGAATACGGGTGTTCATTTCCATAAAGTAGAAGTTCCTGTGTTTGTCCACCAAAAACTCAATGGTACCTGCACCTTCATACTTAATATACTCTGCTGCCTTTACGGCTGCTTTACCCATTTCTTCGCGAAGTGAATCCGTCATAAATGGAGACGGGGTCTCTTCGGTCAATTTTTGGTGTCTACGCTGAACGGAACAATCTCTTTCGGAAAGGTGACACGCTTTACCGTATTGGTCTCCTACCACCTGAATCTCAATATGGCGCGGCTCCTCAATCAGTTTTTCCATGTACATTCCTCCGTTGCCAAAAGCAGCGGTTGCTTCGTTCACGGCGCTGTTAAAGCTCTTTTCCATTTCATCTTCGGACCAAATGGCACGCATTCCCTTACCTCCACCACCAGCGGTAGCTTTTATCATTACAGGATAGCCCATTTTTTTGGCCTCTTCCTTGGCGTGGGCCACATCTTTTAAAAGACCTTGAGAACCTGGAACAGTTGGAACTCCTGCCTTACGCATGGTTTCCTTGGCCGTGGCCTTATCTCCCATACGATCAATCTGATCACCAGACGCTCCGATAAATTTGATATCGTGCTCCGCACAAATCTTTGAAAATTTGGCGTTTTCGGAAAGGAACCCATATCCTGGGTGTATGGCATCGGCATTGGTAATTTCCGCCGCAGCTATAATATTTGGAATCTTTAAGTACGATTCGCTACTGGGAGCTGGGCCAATACAAACTGCTTCGTCGGCAAAGCGTACGTGCAAACTTTCCTCGTCTGCCTTGGAGTACACCGCCACTGTTTTGATGCCCATTTCTTTACAGGTCCTGATTATCCTTAAGGCAATCTCTCCCCTATTTGCAATCAATATTTTTTTAAACATAGAACACAATCTTAAATTCTGAATTCTAAATTTTAAATGGCTTTAATCCTCCTTAAAAAGGGGATTAAAATTTAGCATTTAAAATTCACTACGATGGGTCTACCAAGAACAATGGTTGGTCGAACTCAACTGGTGAGGAGTCGTCCACCAAGATCTTAACAATCTTACCTGAAACTTCGGATTCAATATCGTTGAAAAGTTTCATTGCCTCAATCACGCAAAGAACATCGCCTTGACTGATAGAGCTTCCAACCTCAACAAATGCAGGCTTGTCTGGGGATGGTTTTCTATAGAATGTTCCAATGATGGGAGATTTAATGGTAATGTATTTTGAATCTTCCGATTTTGAAGATTCAGCTGCTGGAGCAGCAGCTTCGGTTGCCACTGGCGCTGCTGCTGCGGGTTGCGCCGCTGGGGCCTGAGCCATTGGTATTTGCTGAACAATTGTGGTTTCGGGAGTGCTTGAGCCCACTGCACCTGTACGGATGGTGATTTTGATGTCTTCCATCTCCAATTTCACCTCGCTAGCACCCGACTTGGCTACAAACTTGATTAAACTTTGAATTTCCTTAATGTCCATGGAATATGAATTTGTTAGTTGTGTGATTTAAGAATTATAGGCCCATTTTAAGTAAATAGATCCCCAAGTGAAACCTCCACCAAATGCGGCAAAGATTAAATTATCTCCTTTATTTAATTGCTTCTCATAATCCCAAAGCAATAAGGGTAATGTTGCCGAGGTGGTATTGCCATAACGGTCAATGTTGATCATCACCTTTTCGGGCTCCACACCCATTCTGTTGGCGGTTGCATCTATGATTCGCTTATTGGCTTGATGCGGCACCAACCATTGCACATCGTCCTTGGTAAGGTTGTTGCGCTCCATGATCAATGCGGATACATCGGCCATATTGGAAACGGCGAATTTGAAAACCGATTTCCCATCTTGATGCACGTAATGTTGTTTGTTCTTTACCGTTTCTTCAGTAGCCGGTAATATGGAACCTCCTGCATCAATCTTCAAAAACTGACGACCAATTCCATCCGAGCGCAAATATTCGTCCTGAAGTCCCAAACCTTCTTCATTGGGCTCAAAAAGAACCGCTCCAGCGCCATCTCCAAAAATAATGCAAGTAGTTCTATCGGTGTAATCTATAATGGAAGACATTTTATCTGCCCCGATGACCAATACCTTTTTATACCTGCCTGATTCGATATAGCTCGCTGCGGTTGACATTCCATACAAGAAACTGGAACAAGCAGCTTGAAGATCGTAAGCAAATGCATTTACGGCACCAATTTCTGATGCAACATATGCCGCAGTGGATGCTACGGGAAGATCAGGGGTTGCCGTAGCAACCAAAACAAAATCTATTTCGGAAGCTTCTATTCCTCTTTTTTGCAATAAATCTTCTGCGGCCTTAATCGCCATAAAAGATGTACCCGCACCCTCTTCTTTTAAGATTCTTCGCTCTTTGATTCCTGTTCTGGTGGTAATCCATTCGTCGTTGGTATCTACCATGGTTTCCAATACTTTATTGGAAAGAACGAATTCAGGAACATACCCTCCTACAGCTGTAATTGCTGCCGTTGTTTTTTTCATTTTAGCCTCTCTTTATTGTCAAAAACATTGAAATTTGACCCAAAAGCGGTGAAAATTAGTCATTTTATATGACTTTCCCTTCAAAATCACTCCGTTTTTGAAATTAACCTTGGGCCATAAAAAAACTCCCGCTTGTTTTAAAACGGGAGTTGCTTTATTTTAAGGAGTTTGCAATTACGCTGCAGTTTCTTCCTCAGTTTTGTCGATCAAAACCTGACCACGGTAGTACAATTTACCCTCGTGCCAGTGCGCTCTGTGGTACAAGTGCATTTCACCTGTAACTGAATCTTTGGCAATAGTAGGGGCTACCGCTTTGTAATGGGTTCTTCTTTTGTCCCTTCTGGTTTTTGATGTTTTTCTTTTAGGATGTGCCATTATAAACCTATTTGTCCGTTAATAACTTTTTTAAATCGTCCCATCTGGGATCTGTTTTATCGTCTGATGCTTCTTTTGTTTCCTTGGGTTGGAGCTCTTCCAACTTATCCAAGATTTCCGACTTCAACGTTCCGTCTTCTACTCCAGGGTGAATTCGTTTTTGTGGAACGGCCAACACCAACATTTCGTACACATATTGTGCAATATTAATTTGATGTTCCCCGTGTGGAATGATCAAAATCTCATCATCCTCATCATTGTAATCCTCACCAAACTTGATGACAAGATGCAAATCTGATTCGATGGGTTGATCAAACGGCTCCCCAGTAAGGTCGCAATCCACATTAACAGTTCCCTCGGCTTCAATTTCCAATTCCATCATGGTGCTCATCTTTTCCAAAATGGCATTTACTCGGATTGAAGCTCCGTTAAACTCTTGGTATTCAAAAGACTCAAAGAACGCATTGTCAATCTCGTACACAAAATCATGTTTTCCCAGCTTCAGACCTGAAAAAGGGATAAAAAACTCTTTCAGCTTCATCATTTCTACACTTAAGGTTTGTGTACCAGCCTTTAAAGGCGGGTGCAAAGATACTACTTATCTACAAAACTGCAATTTTATCAACAATAAATATCAGATTAGGAGTCAACTTTTTGTCCACCCTTCCGAATTTTTTGCTTTTGCAGTGGATTTTTGGTCAATTCCAAGTACTCCATTCGGTTTTTAAATACTTGAAGCGCCATAAATACCGCTTCTTTAAAAGAACCCTCATCGGCCTTGCCTTTTCCAGCAATTTCATAGGCTGTACCGTGGTCGGGCGAGGTCCGAACCCTGTTTAGGCCCGCCGTATAATTCACTCCTTTTCCAAAACTAAGGGTTTTGAATGGAATCAACCCTTGGTCATGGTAGGCTGCAAGGACCGCATCAAAATTTTCATGCGTACCCGAACCAAAAAAGCTATCTGCCGAATAAGGACCGTATACCAAAGTGCCTTTGGCGAACAATTCTTGTATGGTCGGCTTCATTATTTTATCATCTTCCTCCCCAATGGTACCATTATCGCCACTATGCGGATTAATACCCAAAAGCGCAATCTTGGGTTTGCGAATTCCGAAATCCATTTTAAGGGATTTTTCCATCGTAATCACTTTGTTGCGAATCAGTTTTGGGGTGATGGCCTTGGCCACATCCTTTACTGCAATATGATCGGTAAGCAATCCAACGCGCAAATTGTTGGTCACCATAAACATCAAACTCTCCCCTTGCAATTCTTGGGCAAGGAAATCGGTGTGACCCGGGAATTTAAAATCTTCTGACTGGATATTGTTTTTATTGATGGGCGCCGTGACCAAAACATCAATCTTGTTTTCCTTTAAAGCGGTAACCGCTGCACGCAACGAACGAATGGCAAAATCGCCACCCTCCTTGGTCGCTTGACCATATTCTATTTTTGGATTTTCTTTCCAAACGTTTACAATATTGATTTTACCATCAACCACCTGTGAAGCATCTCGCACCCCATGAAAGTTGATGTCGAGGCCCAAATCGTTCTTTTGTTGGGAAATTATCTTGTTCGATGCAAAGATGACGGGCGTGCAAAAATCCAACATTCTTGCATCCTCAAAGGTTTTTAATGCCACCTCACACCCAATGCCGTTAAAATCCCCAATGGAAATCCCCAGCTTTATTTTTTGCGTTTCCTCCATAAAATCAATGCCGATATGGCTACTTTTGCATTACAAAGCTAGTTAAATAATAACACACATGTTCACTGGTATCATCGAGACTTTGGGTAAAGTTGAAAATCTTGAAAAAGAGGGGGGCAATCTTCATATTACTGTTGCTTCGGACATCACTTCTGAATTAAAAATTGATCAAAGCGTGTCCCATAATGGGGTTTGCCTTACCGTTGTTTCGGTAACAGATAAGAGTTATACAGTTACTGCGATTGAAGAAACCCTCAACAAAACCAATTTAGATGATCTTTCGATTGATGATGTAGTTAACCTGGAACGCGCCATGGTGCTTGGTGCTCGATTGGACGGACATATTGTACAGGGACACGTAGACCAAACTGCCCAATGTATTTCCATCGAAGAAAAAGATGGAAGTTGGGCCTACACCTTTCAATACGATTCCAAATTGAACAACGTAACCATTGAAAAAGGTTCCATTACTGTAGATGGGGTTAGTTTAACCGTAGTCGACTCCAAAAAGGACCAATTCAGCGTGGCCATAATTCCTTACACGCACGAGCACACCCGATTCCATACCTATAAAGTAGGTACAGTGGTCAACTTGGAGTTTGATGTGGTCGGAAAATATGTTGCCCGATTATTGGAACTCCGTGATTAAAACACGTTTTTCATTCCGCGCCATACCTTTAATAGTACCAATGCGGATACAATAACCAAAACCGTGAGTCCTGAAGCAAGTTGATATTCCCCATAGATCCAATATCCAGTGGCAAACATGATGGAATAAATCAAAACAACACCTGCAAGCATTGCTTTAATACCTGATGGAACACTCCATTTTTCGTTGGTCTTGACTATCTCAACATTATCTTCTTTTGCTTCGTTTACAATTTTTGACCAACCCGGACCTCCTGGCTGAATTTTAATGTAGAAGCTTCGAAGCACTTCTTTGCTTTCAGGCTGAGTAACAAAAGTGGCTGTTAACCAAATAATTGTAGTGACTAACATTATAAATGGTAAATCGGCCCATTCTGGAAAAATTCCTGTTTCGGGGGCAAACAAATATTCCCTCAAAGGAGTTGTCTCCAATAAAACTGCTAGGATTCCAGAAGAAAACATAGCTGTAATTTCTGTCCATGCATTGATTCGCCACCAGAACCACCTTAAAATGAAGATGAGACCTGTTCCTGCTCCGAATGATAATAATAGGTTGAACACTCCCATGGCATTTTGCAAGGCCAAAGCCAAAAATGCACTCAACACCATTAATAATACGGTAGAAATTCTTCCCACATTTACCATTTGCTTTTCAGTGGCCTGTGGATTTATTTGTTGTTTGTAGAAATCATATACTATATAGGAAGACCCCCAGTTCAACTGCGTAGAAATAGTGGACATGTATGCTGCAACCAAGGAAGCCAAAACAACACCCAAAAGTCCTGTCGGCAATTTTGTCATCATGGCAGAATACGCCAAATCGTGACCCAATTTATCTTCGGTTACGTTTGGAAATGCTTCGTGTATACTGGCAATATCTGGATACACGACCAAAGAAGCCAACGCTACCAAAATCCAAGGCCAAGGTCTTAGCGCGTAGTGCATAATATTAAAAAAGAATGTAGCCCCGATAGCGTGGTTTTCATTTTTAGCGGCCAACATACGCTGGGCAATATAACCACCACCACCGGGTTCCCCGCCTGGGTACCAAGAACTCCACCATTGTACAGCTAATGGTATAATTAGAGCGGTAATCAAGGCTTTTTTATCACTAAAATCAGGCAAGATGCTTAATTTATCCTTTACATTTTCATTTTCCAAAACAGCTTGTAATCCTCCCACTTCAGGAAGATTTACCAAATAATATGCGGCGCCAATAGCGCCTGCCATGGCCATAAAAAACAGGAAGAAATCACTATACACAACTCCTTTAAATCCACCAAGGGCACTAAAAACTACAGTAATAAGTCCAGCGCTTACCACGGTTACCCACGGGTCCAATCCCAGCATCACACCACCAATTTTTATGGCGGCCAAGGTAACGGATGCCATCGTGATCACATTAAACAATACCCCAAGATATATGGCTCTGAATTTTCTTAAAAAACTGGCCGCCTTTCCTCCGTATCTTAATTCATAAAACTCCAAATCGGTTTTTACATTGGATTTTCTCCAAAGCTTGGCGTACACGAAAACGGTTAACATTCCCGTGAGCAAAAAGCACCACCAACCCCAGTTTCCGGACACCCCATTTGAGCGCACCAAATCGGTCACTAAATTGGGCGTATCGGTAGAAAATGTAGTGGCTACCATGGACAATCCCAAAAGCCACCAAGGCATGCTACGACCCGATAAAAAGTATTCTGTTGAGCTTTGTCCGGATTTTTTAGAAACGTAAATTCCGATGAAAAGTACGAGGGCGAAGAACCCAAAAATAATGATGTAATCTAAAAGTTGTAGTTCCATTTGTTTAGTTTGGCTGGCGCTAAAGATAGCTTTTTTGGGTTACTTTTGTAACCCGATAAAAACTTTGCATGTTTCTTACTTCCCTCTCCGATATTTCGATTGCTGCATGGACCATGGCGGCCACCGCGGTATTCTTAATGGGAGTCTCCAAAGCGGGCCTTAAGGGCATGTCCATTTTTAATGTGACGCTCATGGCCCTTGCATTTGGCTCAAGGGCGAGCACCGGACTTTTTATTCCTTTATTATTGGTTGGGGATGTTTTTGCCGTAGTCTATTACAACCGTCACACCCAATGGAAATATATTTTAAAGTTTCTTCCTTGGATGATTCTTGGGATTCTGATCGGGGTTTTGATTGGTAAAGATTTGCCCGAAACCGAGTTTAAATGGGGGATGGTGATCGTGATATTTTTGAGTTTGGGCCTTTTGCTTTTTTGGGATCGAAGAAAATCGGAAAGTGTACCATCGCATTGGTTGTTTTCTGGCTCTATGGGAATTTTAGCCGGAATTTGCACCATGATCGGAAACTTGGCGGGAGCATTCAGCAATATTTTCTTTTTGGCGATGCGATTGCCCAAAAATGAATTTGTGGGAACGGCAGCATGGCTTTTCTTGATCACCAACTTTTTTAAACTGCCTTTTCATATTTGGGTGTGGAAAACGGTTACTCCTGAAACCTTGGCCATCAATTTAAAATTATTGCCTGCTATTTTTTTCGGTCTTATTTTGGGTGTTTTCTTGGTGAAGAAAATCAATGAGAAAAACTACAAGCGCTTTATTTTGATTGTGACGGCGATTGGGGCGGTTGCGATACTTTTCAGATAAAAAAAAGCCCGACGATTGTCGGGCCTTTATTTTACACTAATATATCCTAAATGCTATTCTGAAGCTGCTTCGTAAATGGCATTAAAAATCAACTTGTAAGTGCCTCTTGGCTGCGCACGGAACTGTGGTCTGAACGCAAACAAAATGGCTGAACCTTTTCCGTATTTAGCTTTGACCATAGCCGGTTTTTTGGCAATATAACGCTCTTCGCCCATAGCCCATCCACTCATCAATAATCCTTTGGCGGCATAGGTGGCAATCACCTCAACTTCTGGTGCAGGGGCATCTTTAATTTCCTCTGTTCCACCTTCGCCACTTTTGCGTTGCTTGTCAATCACAAAAGCCCTAGATCTGTTGAAAGAAACGGAAACCGTATCCTTCATACCAAATGCAAGTGAGTGGGTTGTGTCTATTCCTGTTTTGATCAAAGATCCAGGAATAAAGAAATCTTTGCTATCGGCCCCTGAAGTGGCATCTCTTAATGGCAATCCGAACTGCTCGATTACATAGTTACTGGCTTCATCAAAAGCAATCAAAGTGCCTCCGTTGCTCACATACTTGCTCAATGCTACGGTACCGTCCAAACCAATTCCGCCGGTGAATTTTTCTGGCATACTCAGGTTGCTATGTCCGTGCAAAATGGAACTTGGTCTTTGTGATGGGATAATAATCGCATCGTATTGAGACAAATCTTTTGTTTTGATGTCGGCATCATGCAACGTATCCATGTCAAATTCATACTCATCCATAATAAAACGAGTCCATCCTTCATCCATATTGGCCACCCAAGATTTGTACAATCCTACTTTTGGTAGGTGGATTTTGGTCAGTTGCACTTCTGGTTTAGCTGCTAATCCAGTGAACTCCAATCCGTACTCATCAGCCAACGATTCCATTAATTCCTTATCGCCAGTAACCACGTAGGACCCTGCGGGGAATGACGCTTTTCCAGATTTGAATTCAGTCATGGCCTTGTAAGCTGTTCCTCCAGCTTTCAATACTTTGTTGGTAGCCACTACGGATGCATTGGTGTTTACGCTAAGTGCATATCCGAAAGAACCGCTTTTGTTCACGCTTCCTTCGTAATAATCAACCAATCCGGAAACTTTTTCAGTTGGGGCTTTGAAAGATTCAGCAATTTTATCCACATCAATTCCCATTTGCATAGGCAACGTCCATCCGGCCAAATCGTAAGGGGTGTCCGGTGGCCCACCTGGATATTGGAAACGGGTTGGATAGTTTTGCTTCTCCATCAAATCCATCAAATATGGTCTAAACGCTTGACCTGTATAGATCACGTAAGATCCTTTCTCATATTTTTTATCTCCAACTGTAAAATCTTTAGTGGCTTGCTCCACTTCGATACCCCCACGAAGCAATACGTTGATCAAGTTCACTGCTTCAAAGGAATCCCATTGTTCTTTGTCGATAATGTAAGCGAAGAAATCTTCGGTTTCTCCTTTTTTGATGGCGTCTTTACCCATTCTGTAGATATTGTACAGATAATCACTTCTGCGATCGGAGGCTAAATCCAACGTTGCCCAAGTAGCTGTCAACATGTAATCCACGGCATCTCTAAAATGTGATTCGCCACCTTTCCATACATCGGCATACATAATGTCCGTTCCATCCGTAGGAGTTGTGCCCGCAACCATTTTTGGAAGTTTTTTAGGGTCGTAAAATCTTGGGGTTGGGGTGGTGTGGCCTGTTTCGGTCAAAATACCGATCATGTTGTGGTAATAAGGCACTGTTCTACCTCCACCGTTCCAGAACATGGTATAGTGGTTGTCGGCAATGGCTCCTGGCATGTTTTCCAAAGAAAATCTTTTGGACATGGCAGAACCTACTTCACTTACAGCAGCTGTAATCGCTGGATTGATGTTCGGGTTTACTGGGTCAGCATAAGGTGGAATAGAAATTTTGGTCCAAGCTGGTGATGATTGGTGGTGGTTGTACACAATCTGAGGATACCACTCGTTGTACAAAATCTTGGTCACGTTGTAGGTCTCAGGCTGAGTGTTCATAAACCAGTCCCTGTTGTTGTCGTGTCCCATATAGTAATGGTACAATACCGGAGGGCGCGAAGTTTCGTAGGCTGTACCCAAGTTTTTACGGTACCAGTCCACTACAATATCCAATCCATCAGGGTTCATTACCGGCATAAGGATGGTAATCACATTTTCTCGGATGTCTTGCATTTCTTTGGTCTCGGAAGTTGCCAAAGTATAGGCCAACTCAGATGTCATTTGTCCGTGGGCCAACTCTGTAGAGTGCATACCCCCGTCAATCCAAACGATGGCTTTTCCGTCTTGGGAAAGTTGTTGGGCTTCAGCATCACTAACGGTGGCGCGGGCCAATTTGGTGCTGATGTCTTTCCATTTGTCCAATTGGGCCAAATTCTCTTCGGTTGAAATAAACAAAACGTACATTTTACGTCCAAGAACCGTTTCACCAATTTCAATTTTTTGAACTCTGTCGGAAGCATTGTCCAGTTGGGTCAGGTAATCTTCAATTTGTGAGTAGTCGGCTAATTTGTAGTCCGCTCCCACTTCAAATCCGTACACGTCTTTTGGCGAGGGAACTTTTTGCGCAACCAAGGCAGAAGCGCATGTCAAAGACATCGCAGTAGAAAACAGCAATGTTTTGAGGTTTGCAATTTTAGAAATCATTGTTTTGAATTAGTTATAATTGGACTGAAAATTAAGCAATTGTAAGGAGGAAAATAAATTGCAGCCCATCGAATTGTTGTTAGTGCGTCTATTTTTATTAGTTTGATGATGACGATTATCTAAAACCATGGAATTGTTAGCAATTTATAATTGCTTTAACATTTCAAAACACCCTTTATAATCTGCAACGCAAATCTTTCATGGTTTTTTGGAAGTTTTCATAAATGGAATCATAGTTCTCATGCCTGCCATTCTGAGACACCCAGTTGCCCTGTACCATAGCGCCCAAAATATGGGAAGCATCGCTGGAATACACAAAGGTGTTGCACAAATTTTTGGTGGAGGTACTAGTCAACAATGGGGCTTTTGCATCCATAACCACAGCATCAAAAGATTGACCGATTTCGAAAAAGTCATTTCGATTTTCTCCCATGGCTTTTTTTCCCGTTTTCCACGCCATTTCTATCGCATTAAAACCACTATCTCCTTTTAAGGGTTGGTAAAATGTATTGCGCTTGTGGGTGGTAAGTCGTTGGCCATAATCCAAAATGCGAAGCTCCTCAAAAGGATTCAATCCAACATGGCTATCGGTACCTATGCTCCAATTGCCATTCTCATTTTTAAATTGTTCGAACGCGAAAAGACCATCTCCTAAATTTCCTTCGGTGGATGGGCAAAGCACCACATTTGCTTTGGATTTGGCTATTCCTTTCACCTCATCTTCATTTAAATGGGTGGCATGTACCAAATGAAAATTCTCTGTAACCTGACAATTGTTGAGCAACCATTCCACAGGTCTTTTCCCATAAAATTTCAAGCAGTCCTCAACTTCTTTTTTTTGTTCTGAAATGTGAATATGAAACGGGATGTGGTTTTTAAAATCATTGCAAACCGATAAGATATCCTCCTCTTTTACTGCCCTCAGTGAATGAATTCCCATACCGTAATTTGCATTTTGGTACTGTTTTGTGGCTTCGACGGTACTTTCAAGCAACCTGTAATAGTCCTCTATGGTTTCGGAAATAAATCGTCTTTGTTTGCTTTCTGCAGCAAGCCCAAATCCTCCCTGCTGGTAAAACATGGGCACCAACGTGATATGAATTCCAGCTTTATTGGCCGCAGCAATCAAACGCTCCCCGTGCTCGGCCAAATTAGCATAAGGTTTGCCGTTAACATCGTGATGCAAATAGTGAAACTCGGCCACTGCCGTATACCCGTGTCGTGCCATTTCCGCATAGAGCATACTGGCAATATCCTCTAAATGTTGTGGAGAAACAGTCAATGCCAAATTGTACATGGCATTACGCCAACTCCAAAAATCATCTGGGGTTCCAGTGCCTTCGTGTAGCTCTGCCAACCCTGCCATGGCATACTGAAACGCATGGGAATGCGCATTTTGAAAGCCTGGCAAGGCGTATCCATCTATGTTTTCGGCAACGTCCGATGAGTCTTGAGAAATGGACACCAATTTTCCATTTTCATCTATCTCCACAACAGCATTTTCCAACCAACCATTTATGGTGAGCAGCCCCTTAAATTTTAATTTTTTGTTCATTTTAGAATGCTTATCAACTCTTGAAATAACAGCTTTAAATTCTTTCTGGTTTCTTCGGCACGTTCGTCGTGGTATTCGGTTTCGGAATCGTCCATATAATTGGTTTTGGCCATTTCGAGCTGCAGTGCATGAATGTTTTCTGTTGGATTTCCGAATGACCTCGTGATATATCCCCCCTTAAAAGGGTGATTATGCTCGACTGTTTTTCCTGATTTATTTAGGACGCCCAAAGTTGAATTGATAAGAGCTTGGGAGGCCGTTGCACCCTCATTATCACCCAAAATCAAATCTGGAAAAGGGTCTTTTTGAATGCCTGGCACCACTTTTCTAATGGAATGGGCATCAAACAACAAAGCTTTACCGAATTGCTGTTTTGTTTCTTCTAAAAGCTCCCCAATTTTATCGTGGTAAGGCCTGTAATAGTTTTTTATTCTAAAATTTATGTCGGCTGTATTTATAGTCTCTTCTCGGCACAAAGGCTCCCCATTAAAATTGGTGGTTGGAGTTAACCCTGTGATAACTCTTCCGTCATCATACAAAGGTTTACTTGCGGGGTCGCGGTTTAAATCAATCACCCAACGGCTGTAATTGGCCGTGATCATAGTGATGCCCAAACCGGGTGCAAAATTGTATAATTTATCAATAAACCAATCTGTGTCGTCTGGTTTTTCAATCATTTCAGGTCGAAACGTATCGACCACAGAATCTGGAAAATAAGTTCCCGAATGTGGGGAGCTTATAATGATCGGAACTTTTGCCGCCGCAGGTTCTATGATGTTAAAAAGCTTCATGTGATGACTAGTTTCGGAATTCAAACTTTACAAACTTACAAGGAAAAGTTGTCATCAAGGATTTAAAATGACTTGAAATAACAGCATAAAAAACCCTTTCAAGTTGATGATTTGAAAGGGTTATTAATTTTAAGAAGATTCACATCGTGTGAATCAACTGAGTATTTATTTGAACAACATAGGAGCAAATTCCGAGAGATAGATTCTCCAGTTAGACCAAGTGTGTCCACCCGTACTTTCGCGATAGGTGTATTCAAAATCGTGTTTGTCCAGCTCATTTCGCATATCTACCACACTTTGGTATAAGAAATCGTCGGTACCACAAGCAATCCAATACAATTTAGGATCGGCAGCTTTTAATGCGTCTATTTGCTGACCTCTTTTAGAATGATCCACCTCGATTCCAAATCGGCTTAAATCAGCAAAACCCATGCTCATTACCCCGATATAATCGAACAATTCAGGGTTTTCAAACGAGGTGTTCAGAGTCTGTAATCCTCCCATGCTCAAACCGGTCAAGGCTCGGTTTTCTTTATTTGCCTTCACTTGAAAATGAGATTCAACATAAGGAATCACATCATTCACCAAACTTTTTTCAAACATCATATTTGCCATACCTCCTGCAGGTTGGTTGGAGGGCTTCAATTTTGGGCTTACGGTAATCGCTGCGGCTTGAGTTGGATTTCCGTTGGTCATCACAACGATCATGGGTTCGGCTTTTCCTGAGTTAATGAGGTTATCCAAAATATGGTTGGCCACCCCAAGTGTTGGCCAAGCCTCTTCATCTCCGCCTCCGCCATGCAATAGATATAAAACAGGGTAGTTTTCGTTGCTATCGGCATATCCTGGTGGGGTATAAACAAACATTCTACGGGTTAAATCCAGCGTAGGAGACTCATACCAAATCTTGTGAACTGTGCCTTTTGGGCCTGTTTTGGCCCAATAAAGGTCCGAAGCTTCTCCAGGAATGTACAATACATTTTCAGTTCGGAAGGTCCCGTCGCGCGCTACCATTAAATTTGCTGTGTCCAAGGTGTTCACATCGTCCACTATGAAGGTATATCCGTAAAGTTCAGGCTCCAATGGGCCAACGGTTGTAGACCAAACGCCATTTTCATCTTTGGTGAGCTCCACCGTCTGGCGGGTCATACCCATCCCCCCTTCGTTTGGCACCGATGGCATCCAATTACCCGATAGGACGACCTTTTCGGCTTTCGGTGCCTTAATTCTAAATGTTACGGAATTGTCATCGGCAATTTCGGGGGAGACCAGTCGCTCCATGGACCCAACCTCTTGACCGATTACCATTAAGGGAAAGCATAAAACCAATAGCATCAATTGCATGCGGCACATGCCTAGTGTGTTAGATAGTTTTTTCATTTTTAATTCTGTTTAGTTTTTATTTATGTGGTGCAGGCAGTGCTTTTATTTTAAATAAGTTTTAATTACTTCAGGAAAACGTGCCTTTATCACAATGGATGTTATACCAAGATAAGGTGTTTTTTTCTTAAAGTCTCAAAATGTGACAATATAAAGTTGTGGAAATGAAAAATCTAACTCAAGGTTTATGCTTTCTATAGTAAGGTGATTGGTATGGTGAAAGTTGAAGTTCTGAAATTGCCTAAAACAAAAACCCTTCCAAATCAGCGACTTGAAAGGGTTTTAAGTGGTCCCACCTGGGCTCGAACCAGGGACCACCTGATTATGAGTCAGGTGCTCTAACCAACTGAGCTATAGGACCGCATTTTTGCGGATGCAATATTAGTGTTTATTTTTTACCACCGCAAGGTTTTAACGCTGCTACCCCGCTTTTATTTCTTGGCAAAGCTCTACCAAAACCCCGTTTGTGCCCTTCGGATGTAAAAACGCAACCAATTTATTATCAGCGCCTTTCTTTGGTGTTTCGTTCAAAACCACAAACCCTTCATCCTTTAATCGTGCTATTTCTGAAACAATGTCCTTCACAGCAAAAGCCACATGATGAATGCCTTCCCCTTTCTTGTCCAAAAATTTGGCGATAGGACTTTCTGGATTAGTCGCTTCCAATAATTCAATCTTGTTAGGACCCGATTGAAAGAAAGAAGTCTTCACCCCTTCGGTAGCCACCTCTTCAATTTTATAATGCTGCACCCCCAATAGTTTGGCAAATAAGGTGTTTGATGCCTCCAAATCTTTCACGGCGATGCCAATATGTTCTATTTTATCCATGGATTTGCGATATTTAATTCAAATTAAAGGTCCTTTTCCCAAAATTACGCACTGTAATTGGTTCAGAAAGTGAGGATAGTCAGTAATTCGCTTATTTTTGCATTATGGAAGAAACACAAAGACAGAAAAAAATAGGGGGTATCATCCAAAAAGACCTCGCAGATATTTTGCAAAGGGCCGCCACAGACGGTGGACTCAAGGGTACCTTAATCTCTGTTTCCAAGGTTTCTGTAACCGTGGATTTGTCTTTGGCCAAAGTGTATGTAAGCATTTTTCCAAATAAAGATGCCAAAGGATTATTGGAAGGCATTAAAGAAAATCAAGTTGCCATTCGTTACGAATTGGCACAGCGCACTAAAAACCAGTTGCGCCGTGTTCCAGAACTCAACTTTTATTTGGACGATTCCTTGGAATACATCGACAACATAGAAAAATCCTTAAAAGGAGAAGAAAATCCCATTAAAAACAGAGATTTACTGGACAAAAGAAAGAAATCCTGATTTGAATTTTCCCCTCTACATCGCAAAGCGTTACCTAAGGTCCAAGAGCAGCCAAAATGCGGTGAACATTATTAATTTTATTACTTTTTTGGTCATTGTGATTGGTTCAGCGGCGCTATTTATCGTTCTCTCGGCCTTTGCAGGATTAAAAACGTTCAGTCTTTCCTTTTCTAATACTTTTGACCCTGATTTAAAGGCTTCCCCAACCATAGGAAAGCATTTTACCCTTTCACCACAAGAAGAAGAGGCATTGGAAAAAATTCCAGGATTAGCGCAATATGCCAAAGAATTGGAAGAGCGGGCCTACCTCACCTATAAAGAAAAAAGCACCATTGCCTACATTAAGGGAATTGATGAAAACTATAGGTCTGTAACTGGTCTGGATAGTAATTTGTACGCTGGAAATTGGGGAAATATAGAACAAAGCGGGGTGATTGGCATGGGTATTTTTAACCTACTGGGGGTTCCTTTAAAAAACCGAACTCCCATGGAGGTTTTAACTCCAAAACCAGGAAAGGGTTCCTTTTCACAACAAGGTTTGATGGGGTCCAAACCCTACAACGAACTTCCTTTGATAGTAAGTGGGGTTTATGCCGTAGAAGAGAATCTGGATAAAAAATATGTTTTTACACGCCTTTCTTTGGTTCAAGCACTTTTGCAAAAGGACAGCACCGAAATTTCTGGAATCAACTTTAAGTTGGAAGAGGGAGTTTCAGTTGAAGATGTTAGGGCTGAAATTAATGACGCACTGGGCGATAAGGTGTCCATTTTAACCCGTAGGGAGCAAAACAGTACCCTTTACCGAATGTTGAACACCGAAAATCTAGCCACATATTTGATATTTACATTGGTATTGATCATTGCGCTTTTTAATGTAGTGGGTGCCATTATTATGATGATTTTGGACAAGCAACAAAATTCCAAAACCTTGTTCAGTCTAGGCACGACTATTAAGGAATTACGGAGGATTTATTTTATCCAAGGGTTGCTGGTCACATCTTTTGGTGGATTAATTGGAGTACTGCTCGGATCCTTGTTGATTGCTTCGCAATTGCTGTTCGGCTGGGTGAAAATCACCGCTACTTTGGCCTATCCGGTGGAATACAATCCTATAAATGTTGTCATTGTAATGGGCACCATTGTGGTCTTGGGTGTGATTTCATCCAAAATTGCCAGCAGTCGTATCAACAAAAAGTTGATTACTATTTAAGCAAACTGATAATCCCCGAATTTTTCCAATACCTCATCAAATGCCGCAAAAACATCGGCAGCATCGTCGCTGGTCACCATTTTCATGCGGTATTCTTTAAAATGCGGAATCCCTTTAAAGTAGTTGGTGTAGTGTCTTCGGGTTTCAAAAACGCCCAGTTTTTCGCCTTTCCAATCAATGGACATTTGCAAATGCCTTCTGGCGGCCTCCACGCGTTCCGTCATTGATGGTGGTGCTAAGAGCTCTCCTGTTTTAAAAAAGTGCTTCACCTCTTTAAAAAACCAAGGGTAACCAATACTGGCTCGACCAATCATGGCCCCATCCAAACCAAATTCGTCTCGCATTTTTACCGCAGCTTCGGGAGTGTCCACATCGCCATTTCCAAACACGGGAATGTGCATACGTTGGTTATTTTTCACCTCAGCAATAGGTTTCCAATCGGCCTCTCCTTTGTACATCTGTACTCTGGTTCTACCGTGAATGGAAATCGCCTCTATCCCCACATCTTGCAAGCGTTCAGCCACCTCAACAATTTTAATGGAATTAGCATCCCACCCCAATCTTGTTTTCACGGTAACAGGAAGTTTGGTGCGCTTTACGATTTCCTCGGTCAATTTTACCATCAAAGGGATATCGCGAAGAATACCCGCACCTGCATTTTTACAGACCACTTTTTTCACGGGACACCCAAAATTGATGTCGATGATATCTGGATTTGATTGTTCCACGATATCCACTGCCTGCAACATGGAATCCAGTTCAGCACCAAAAATCTGAATGCCTACGGGGCGCTCCTTTTCATAAATATCCAATTTGATGACACTTTTAGCGGCATCACGAATCAGACCTTCCGAAGAAATAAACTCGGTATAGACCACATCGGCACCTTGTTCTTTGCAAAGGGCACGGAACGGTGGGTCGCTCACATCTTCCATCGGGGCTAGAAGAAGCGGGAAATCAGGGAGTTCTATGTTTCGAATTTTTGGCAAATCCTGTGGTTTTTGGTCTGCAAAAGTACAAAATCACTTAAAATGAACGCACTAATCTTGGGATTGAAGTCTGTCGCGCTCTTTTTTATCGATGGCCCGTTGATTGTCCTCCAACCTAAAATTCCCAAAATTGTAGGTAAATCCGAAGCGGATAAATTGTGTTTCAGGACGTCTGCGGTAAAAATTATCCTGATTTAAATACTGCGAACGGTAGGTGGGCACATACTTTTCCAAAATATCTTCTGCCGCAAGAGATAGGGTGATTTTATTATCGAAAAGCGTTTTGCGAAGCCCTATGGTAAGATTAAACTGCTCATCGGACACATAAGACCCAAACAAGAATTTTGAAATATAGGTGGCGGCTATTTCGCCTGTGAAAGTTCCGTCCTTGGACAAAGTCAAGTAATTGCCCAAATAGGCATAAACCCCGTTGACTTCATTGGTAAACGCCACATTTCCGCTCTGTTCGGCCAAAAAGGTCTCTTCTTCATGAAAAATTGAAGTATAAGCATATATAAACCATGCTGGAATTATGCCCTTGCTCAAGGTGAAATCCAACCCATACGATTTACTATCGAGCACATTTTGCTTTAACTCGACCAAGGTTTGGTTATCGTTATCCTGAAACACCAAATAGGCAATATTGCTTCCATTGTCTCGGTAATACACATCAAAAAAGTATTCGCTGTTGAGCGTATAGTTAAAGTTGAAGTTGTTGCTGAAACTAGGTTTTAATGTAGGGTTGCCCTGTTCATAATCGTTTTCGTTGTAAAAGAATCGGAACGGATTGAGGTCATCGTATTTTGGTCTGTTCACATTTCGTCCAAAATCGAAAGAAAAGCTATGCTTGTCCGATGGCGAATACAATAGATAAAAAGAAGGAAATGGTTCAAAAAAGTCTTGGGTATTAACTTGGTTCAGCGTTAAAGAAGTGCCTTCTGCTTCGGTCAATTCGCCTCGAACGCCCAATTTCATGGACCATTTTTCCCAGTTTTTTACGAAACTGAAATAAGCGGCATACACCTTTTCATCATATAAAAAGCGATCTGATTGGGAAGCGTCCACATTGTCATCGGACCCCGTAAAATTGAAAAATCGCACACTGCTTTCCGAATCAATCACCGAAATTTTGGCTCCCGTTTCAAAGGATGCGTTGCCAATCGGGGTAGAGTAATCGAATTGTCCGGTATAAATCTGTATGTCTTGTTTAGCATCGGAATCAAATCCAAAATCCCTCAAAAATGCGCCATTGGCATCGAAATAATCGGAGTTTAAGTTTTGAAAATAATCGCCATTAAAATAAGTATAGTGTGCATTGGCACTGATTTGAGCCCCCTCTTTTTTTAACTTGTGCACATAGCTTAGATCAAAAGCCAAATTGGTATTGTCCATGTCGGCATTGTTCTGGGTGGTAAACGTGGAGTCCAACTGCCCCAGATTATTTCTCATCAAGGTTTCCAAATTGGTTTGTTGCTCCTGATTTAGGTTAAAAAGCACATTTGACGTCAGGTTTAAACTGTTTTGGTCATTGATATCATAATCCAACACAAAACTTCCGTTGTGTGACTGTGAACTTTCTACCTGATTGTAATCTGTATCCCATTGTGAAAAAACCGAATTGGTATCATCCATAAAATTGATGCCCTTTTTGGTTTTCTCCAAGTCCTTTTTGGGGTTGATGGAATAATTCGCAAATAAGTTCAACTTATCCGTTTTGTAATAATGACTTGTACCTAAACTGAATTTTGAAAAAACAGCTTGCGTATAATTCCCGTTGATACTGCCCTTGTAGCCCGGCACTATATTTTTGCTGGTGACAATATTTAAAATGGGGCCGCCCTCCGCATCGTAGCTCGAAGGTGGATTGGCAATGACCTCAACCGATTTGATATTGGTGCCTGACAGCCCTTGAAGCAAATCTTGAACTTCTTGTCCTGAAAGCTGCACTTTTCTATCATTCAGGTATACCGTAGCGTTTTGACCGCGAATCAACAATTCGTTTTGGTTGACGATGACGCCTGGGGTGCTTTTTAAAATATCCCATGAACTTCCCTGTGAAACTACCGTGTTTTCAACCGAAAAAACCAGTCTGTCTGGCAGTTTTTGAAGCTTGGGACGTTGCGCTACCACAACAACTTCATCCAATTCGTTACTTCCCATTGGGATTATTAAGGCTCCTAAAGCAATGTCGCTTGAAATGTCCAGCGCTCTTGGCTCTGAACCCCTTCCCACGTAGCTTGCCTGCAATAAATAAAGGTCGGGGTCAATTCCTGTCAGCTCAAAAAAACCATTGTCGTCTGAAGATGTTCCTTTTACAAAAGTGGAATCCATGGCCTGTAAAAGCAGAATGTTGGCGTAGGGAATGGTTTCATTTTGCTCATCCACCACCTTTCCGGTTACAGTATATTTTTGGGCGCAAAGTCCATGCATCACAAAAAATACCAGTACAAGAGTTGAGGTGGTTAGCTTCATGTAGAGTTAGGGTTGAACCTCAAATCTAATAAATTATTTTTGAGCGAAATAGCCTCCCACTTTTCTTATTTTGAAAAATACCTCTACGGGCCACTAAAACAATTATATTTGCAGTTGATCATGTGCCCTTTTTGGGAGGTGTTACTATTGATATGAAAAAGATTCGAAATTTTTGCATAATTGCACATATAGACCATGGTAAAAGTACCTTGGCAGACCGTTTGTTGGACTTTACCGGCTCCGTGACCGAGCGCGAAAAACAAGACCAGTTGTTGGACAATATGGACTTGGAGCGCGAACGTGGAATCACCATTAAAAGTCATGCCATTCAAATGGAATATGTACACGAGGGAGAAACCTATGTTTTGAATCTTATCGACACTCCCGGACATGTGGATTTCTCTTATGAAGTTTCCCGTTCCATTGCAGCTTGTGAAGGTGCGCTTTTGGTGGTAGATGCCGCACAAAGTATTCAGGCACAGACCATTTCCAACCTATATTTGGCATTGGAAAACGATTTGGAAATTATCCCTGTCCTTAATAAAGTGGATTTGCCAAGTGCCAATCCCGAGGAAGTTACTGACGACATTGTAGACCTTTTGGGTTGTAAACCCGAAGAGGTAATCCCTGCCAGCGCTAAAACTGGTATTGGAATTGAAGAAATTCTAACCGCAATTATCGAGCGCATTCCTGCACCAACTGGAAACATCGACGAACCTTTGCAAGCTCTAGTTTTTGATTCTGTGTACAATCCTTTTAGGGGTGTTGAAACCTATTTTAGGGTAGTAAATGGAGAAATCAA
Source organism: Flagellimonas cixiensis (assembly GCF_042134615.1). Lineage (GTDB taxonomy): Bacteria > Bacteroidota > Bacteroidia > Flavobacteriales > Flavobacteriaceae > Flagellimonas > Flagellimonas cixiensis. The sequence continues at coordinate 1,388,607 of NZ_CP169639.1, forward strand.
AAAAGGGCAAAAAATCAAATTTGTTGCCACTGGAAAGGCCTACGATGCAGATGAAATTGGCACCTTAAAGCTGAAACAAATGCCCAAACAAAAAATCTCCGCTGGAGATGTGGGGTATTTGATCACGGGTATTAAAGATGCTCGTGAAGTGAAAGTTGGGGATACGATAACCGATGCGGCCAACCCAACCAAAAATGCCATTTCTGGTTTTGAGGATGTAAAACCTATGGTTTTTGCCGGTATTTATCCTGTGGACACCGAGGATTTTGAAGAATTGCGTTCTTCCATGGAAAAATTGCAGTTGAATGATGCTTCTTTGGTATTTACTCCTGAAAGTAGTGCTGCTCTTGGTTTCGGGTTCCGTTGTGGGTTCTTGGGCATGTTGCATATGGAAATCATTCAGGAACGTTTGGAGCGCGAGTTCGATATGACGGTGATTACTACCGTTCCCAACGTAAGCTACCATGCTTTTACGACCAAAGACACGGAAACTCCCGTAATTGTGAACAACCCATCGGATTTACCAGACCCTAGCACGGTGGATCGTGTAGAGGAACCCTATATTAAAGCGACTATCATCACCAAATCTGATTTTGTTGGGAATGTGATGTCACTTTGTATCGAAAAACGAGGTCAAATCGTTAATCAGACCTATCTAACTACGGAACGGGTGGAGCTTATTTTTGATATGCCTTTGGCCGAAATCGTGTTTGACTTTTACGACCGATTGAAAACCGTTTCAAAGGGTTATGCCTCGTTCGATTATACACCAATAGGGATGCGAGTATCCAAACTGGTCCGAGTGGATATCCTTTTGAACGCGCAACCTGTCGACGCTTTATCTGCATTGGTCCATTTTGATAATGCACATACCATTGGTAAAAAAATGTGCGAAAAGTTAAAAGAGCTTATCCCAAGACAGCAATTCGATATTCCGATTCAGGCCGCGATTGGATCCAAGATCATTTCCAGAGAAACCATAAAAGCGTTGCGTAAAGATGTGACCGCCAAATGTTACGGTGGTGATATTTCCCGTAAGCGTAAACTGCTCGAAAAACAGAAAAAGGGTAAAAAGAGAATGCGCCAAGTAGGGAATGTGGAAATTCCACAACAAGCTTTTATGGCTGTTTTAAAGTTGAATGATTAATTAAAGACCATTACAAACTTCTTGAACATAATCTTTTTGACTTTTGTTGCCTAGTTGCTCAGCTGTCAATTCCTGAGTTGCCACTCCGCCAAGTGTAAGTTCATATTTTCCATTTCCTAAGTCACAAATTTCAACCTTTGTGCCTTCACTGCTTTCACATGCGTCACATTTTTTACTTGGTTCATCATCCTTTGAACAACTAATTGAAATTAAACCCAATGCCATAAAGGCAAGTACAATTTTTCTCATTTTTAAAGATTTTGGTTATGTATGAGCTAAATGTACTTGTGCAATCTAAACCATCAAGGTCTCAATTGACGAATGCCCCTTTTGGGTTGATGAATCGATGTAATTTGGGTTTGTATTTATGATGAGCAGTCTATTTACTCTTGCTCGTCCTCCTTGTCTTCATCAATCAATTTGCCCAAATACACCAATTTGTAGCCATCCCCCTTAGGCACAAAATCCTTGCTGTTGGAAGGCATAATATCTATACTGCCACTTGGGGCTTTGGTAAATAATGGGACAATATCTGGGTCTTTTTGGGTAAGGTCAATCAGGTTGTCGTAGTGTTCCTTGTCCTTTAGGTCTATTTCGTGAATGGTCGGATGTGTTCGCACCGTATCCATTAATTGGATAAAATCATCCGTATGTGAAAAAAGGCCTTCCTTTGGATTTTTTTCTGGATCGTTAACCTCTTCCGTATTCACCAATCTAAAGGCTCCATTCTCACCAAATTGCTTTTGGAATTTTTTAATGGCAAACTTGTTAATATCAGAGTTACCGGTTAGGGCCATCAAATAACCCATGTCGTTCAATTCAATATTATCCGTAAGGTTGTCCGAAAAAATATTCGCGGTTATGGCCTCAAGTCCCAATTTTTTGGCCTTGTCCACATTGGCTTGGTTGTTATCGATCAACACCACATGCCTGTTGTTCTTTTTTAGATAATTAGCAATCAAACGGGATAATTTGGATGCGCCAATAATCAAAATACCTTCCGATTTCTTCAAAAATACCCCAACTATTTTGGCAAAGAATCGAGCAGTGGTGGCATTCAACAACACTGTGCCCAAAACGATCATAAACACCAAAGGTGTAATGTATTCTGCGCCAGGCTCCCCTTTGGCCATGAGTTTGGAACCAAAAAGCGAAGCAATACCTGCGGCCACAATACCTCTTGGACCCACCCATCCTATAAACAGTTTTTCATTGAGCTTTAAATTGGAGCCTTGGGCACTTAAAAACACGCCCAACGGCCTTATAATAAAAACAATGATGGCGAAAAGCGCAACCGTGTTCCAGTTTAGAATCAATTCCATATCTCCAACATTGATATTGGCTGCTAAAAGGATAAAAAGAATGGAAATCAACAATACGCTCAAGGATTCCTTAAAGTAGAGCAGCTCTTTGATGTTGGGCAAATTCATATTGCCCAAAACCATACCCATAACAACAACCGCCAAAAGTCCTGATTCATGAGCGAAAACGTCAGATTCCACATACACCAATAACACGGTGGAAAGCGAAACCACATTCAATAAATAATGGGGAATAAAATCTTTTTTAATGGCAAATCCGAGTGCGTGGGCAAACGTAAAACCAAAGGTGGTTCCAAAAAGAATGATTTTTCCGAATTCAACCAAGGCTGTTTGGGTAAACTCACTTCCTTCACCAACGCTTATAAATTCGAACACCAATACTGCCACCAAGGCACCAATCGGATCAATTAGTATTCCTTCCCATTTCAAAACTGCTGAAACATCCTTTTTTAAGGGAATGTTTCTTAAAATAGGAGTTATCACCGTGGGTCCGGTAACTATAATCAATGCTGAGAACAAAAAGGAAATTTGCCAGCTTAAACCAAACAAATAGTGTGCAGATACTCCCGCGCCAAAAAAGGTAACCACCGTTCCAATTGTGATTAATTTGGTAATAACAGGTCCAACATTGGAAATTTCAGCCCTTTTAAGTGTTAATCCCCCTTCAAAAAGAATAACACTGATGGCCAATGAAACAAAATTGTAAAGTCCTTCGCCCGGGAAAAGTCCTTTAGTTCCATTCCAGATAGGTTCTATCAATTTAGAGCCATCCGCGGTGTACAAGGTGGCAATTGGGCCAACCAATAGCCCAATCAATATTAAAGGTAAAATAGCGGGCAGTTTAAACCGCCATGCCACCCATTGAGCAATGATTCCAAGAATAATTATTCCCGCAAGTTCAAGCATTCTTTAAGTTTTTGGAAATTTACTGCTTTTCTTTTAGATAACCTCTTGAAGGAAAACACCGGAAATGTTTTTAGTGTAAATGGGGTTCATTTTTGCGCATAATTGGTTCAGGTTGACTTCTTTTTGTTAAAATACGGCTAATATATTATCACTTTTTATCTATTTGGATGGCTCTTTTCTTATTTTGCAGGCCTTTTTGCTTTCTACATGACAGTTTATCCCATAGAAACCGGAAATTTTAAGCTAGATGGTGGTGCCATGTTCGGAGTGGTGCCCAAATCCATCTGGAATAAAACCAACCCTGCCGACGGCAATAATATGATCGACATTGCTGCGCGTTGCCTTTTGATTGAAGATGGCGACAGGCTTATTTTGGTGGATAATGGTCTTGGCAACAAACAATCGGAAAAGTTTTTCAATTACTACTATTTATGGGGAGACCATACATTGGATGGTTCGCTCCAAAAGATCGGCTTTCACCGAGACGACATCACCGATGTTTTTTTAACGCATTTACATTTTGATCATTGCGGGGGAAGCATTCAATGGAACTCCGACAGAACCGGCTACGAGCCCGCATTTAAAAATGCGAAGTTTTGGACCAACAAAGAGCATTGGGAATGGGCCACTAAACCCAATCCACGAGAAAAAGCCTCCTTTTTAAAAGAAAACTTATTGCCCATGCAAGAATCTGGGCAACTTCATTTTATAGATCGAAAAGGCAAATCGTTTCAGGCACAATCCGAATTAGGATTTGGCATCCATTTTATGGATGGACACACCGACAAACAGATGCTGCCTCATTTTACATACAAAGAGCAAACCGTGGTTTTTGTGGCCGACCTAATTCCAACCGTAGGACACATTCCACTGCCCTATGTGATGGGATATGACACCCGCCCTTTGTTGACCATGGAAGAAAAGGCTTCGTTTTTGAACGCTGCCGTTGAAAACAATTGGCTGCTTCTTTTTGAGCATGATGCCCACAATCAACTTTGTACCCTTAAACAAACTGAAAGAGGTGTTCGGTTGGACGAACTCTTTACTTTCGATGAACTATTCAAACAACAATAATCCCCCTTAGACAAATACATTATATGAATCGCACATACAAACAAACTATTTTATCCCTTTCTGCTACAATTTTATTGGCGGGATGTGGATCTACTGCATTGGTTTCAACCCCCGTTGAAAATATTGATACTGTTCCCCTAAAAATTTCAGAGCTTACAGATAGCGAGAAAAAACATTGGGGTCACTTGGACCTCATTAAGGATACCATTCCTGGGATGAGTGTAGATAAGGCCTATTCTGAAATCATTAAAAACAAAAAAGGGAAAACCGTAGTGGTTGCCGTTTTGGATTCTGGAATGGATTTAGAGCACGAAGATTTAAAAAATGTGCTTTGGACCAATAAAGATGAAATTCCAAATAATGGAAAGGACGATGACGGAAATGGTTATGTTGATGACGTTCACGGTTACAACTTCTTGGGAGAATCATACAATGAGCAATTAGAGTATGTAAGGATGCTTCGATTGAATATTGGTGATGCTTCTGAAAGAGCAGAAGCTAGATTAATGTTGGATAAAAAATATCCTGAAGCGCTTCAAAACAAGCAACAATACGAACAAATTTATCAAGTGGTACAAGGCGCCGACATGGCGGTTAAAAAAGAATTGGGAAAAGAAACCTATACCAAAGAAGACCTTAAAGCCCTGAAAGCCAGTTCTCCTATTATGGAGCAAAGTGTTGCCGTTTTAAACCAAATGTTCACCTATGGCGAAAGTATTCCTGCTGTATTGGAAGAGCTTAAGGAAGGCATCAACTATTTCTCTGACCAGGCCAACTACAATCTCAACAAAGATTATAATGGTAGAACCCCGGTTGGGGACGACCCCTACGATATTACAGACGTGCCTTATGGTAACGGAGACCCAAAAAATAGGGTCGACACCGAAAGTCATGGTACTCACGTAGCAGGAATTATTGCTGCCGAGCGAAACAACGGTAAAGGAGTTAACGGTGTTGCCCAAAATGTGGAAATCATGAGCATTCGAGCAGTACCCAATGGTGACGAATACGATAAGGATATTGCTCTTGGAATCCGCTATGCAGTGGACAACGGAGCCTCTATCATTAATTGTAGCTTTGGAAAGGCGTTCTCTCCAAAAGCAGAATGGGTGTATGATGCAATTGAATATGCTGCCTCCAAAGATGTGTTGATCGTGCATGCCGCAGGAAACGACGGAGAAAATCTTGAAGATCCAGAAAACACCAACTACCCCAATGATCATAAACTCGGGAAAATTGAATTTGTGGACAATATGATTACCGTGGGAGCATTATCAAGTAAATATGGGTCGGAAATGGTGGCCACATTTTCCAATTATGGCGGTAAAAACGTAGACGTTTTTGCCCCTGGTGATCAAATCTATTCCACCATGCCAGAAAGTGAATACGAATTTCAAGGAGGAACTTCGATGGCCGCTCCTGCGGTAGCGGGAGTTGCTGCCCTAATTCGTTCGTATTATCCCGATTTAACGGCTTCCGATGTAAAAAACATCATAATGCAATCGGGATTAAAATCAAAAACATCGGTTATTGTGGCCGGAGATGCCTCCAAATCCATGGCGTTCGATAAAATTTCAAAGTCTGGTAAAATGGTAAATGCCTACAACGCCTTAATTTTAGCAGACCAAATTGCAAAAGGCAAAACCACTCTAGAAAGTAACTCAAAATAACATATGAAAAGATTAATGCCCCTTTTTTTAGTGGCCCTATTGGCCTCGTCTTTACTGAATGCTCAAAGTACAACCTACTGGCAACAACATGTAGATTACACCATGGAGGTGGATATGGATGTGAAAACATACCAATACACCGGAACTCAAAAATTGGTGTATACCAACAATTCGCCAGATGAATTGAGCCGTGTTTTTTATCATTTATACTTTAATGCTTTTCAACCAGGGAGTGAGATGGACATTAGGCTCCAGAACATTAATGATCCTGATAAACGAATGATGGATGGGGACAACAGTAGAATCGCTTCTTTGTCTGAAAGTGAAATAGGTTATTTGCATGCAGAAACGTTGACCCAAGACGGTACGGCTGTTTCTTTTGAAGAAAATGGGACCATCCTCGTTGTTGATTTGGCGAAGCCGATTCCTACTGGAGGAAAAACCACCTTGGAAATGACCTTTAAAGGTCAAGTTCCCCTTCAAATTAGAAGATCTGGAAGAAATAGTAGAGAAGGTGTTGCGTTGAGCATGAGCCAATGGTACCCAAAACTTTCAGAATACGATTTTGAAGGATGGCACCCAAACCCTTACATTGCTCGTGAATTTCACGGTGTTTGGGGAGATTTTGATGTAAAAATCACATTGGACAAAGATTATACCGTGGGAGGTTCTGGTTACCTTCAAAACCCCAACGAAATTGGTCATGGTTACGAAACCCCGGGAACCAAAGTAAAAACCAAGGGAAAAACCCTTACCTGGCACTTTAAGGCACCGAACGTGCACGATTTTATGTGGGCTGCCGACCCAGAATATATCCATGATACGCTTCAAATGGAAAATGGGCCAACCCTGCACTTCTTTTATAAAGACAATCCCGAATACAATGAAAACTGGAAAAAACTTCAGCCAAAAACAGCAGAAGCCATGGAATTTTTTAGCAACAACGTGGGCAAATACCCTTACGAGCAGTATTCCGTAGTGCAAGGAGGTGATGGAGGAATGGAATACGCCATGAGTACGTTGGTAACGGGCAATCGTTCCTATGGAAGTCTTGTGGGCGTAATGGTTCACGAAATGGCACACTCTTGGTTTCAACATGTTTTGGCGACCAACGAATCGGAGCACGAATGGATGGACGAAGGTTTTACCTCTTTCATTAGCAGCTTGTGCATGAACCAAATCATGGAACAAGACAAACAAAACCCTTTTGAAGGTTCTTATAAAAGCTATTATGCCTTGGTAAATTCCGGATTGGAAATGCCTCAGGCTACCCATGCTGACCGTTATACCACAAATTTTGCATACAGCATAGCAGCTTATAGCAAAGGCTCCATCTTTTTATCTCAATTAGGATATGTAATCGGACAGGATAAGTTGATGGAAACCATTAAAAAGTATTTCGATGATTTCAAGTTCAAGCACCCAACGCCGAACGACATCAAAAGAACGGCTGAAAAAGTGTCGGGAATGGAACTGAACTGGTATTTGACCGATTGGACGCAAACTACCAACACGATCGATTACGGCATTAAAAGTGTTGAGGCAGATGGTAACAACACAAAAGTTACCTTAGAGCGTATTGGCGAAATGCCCATGCCTTTGGATATTTTGGTTGTTGGTGCCGATGGTACCCAAGAAACCTATTATGCTCCATTGCGCATGATGTATGGAGAAAAAGAAAATCCATATCCAGGTATAAAAAGAACGGTTTTGGAAGACTGGCCTTGGGCTTATCCGACCTATGAATTTACCTTGGACATGCCGTTGGAAAACGTAAAAGCAATCATAATCGATCCTTCACAACTTATGGCAGACGTGAATGGGGAGAACAACGTATATCAAGCAGAGGAATAAAATTCCACTCCAAAAGAGATTAAGGGCGGCGTTTGTGCCGCCCTTTTTTATTTCGGCTTAATTTTATTTGAGTAATTTACCTCCTAAATGGATTCGCCTAGAACATGGTAGAAGAAAACATCAATTGCAACCCTACAAGTGCCCCACAAGGGGATGCTCTATTTTCCTTTCCCAAAAAAGAAAAGTTGAAAAACAAAAAAGTCATCGAGGCTTTATTTACGGAAGGGAAAAACCTGAAACAAAACCCTATTAAGCTCATCTACCTCAACACCGATTACACAGGCGATACCAAGGTGAAAGTTGCGGTGGTTGCCCCAAAAAAGAAGTTTAAAAAAGCCGTGGACCGCAATCGTGTCAAACGTTTGTTGCGAGAGGCCTACCGTTTAAACAAACCCCTTATTTTTAACAACATTGAGGGAAATTTTGCGTTCATATTTTTATACCTTGGCAATACAATGCCCAGCTTTAATGAGGTTGATAAGGCCATGAAATTACTTTTAGAGGCCTTTCTTAAAAAGGAATTCCATGAAAAGAAAGATTAAAAAGCAGATTGTAATCCCCATTTTGGCCCTCGCTCTTTTGGTTGTGGGCAGTAGCTTTAAGAGTGATTTCTTTGAAATTGCCAAGCAGATAGAAATCTTTACCACCCTTTTTAAGGAACTCAACATGAATTATGTGGATGAAACCAATCCTGCAGAACTCATGGATTCCGCTATAAAGCACATGTTGGATGACCTTGACCCCTACACCCAATTTTTGAATGAACAAGATGTAGAGTCCTATAAAATCAATAATGCTGGAGAATATTCAGGTATTGGTGCTCTAGTACGGTCTTATGAAAGCAAATTGCTTATTGTAGAACCTTACGAGGGCTATGCAGCGGACAAAGCTGGTTTAAAAGCGGGGGATGAAATCATAAAGATTGGCGATATTAAAGTGGCCGATTTCGATGACAATGCCAGCGAATTGCTTAAAGGCGCCAATAATTCTTCTGTGGAAGTCACGTTTGTGCGTCAAGGAGAAACAAAAACCACTACCATAACCCGAGAGGCTATAGAAGTGGATGCCGTTCCTTATTACGATATGGTGGATGATAAAACAGGCTATATTGTACTGTCGCGTTTTAATAGAAAAGCTTCCCAACAGACCAAATCCGCCATGCAGGACCTTAAAGGCCGAGGTGCGGAAAAATTGATCTTGGATCTTAGAGGTAATCCGGGGGGATTGCTTTCTGAAGCGATTAACGTGACCAATTTATTTGTGGACAAGGGAGAATTGATCGTTACCACGAAATCGAAGGTTAAAAAATTCAATCAGGAATACCGAACCAAAAACAAAGCAGAAGACTTGGAAATTCCTTTGGTGGTGCTCATTAATGGCCGAAGTGCCTCGGCCAGTGAAATAGTTTCGGGTGGATTGCAGGATTTAGATCGTGCCGTTGTGATTGGGGCCAGAAGCTTTGGTAAGGGATTGGTTCAGCGTCCCCTCAAATTAACTTATGGCACGCAATTAAAGGTGACCATTTCGCGCTATTATACGCCTTCGGGACGTTGCATTCAATCTTTGGATTATTGGAATCGTGATGACGAGGGAAACGCTGTTAGAAATACGAATTTTAAGGAATTTACCACCAAAAACGGCCGTAAAGTATGGGACGGTGGTGGCGTAATGCCCGATATTGAAATCAATTCACTACAAACCAACACCCTCATCGATGCTTTGGAAAGCAACCATATTGTGTTTGATTTTGCAACAGATTATTATTACGACCATACGTTTGCATCAGTGGAAGATTTTTCCTTTTCCAATGCCGATTATGCTGCTTTCAAAAAATATGTCCAAGAGCAAAATTTCACTTTTCAAACCAAAACAGAAACGCTTTTGGAGCAATCCATAAATGCCGATGAATCTCTTTTAGGAAAAGATGTTCAAGACAAATACAAAGATTTGTTGTTGGCCGTAAACCGTTCCAAATTTGCTGCTTTGGATTCTTTCCAACCCGAAATTCAAAAGAATCTGGAAGACGAAATCATTGTACGTTATTTTTATCGAGATGGTCTGTACAAATATTACTTAAGCCACGACGATGCCATTTTAACAGCAAAGGAGCTGTTGGCAAATTCCAGTAAATATGAAAGTATCTTAAAGTAGTTTCTTCATTTACAATTCCCGGTCTTGGTTTGAACAGATTACGCAATTGCCAACCCAGAAGCGTATTCTATCAATTCATATAAGGCAACCGTCAAATAGCCCCTTATTTTACCAAAGTCTATGACTATTTTCATTGGAAAAACTGTCTATGACCTATACTGTCATTTCTCTTGCTCTTGTGGGAGTTATTGTTGTTTTTTGGTTTCATAATTTACTGCGTAACTGCTTTTGTCGGTCATTCTGTATTTTAAAAAATCGTAAAAACAACAACATAACCCAAAAAGAAGCATCCATCCTTTCTGTTAAAACCATAAAAGATAAAGACAAACCACTTTTAGAGCTATTGCTGCTTTTTCAAAACTTTTCGGGTTACCACATCCATAGAAAAATACGGGTTTGGGACAGTAAGCCCCAACTCCAAAGATTTAAGCCAGATAACACCCTAATGGTGGGCCTAAATGACGCTAGAAAACCTAAAGACCCAGTGTTCTTATCTCAGGGCGTATGCCGGTTTTCATTCGCTTTTGTTCTGTTGTGCGTTGTTAAAATTGTATTCTTTATTGCTGCATCCTATTTTTTTATTGGGGGTGCCATTGAAAAAATTGTGGCTGCTCCAGAACATTTTGAATTGGCTTTTAAAAATTCCATGTTTTGGCAATTCGGAACATTGATGCTTGCTATTTGTGTTTTTCTTTATTTTCTCCTCGAAAAAATTGGCCTTCTGGTCAACGGAAAAACCAAACAAGAAAATTGGGATTTGCTATATCACGGTATAGGCGCAAAGGCTGTTGTTAACACCTATAAGGACACAGGCACTCTAATCAATGACAACCCCGTTGTAGAATTTATGTATTCCTTTAAAGATGATCACGGTAATACTTTTGAAGGAAGCGATAAACAAGTGATTGGCAAATTAGAGGTTGGATCGTTGTCGGATATAGAAAAAATGGAAATTATGTATTTGGCAGACAACCCAGAAGTTTCTCGACTTATTGAAAATTTGGACGACCATAATTTTGGACGATTTGTTCAAATTCTTTTTATGGGAACCACATTTATTTTTTCCCTAATCATACTTTTCATGTTCTATAATACCATGTTGCATTCGTAATTGTTTAGAATAATGGGATTAATCCTATTTTTGAACATGCAAAAATTAAAAGTCTGTGAACTTTTTGCCGGTGTGGGCGGATTTCGATTGGGACTGGAAAACACCAATAACTACAAAGTGGTTTGGAGCAACCAGTGGGAGCCAAGCACCAAAACCCAACACGCCTCAATGGTTTACGAAGTACGATTCGGCACCGAAAACCACTCTAATAACAATATTGAAGAGGTACCCTCCCATGAAATTCCAGACCACGATATTTTGGTAGGTGGGTTTCCCTGCCAAGACTATTCCGTTGCCACAACACTCAATAATTCCAAAGGACTTTTAGGAAAAAAAGGGGTGCTTTGGTGGTCCATCCATCGTATTCTTTCTGAAAAAAAGCAGAAGCCAAAATTTCTTTTTTTAGAAAATGTGGACCGCCTTTTAAAATCGCCCTCAAATCAGCGAGGTCGGGATTTTGCAGTGATGTTGCGCAGCTTGTCAGATTTGGGCTATTCTGTGGAATGGCGTGTAATTAATGCGGCAGAGTATGGAATGCCTCAGCGCCGAAGGCGCGTTTTTTTTGTGGCCTATTTTAAAGATTCCAAAATATATCAAGAGATTAAAAAAGCTGGTGCCAAAGATTGGATTTTAGAGGACGGAACTTTTGCCGAAGCCTTTCCAGTAAGCAAAACAGTTGAAAATATGGTTTCTTTTGAACTGGAGGAAGATATGGTTTCCATTTCCAACAACTTCAATAAAGAACAAGGAATCTCTCCTTTTTTAAATGCTGGAATTTGCATAGATGGGAAAGTTTCAACCATCAAAACAACCTCCAACTACGGTGGGAATAAAACTGTTTTAGCAGACATTTTAGAAAAAACCAATGTCCCTTCCGAATATTATATAGAGGAAACGGAACTGCCAAAATGGGAATATTTAAAAGGGGCTAAAAAAGAAGTTCGAAAGACCAAATCTGGTTTTGAATACCATTATAGTGAGGGAAGCATGGTTTTTCCCGACGCTTTAGATCAACCTTCCAGAACAATTATAACCGGTGAAGGGGGTAAATCCCCATCTCGGTTTAAGCACGTGGTCCAAACCTCCGAGGGACTCCGAAGACTTTTACCTGTTGAATTGGAACGGTTGAACATGTTTCCGGACAATCATACCCAACTTGAGGGCATTTCGGATGCCAAAAGAGCCTTTTTTATGGGCAATGCACTCGTGGTCGGTATTGTGGAAAAAGTTGGTACAGCCTTGTTCCGGAAAATCTGTGCATTTGAAAAGCAAGTTCAAAATTGATTTATCCAAAGAAAAACTATTAACCCCCTTACTGGATTCTTATTACGAGAAGCATTTAAAGAACTACACCGTTGAACGGATTTTTGACCTAAAACGTCAACTACTGGGCATTGACATTATATTAACGGATAAACGTTCTTCTCAAGTTTTTTATGTGGATGAGAAAGCACAATTGGATTATATCAATGAATCCTTGCCCACCTTTGCCTTTGAAATATCTTATTTGAAGCGCGGCAAACCAAGAACCGGATGGTTTTTCGATGATGCTAAAAAGACGCAATTTTATGCTTTGGTCACCAGTATTTATTCAGATGAAAAAGATGTTTTTACGGCTTTTAACATCACTTTGGTAAACCGTAAAAAGCTTATTGCACATTTAGATTCGGTAGGATTGTCCTATTCTTATTTTCAACAGATAGCAAGAAAAAACAAGGGGCATCAAGGCAAGGTGACTTTGGAACAACTGATGTCAAAAACAGAGGGGTATCTCTACTTTTCCACAAAAAATAAAGCTGAACAACCTTTAAATCTTATTCTTAAATTGGATTATTTGTTGACAATCGGGGTAGCGAAACGCTTGGTTTAAATTAACCTCTCACCATTCTTTTATGCGGAATGCCGTCTTCCAGATATTCGTCGCCAAAAGCATTAAAGCCCAATTCCGAATAAAATTTTAGGAGATAGGATTGTGCCGATATTTCGATTGTTTGGTTTGGAAATTTTTGTTCAATAGCAGCTAATGAAGCTTGCATAATCTGTTTTCCTAAACCAAACTTTCTTTGGTCCTGGTTTACCACTACCCTGCCAATACTTGCATTTTTAAAATAATCGCCCGGTTTAAAAATTCGGGTATAGGCCACCAATTCGCCATTTTTTATACCTAAAACATGTAGTGCTTTTTGGTCCTTATTATCCACATCTTGGTACACACAGTCTTGTTCCACCACAAAAACTTCACTGCGCAAACGCAACAATTGGTAGAGTTCGGAATTAGTTAATTCATCAAAGTTTTTAACGAAAACTTGCATCAATCTTGTACAATTACACTTTTGGAATCACACTTATCAAACTCAGGCTGAATGTTCACATGGTTAATGCCGTGCTTGTGATAAACGTGTTCTTCTATTTCCTCTAAAATTTCATCGAACTGGGAGATCTTGATGTCTTCTGTGAAATCAATATGCGCCTCCATATGCACTTCATCTTCATTAAGTTGCCAAATATGCACATGATGCACATTTTTTACCATGTTTATGGTACAAATTGACTCCACTATATCTTGGATTTCGATTGTTCTTGGGGTAAAAAGCATCAACACTTTGGTTGATTCTTTCAATAGATCATAGCCCATGTATATTAAATACACACCAATAATCATGGTCAATGCTGCATCTACCCAATATATTTGATATAACTTCATCAATAGACCTCCTATAAAAACCGCTACCGATGCCATCATATCCGTTAATAAATGAAGGTAAGCAGATTTCATGTTCATGTTATGTTCAGAATCTTTCTTTAACAAGAGTACACTAAATCCGTTTCCAGCAATGGCAATCAAGGCCAACCAAATAACCAAATTTGATTTGATTTCATGGGGTTCAATCAACCTTTCAATCGCTTCTTTTATTAAAATTATGGCCACAATCACCAAGGTGGAAGCATTTATGAAAGCTGCTAATATTTCCGCTCTTTTATACCCAAATGTTCGATGTTTGGAGGCCTTTTTCTTACCCATTTTCTGTGCCACATAGCTAATGACCAAAGAGAGTACATCGCTAAAATTATGAAGGGCATCGGATAGGAGCGCCAAACTTCCCGAAAGAATACCACCAACCACTTGCAACAAGGTTATGGCAATATTCAACACAATGGAAATAAGAAGGTTTCTCCCTTTTAAATCAGAATGGGAGTGCCCATGATGGTCGTGATGGTGCCCCATAAAAATTATCTACATGGTATTTTCTCTATTCTGCGTTCGTGTCTGCCTCCTTCGAACTTGGTGTTCAAAAAGGTGTCGACCATATCCAAAGCTTGTGGTAAGGAAATATAACGAGCTGGTAAACTTAAAATATTGGCATCGTTGTGTTCACGAGCCAATTGGGTAATTTCTTTGTTCCAACAAAGTGCTCCCCTTACATTTTGATGTTTGTTAATGGTCATGGTAGCTCCATTTCCACTACCACAGATCACAATTCCAAAATCTACTTTTCCTTCTTCAACATCGGATGCAACAGGATGTGTAAAATCGGGGTAATCAACACTATCATTGCTATCGGTGCCATAATTAACAACATCGATACCTTTAGATTTTAGCATACCTATTATAGCAAGTTTATAATCGGTGCCGGCGTGATCATTTCCAATGGCAATTTTCATGATTATAGTATTTTGAGGATTAGCACAAAGGTACAATATCTTTTAATTGGGCTATGTTTATAAAAACCATCAAATTTTCACATTTCCTTTACCTTCAATCAATTAGAATTATACACTAATTGTTAACTTTTTTAAGAAAAGTTGTGGTAATCAAATTTTGATTTTAAGAAGAAAAAAAGCAATAGGAATAATTATTTTATGTTGGATGTACATTCGATTAAAAATTAATCAACGCATATCAAACATTTATCGACCGTAGTTAACATTAAAAAAACATTTAGTTTTCAAAAAATTGATGTTGATAACGGTTATTAAAATTGGTGGATAACAAATCTAAAAGATTGATTCTTATACCTTTTTTTATCTAACAGATCGTGAATAAAGTAATCCAAGTGTTGATAGCAACTTTATCAAGAAAAATTTATTCCACATATTAACGATCTATCATAACCATCATTTTTATAAAATTTAAAAAAGAAGAAAAAAGATTATAATAGTTATTGTTGATAAATGTTGTTTTATCTGACATTACTTTCCTATACATTAACGCTCACGGATTATAATTCGTACTTTTCAAAAAAAAAAGGACGTTAATGTCAAAGAAAAAGAAGAGGGCAGGAAGCCAAAGAAAGAATGAGATTACCAAAGGCATTTTCACGGTTCTGGAGAAGGAACCATCCAAAAGCTTTAACTATAAACAAATAGCCTCACAACTTGGAATTACCGATACTCAAGATAGAAATCTATTAATCAAACGGTTAGGTCAATTAAAAGCAACGGATCGCATTGTTGAAGAAGAACGGGGCAAGTATAAAAAGAAGCCATCCCTGCACACGTATTTTACGGGAAGGGTTGATTTGACCAGTAGTGGAAACGCCTATATTATTGTGGAAGAACTGGATGACGATATTTTTGTTTCCAATAGTCATTTGAACAAAGCCTTTCACGGAGATACCGTAGAAGTTTTTCTAAAACCCAGAAGAAAGGGCAAGAAAATGGAAGGGGAGGTTGCTAAAGTATTGGAACGTAAAAAAACGTCTTATGTAGGTATTGTAGATAAACAAAAGCGATTTGCTTTTGTACGTCCAACCGATTTTAGGATGTATACCGATATTTTTATTCCCACCGAAAAACTTAAAAAAGCCAATGACGGCGATAAGGTTTTGGTTCACCTAGGAGATTGGCCCGATGATGCCGATTCACCTTATGGTGAAGTTATTGAGGTACTGGGAAAACCAGGAGAACACAATACCGAAATACATGCCATTTTAGCAGAATATGGTTTACCAAATGAGTTTCCATATGAAGTGGAACAGTTTGCCAAAACACTGGACACCAGTATAAAAGAATCGGAAATTGCAAAACGAAGGGATATGCGAGATGTGTTGACCTTTACCATTGATCCCAAAGATGCAAAGGATTTTGATGATGCACTTTCGTTTCAAAAATTGGAAAATGGACATTATGAAATTGGTGTTCACATAGCCGATGTTTCCCATTATGTGCAACCAGATTCCATTTTAGAGGAAGAAGCTTATGATAGAGCCACTTCGGTGTACTTGGTAGATCGTGTGGTTCCGATGTTGCCAGAAGTCTTATCGAACCAAGCCTGTTCCTTAAGACCAAATGAAGAAAAGTATACGTTTTCTGCCATTTTTGAAATGGATGATAATGCCAAGGTGGTGAACCAATGGTTCGGTAGAACGGCCATCAATTCCAATGAGCGTTTTGCCTACGAAGAAGCACAACACGTTATTGAAACCGAACAAAATAAGATTCCAAAAGAAATTTCGATACGGGAAGGAGCTTATACCATTTCGGATGAGATTGTAGAAGCTATTCTCACTTTTGATCGATTGGCAAAAATTATGCGTACTGCTCGAATGGATGCTGGTGCCATATCCTTTGATAAGATTGAGGTTAAATTCAATCTTTCTGAAGACAATGAGCCAGTTGGAGTATATTTTAAAGAAGCTAAGGATGCCAATAAACTGATTGAAGAATTTATGCTGCTGGCCAATCGCAAGGTGGCCGAGTTTATCGGAAAGCAAAAGAAAACATTTGTGTACCGAGTGCACGACAAGCCCGATGATGATAAATTAATGGCCTTGAACGGGGTTATTTCAAGATTTGGGCATAGTATTAACCTTAAGGATAGAAAATCCATTAATAAGTCCCTAAACCAATTATTGGAAGATGTAAAGGGCAAGAAGGAACAAAACTTGGTAGATACCTTGGCCATTCGAAGTATGAGCAAAGCCATTTATACTACCGAGAATATTGGACATTACGGATTGGGTTTCGATTATTATACCCATTTTACCTCACCTATTCGAAGGTATCCTGATGTGATGGTGCATCGATTGTTGCAGCAGTATTTGGATAACGAAAAAATGCCTAAGGCAGTTATCTATGAGGAGAAATGCAAGCATTCATCTGACATGGAGCTATTGGCGGCCAATGCAGAACGAGATTCCATAAAATACATGCAGATCAAGTTTATGGAAGATCATAAGGATCAAGAATTCCTTGGTGTTATTTCCGGCGTTACCGAATGGGGTATTTATGTAGAGATTATTGAGAACAAATGTGAGGGTATGATTCGAATTCGGGATATTAAGGATGATTATTACATATTTGACGAACGGCAATATGCCATTATTGGCGAACGTACCAAACGCATGTATCAATTGGGTGATGAAGTTTATGTGATGGTGAAAAGTACTGATTTAGTGAAGCGGCATTTGGACTTTTCGTTGATTGGTAAAAAGGATTGATACTATTTTGGAACAAATTTTGTTATTCTATTGAGAACCAAATTTTTATAACATGAAAAAAATTACGATTGTTATAGTATTTTTGAGTTTGCAAAGCATTGTTGCTCAAGAGAATACAATTACCCAAAACCTACAAAAGTTCACAGAAATCAAAGGATTTGATGGCATTTCCATCAATTTGATCAAATCCAACGAAAACAAAGCTGTGATTAGCGGAGCCAATACCGATAATGTGGCCATAGTTAACAACGATGGTGTTTTAAAAATCCGCATGGAGATTGTCAAAATTTTTAGTGGGTATAGAACTTACGTAGACTTATATCATACAGAAGAATTGGTCGTAATTGATGTGAACGAGGACGCTAGAATTTCTTCTGATGAAACGTATAAGCAGGATATTTTAGAGCTTAAAGCCCAAGAAGGTGGCGAGTTGGAAATCAATTGCGAGGTAGACCAGTTGTTGATCAAGGCAGTTTCTGGTGGCAAGATATTTTCTGGTGGTTTTTCCAATACCCAAGATGTGATCATTAACACAGGAGGTGAGTATAATGGTAGGACTTTCCAAACAAAATTCACTACAATTAGCGTAAATGCTGGTGGAAATGCGGAAATTTATGCTTCCAAATACGTAAAGGCCAATGTAAAGGCAGGAGGAGAAGTATTGGTTTATGGCGACCCCGAAAAAATGGATGAACACACTTTGTTCGGCGGAAAAATTAAAAGAGTGCACTAAAAATGATTGATGACATTCAGGCAGCAATACCATTAGGCTTTTTATTGAGCTTTATGATAGGTCCTGTATTTTTTGTTTTGCTGGAAACCAGTGCAACCAAAGGATTTAGGGCAGGTGTTAGCTTGGATATCGGAGTTATTTTTGCTGATATTGTCTTTTTATTGATTGCCTACTTCAGTAGTTTCCAATTATTGGAAAATTTAAGCAACCAACCCGGATTGTTTGTTTTTGGAGGAATGATATTGTTGGTCTATGGAATTCTGCTGTTTGTTAAGAAAGCAAAGAAAAAAACCAATGTAAAAGCTTCCAAGGGTACTTATTTGGGATTGATGGTGAAAGGATTTTTATTGAATTTCATCAATATTGGGGTATTGGCCTTTTGGTTGGGACTTATTATTGTGGTTGGACCAAGTTTGGACAATGATTCCAATAGAATGATGGTCTTTTTCGGCACCGTACTGCTAGTGTATTTTGGTACAGATTTGCTAAAGATTATCTTGGCCAAACAACTAAAGCGGTATTTGACCCAAGAACGGATTGTGTTGATTAAAAAAGGTTTAGGGATTGTCCTGGTACTCTGCGGAATTGTTCTAATTGTAAAGGGATTTTTACCTAAGGAAAAATTCGACATAAAAGAAAAAATCGAGAAAATAGAACAGTTATAAAAGAAAAAACCCAGCACTAAGTACTGGGTTTTGAGGCATCGAGCGGATTCGAACCGCTGTACAAGCTTTTGCAGAGCTCTGCCTAGCCACTCGGCCACGATGCCATTTTGGAGTGCAAATGTACTACTTTTTTAACTTTGGCAAAGCAATATCATGACCTTTGGTTTTTAAGTATTACAGCAACACTCTCCACATCACCACCTATAGGCGGATTAATTTTAGCGACTTCCACCACCACTTCCAGCACTTGGGGAATTTCCTCGAATATACGATCAGTGATTCTTTTGGCCACATGTTCCAATAGGTTGGAACGTACAGTCATTTCTTCTTTTATGATATTGTTCAAATGAACATAGTCAACCGTCTCGTTTAATTCATCGGAAATTGCAGGTTGGGAAAGGTCAGCAGTAATTTCCAAGTCCACCCTATAATCACTCCCAATAAGCATTTCTTCTTTTAAACACCCATGGTTGGAATGTATCCTTACGTTCTTTAGCCTAATTTTCCCCACGCTTCCTTAATATGAATGGGCAAAAATAGAATAAAACCATAACAATTAATACATACACCTACAATTGCTCAATCCTTGGAAGAGGTCCATACCAACAGTTAGTACGTGGGTACCTGTACTGTATCCCAAAATTTCATTGGTAATTATTTGATAGGAGTAGCCAAAATAGAAGTTACTTTTCTTAAATCCGGCAATTGGAGCAATGTACAATGGTGATCCAAATTGGTCATTCAAAAATCGATAGGTGGCTCCTACGTAATAGTAATCCTCAAAATCGTGAAAACGGAACTTTGCATTGAAATCGGTTACAGATCGACCATCACTTTCAAACCATTGGAAGAACACTGAGGGTTCTATTTCCAATTTACTGTTCTTGTTCTTTGAAAAACTATACCCAGTGTAAACGTAATAGTTTCTTAGTTTGTTGGGTTCAATTTGAACTATATCGGTATTGAATTTTGATAAATCCTTATTCAGGACGTTGGCGGCATTTAAACTTAAATAAAACTTTTTATTTCGGTACAAAACCCCCAAATCAAAATTGTGATTGGTCGTTGCTTTGTCATCCGTTGGCAATTGACCATTATTGGATTCAAACTCCTCTACATCTACCCTAAACTGGTTAAAATTGTATGATAATCCGAATGAAAGGAATATATCATCATAATAATCCAAGGTTAAATGGTGTGCAAAAGATACCCTTGCACCACGTTGGCGTGTAAATCCGTTACTATCGTTATATAAAAGCATTCCCAAACCCGAACGGTTCCCAATCCTGGCATCTGCGGCCAAGGTTTGGGTATCAGGGGCATCTTCTATCCCTACCCACTGCGTTAAGCCATTTAAACGCACTTTTATATGGTCACCGATACCAGCATAGGTCGGGGACATTAAAAATGGATTATCGGCTATGTATTGCGATAATTGGGGCACTGTCAACTCTTGTCCCCTGGCACAAAGTGCCAAGGAAACAAGGAGGATAGTTGAGTATACTTTTTTTAACATGAGGTCAAAGTAGGTTAATCGTTAATTGCGGTAGAGCGTAAAGTGGCCCACAAACTCTCTGTCATCACGATCACCGTTTAGGCGAACTACGTACCAGTAATCTCCGGTCGGTAATGGTTTACCATCGTAATTACCATCCCATCCTTTAATTTCGCGGGTCATTTCTTCCACTACTCTACCATAACGATCATAAATTTTAATTAGTACGTCAGGGAAGCCCTCAACGTTATCAGGAAGCCAAAAATCGTTAAGACCGTCACCGTCTGGGGTAAAGAAGTCTGGGAAATCCACATCCATGAATTCCACAAATATTTCAGCGGTAGCTTCACATCCATTCTGATCTATTACCGTTACAGTGTAGGTATCTGTATAATTGATATAGAAAATGTTATCCGATCCATTGTTGATATCGTTGAAGTAGAAGGTATAATCCTCTACACCTCCTTCAGCGATGGCCGTAATTTGGTTAAAGCTGTTGTTCTCCAAGACCAAGGTCAATGGTTCGTAACCTTCAATGGTGAAATCATAAGTGGTCATACAACCATTGGCATGTGCAATGGTAACAAAGTGATCACCTGGAGTCAAGTTTTCAAAATCAGCAGTCAATTGCATATCAGCAGGATCTGTAGAATCCACGGCATACATTACATCGTCGATGATAGACTCATCTTCAAAAACAATATCCAAATAGTTGTTAGGAATGTTTCCAGTACACTCATACATTGGAGTAACAGTAGCAGAAAGATTTACACCAGGTTCAATTTCAACAATTACGTTGGTTTCACAACCTTGGGCATCTCTAATAAATACTACATGAGTACCTGCTGGAAGATCTTGGAACAAGACTTGGTCTTGAACAAAGTTTTCTTCTTGGCTAGAATTCAAACTCGTCATGTAAGGTGCGGTACCTCCTGTGATTTCAATTTCGAACTCACCATCTGCACTATCAAAACATACTTCGTGCATAATGTTGATAGCTTCAGCTTGTATTGGTTCTGGTTGAATGATTTCAAACTGGAAGGTCAAGAAACATCCGTTCACATCTTGAGCGATCACATCGTAAATACCAGGTGCCAAATCGGTAAAGGTATTTTCCGTATCGAACTGATCTAGGTTTGGTGAAATTGCATAAAGAATTTCTCCTGTACCTCCAGATACTTCTACCGTTATGGTACCATCGTCCATTCCAGAACAGGTAATATCTGTGGATTCTTCTCTTTCAACCACCAATGGTGCAGGATCAACAATTATGATTTCTGGAGATACCTCAACACAATCTTCGCTGATTACCCTTACGTAATAGCTACCTGCTGGTAGTGTATTGAAGGTGCCACTGGTTTGTGGTCCAGCCAATAGATTGGTTAAAGCTGCATCACTGAACAATTCGTAGTAGTAATTACCCAATCCACCGGTGGCCTGAGCAATAATGGTAGCAGTTGCTTCACCCATACAGTTGATAAATGCTGCAGAATCATCAATTTCCAAGGTAAGTTCCGGTATAGGATCAATAGTAACTTGGTTTGAGATTTCAGCCTCACAACCATTGGTGTCACGAACATAGAATTGATATGCTCCTTCACCTACAGCAAGGGTAATGGTATTACCGACCATTGGGGTAAAGTTGATGTTATCGGTACTATACAAATAAGAACCATTTCCACCTGAAGCAGTCAATTGAATTTCTGCATCATTGGTACATGTCATTTCGGTTACTTGAATGAGTGAAGCAAATACTTCGGTAGGCTCATTGATAGTTACTTGCGGGGTCTCTACGCCACAGTTCCAACCATCGGTTACCGTAATGCTATAGATACCAGCCCCCAATCCTGTAAAGGTATTATTGGTTTGTTCACCGGTTGTGAATTCAATGGTGGTACCCGTTGCATCATAATAATTCAATTGGTAAGCATATGAACCCTCTCCTCCAGTTACATTTGTAGCCCAAACAGAAGCACTGTCATCGCCATAACAAGCCAGGTCTATCGGAGCAGCATCAATATCTGCAGTGATTGGCAATGGCTCGGTCAATGAAATGGTTCTTGCAATAACACAACCCTCATTGTCCGTAATGCTCACCGTATAGTCTCCAGCTGATAATCCAGTGAACACATAACTTGGAACATCGTTCATGGTGTACACCTGAGTGGTCGTAGTGTTGGTCAATACGATATCGTAAGGAGCATAACCTCCAGTTGGTGCCACCAAGATTTCACCTAGATCATTGGTACAAGTTACATTGGCTACTTCCAAAGGAGCGGCATCCAAAGCTGAACTTGGAGACACAATGGTAATGGTGTTGGAGTCTTCAACACATTCTGGGTATCCTGTTTCTGTGACACGAACAAAGTAGTTACCGCCAACCAATGCAGGATCTGTTATTGCTAATGGATTTGTGGTTGTGTTTCCACTTCCGATTATTCCAGTTGTTGTTCCATTGGCATTGAACACTTCGTAATCGTAGGTTCCAGTATATCCGGTCACATTGATTTCCAAAGTTCCTGCATCACCAAAACAAACAGCAGGTGAAGTTGCAGTCGCAACAACATCAATAGTATCGAATGGTGCAATAGTGTGTGTAGTTTCAACATAACAACCTGTCGCATCATTTGTAGCTCTAAAGGTGTACGTTCCTGCTGCATTCAATTCGAATGTTGCAGTAGTAGCCGTTGAAGTTGTCATGGCACCATAAGGATTACCAGCAGGCAACAAGGCAAACGTATAAGTGTCGCCTGGAATGGTTTCGGTAACCGTTAGTGTTACTGTTTCTAGATTAGCACAAGATATAGCAACATCTTGGTTAACATCTAGAGTGAACGTATTCAATGGTTGAACGTCGATACTTCCAGGATATTCACATCCATTGGCATCTCTTACAATAAAGTCGATAGTTTGAACACTACCGTTGTCCACTACTGCAAATGTTTCAGATGCAGTAAAGGCATTGCCTTCAAAACTATAGTAAAATGGAGCTGTTCCACCCGTTGGAACAACAGTTACCGTTGCTTCGTTAACTGAATTGCTAGGGCTACAAGAGAAATCTGTTGCAGTTGCAGTAGCATTCAATACTGGAGGTTCTCCAATTGTGGCATCAAAGGTATCCTCACAAGCTCTGGAAGAAATTACTCTTACTCGATAATCACCAGCTGGCAAATTGTCGAACACAGGGCTTGATTGCGCGAATCTGTAAGGATTCACCAAGTCGGACATTTGATATAATTCGTACGTATATACAGGGTCTACAACCGTTGCTGGGTCAAGTACCACAGTCAAACTACCATCAGAACCACCGTTACAGCTTACATCTTCTTCAATTACGTTATCGATAACAGGATCTACCTTATCGTCCAATTCTTGTGTTACTACATACGTACATGGTGTAGTAGTGTCGTTATCGGTTACGGTAATGGTATAAACTCCTGGCTGAATTAATCCTGTGAACACTCCTGTAGCATTGCTATCTGTTGTGCTTCCATCAGGGTAAACCAAATCGAAGGTTAGGTTGGATGAACCACCAGAAACATTCACAGTAATTTGACCACCTGAATCAACAGTACAATCAATAGGTTTAACAACAGTAGTGTTAGCCGTCATCGCATCAGAAAGAACAACCGGACCAACTGTTGTAGTACATGTCCACTGATCAGCAATCAATACTTCATAAGAACCAGCACCCAATCCAGAGAATACAGTGCTTGTTTGAGGCGAACCAACATTCACGCCGTTTCTGATTAATTGATACGTATAGTTACTTCCTTGACCACCAACAGTGTTGATCACTTGAATTTCACCTTGAAGGTTGGTACAATTTTCAACATTTACCTGAAGTGAAGCCGTAATTGGGTCAGGATCGGTCAAAGTAACTGTATCCACCAATTGCTCACATCCACTGGAGTCGATTACCCATGCTTCATAAGTGCCTACAGACAATCCTGTAAAGTTAGGACTAGCCACATAGTCACCAGGACCTGTTGGAGAAGTAGTTCCCACATAGTAGGAGTATCCACCCCATCCACCAGCTACGCCAGTAATTTGGATAATACCATCGTCAAGCATACAAGTGATATCGGTTACCACAGTGGAACCTGTAATCGGAGCAGATGGTCCAGCGATATTGAATGTTTCGCTGTACACACAACCTGCACCTGGAGGATTGGTATCGGTTACTTCAATATAATATGAACCGGCAGCTAGACCTGTTATGCTAAAGTTTCCATCAGCATCAGAACCAGTTGAGGTTACATCGTCGGCCAAGTTGGTCGGCGTATTGTTGATATCGTAGAATAAGGTATAAGTAATTGCAGCTGCATAGGTAGTACTGGTTGCATCTACCAAGTTCAATTGAACGGCACCGTCTGTATCACCATAACAAGTGATATCTGTTGTGCTTACTACCATTAAATCCAATACTTCTGGATCAGCAACAGTGTGTGAAACAGTAATGATACATCCAGTTACTGTGTTTCTCACTTCAAAGTTGTGAATTCCAACAGACAGACCGGTAAAGCTACCAGAAGTTTGGAAGGTTCCTGATGGCAATTCCCTAAACTCGTAGTTAGCTGGATTTGTAACAGAAGTTGTTATAGATCCAATAGCGGTAATGGTAATATCTTCACCAGTTAAACATGTGGCTACAGCATCCACAGCCACGGTTGCATCATCCAAACTATCGAAAGGCGCAATTACTGCTGTTGTGGTGCCTAAACATCCGTTGCTGTCGTACACATTAATGGTATAATTGCCACCAGCAGTATTGGTTTCGGTATAAACCGGGTTGCTTCCCGATTGAACCACTATGGAACCAGCATCATTAATAAACTCATAGATAACATAGTTACCGCTACCTCCAGTAATGGAAGCAGTGTCCACAGTAATTGTTGCGTTATTCGTGTTGTTTCCTGCAGTACAACCAAATTCAACAACGCTTGTACTAACATTGGCAATTGGGTTTGGTTCAGTAATGGTCTCAGTTTCGGTAGCAGTACAATCGTTTGCTGCCGTAGCCTGAATGGTATAGGTAATTCCAGAAGTGGAGCCTTCCAATCCTGTGAAAGTTGCAGTGGTTGCTGTAGAGCTGGTAGGTGCAATTGGCACGCTAATAGACCCTTCAGTTGTAGCAATAATTTCAAAGGTATATGGGCCGATACCGTTATCAATTGCATTTACTGTGATAGTTCCATCGGCAGCACCATTACAAGTAACATCGGTGTACGTTGTGTTGAATGATGGAGTTATTGCAGGAGGAACTGTTACGTTAAATATTCTAAAACACTCAGGTGAATCTGTATTGTTATCGTAAACTGTAATGGTATAGTCTTCGGGTATTACAGTGGTAAACACAAAAGGATTACTTGGTAAGTTGGTCCTGCTCACAACAACGCCTAAACTATTACTTATCTCATAGTCATAATCGTTAGAGCCAGAAAGTACATCTATAGTAATCTCGGCATCAGGGTTAGGAGAACAATCCAATAATTTGGTTAAGTCCACATTGGCTTCCAAAATCGGATTTACAATAATTGTTTCGGTGTCTGTACATCCATTGCTGTCAATAATTGCTACATCATAGGTTCCTGGAGTAACATTGGTAAATACGCCGCCATTATCAACATATGTTACACCACCATCTATAGAGTAGAAAATTTGGGGTGCAGTACTAGTTGCATTGATGGTTACTGTAATAGGTGTAGAACAGTTATCTATTACAACGCTATCGATAGTTGGGTTTGGAGTCAAAGTCAGTGGTACAGTACCCAATGGCATTGCACAACCATACTGATCTTCCATGGTTACATCGTAGTTACCTGCAGGTGAGTTAGCAGGAATCTCAATTGGATTATCGGATGTTGAGGTGATTGCGGTAAATCCAGATGGTCCAGTAACAGTGTAGGTGTAAGTTCCGCCACCGCCCAATGGGTTTGAAACTAGAATCAATCCTGGCTCACTACAACTAATATCTTGTAAAACGCTCAAGTTTCCAGAAAGTGGATTCAATTCTGGCAGGTATTCATTTTCAGTTGCACCGACACAACTATCTACGCCACCATTTACTTCTGTTACTTCAATAAAATAGTTTCCTTCTCCTAGATTATTTACGGTAACATCTTGCGGGGAAGTGAAAGCTACATTTCCTCCACTTGTTGCTACAGAAACAGGAGATCCAGAAGACATGTCATAAACTGTCCATCTAAATTGATCTCCAAAAGGCGACTGGTTGTCGGTTATGGTATATGTAATACTTCCTGTAGTTGACCCGGCACAAGTTGGAGTTAAAACCGAAGTAATTTCTAAAGGAACGGTAATCAAATCGTTTACGTTTACATTACTCTGACGCACACAACCACTTGTATCCCTCACATAGAAAACATAGGTTCTACCAGGAACCAAACCTGTCCATTGGTACATACCATTACCAGCTGGCACAGTGTTCCCTAGATTATCTGTAGTTCCACCAACTTGCCATGTGGCAGTTGTTGGGTCAAAATTACCGGGATCATCTGAGTAAGCATACTCGTAGGGTGCGACACCTTCAGATCCTTGAACTGTAACCTGTAATTCGTTACAATCTACAATCAAGGCAGAAATGGTAATGTCCAAATCATCCAATGGGTAAGGGATAATAAAAGGCTCCAAATCTGTTTGACATACAGTATTGTTTGATCCGTCCACTGTTCTTAAGGAAGGATAAACAGTTTCTCCAGGATTATAGCCACGGAACTGATCTGATGACTGCCAAGTTGAACCTCCATCATCACTAAATTCGATGGTTCCAATGGTAGATGGATATCCTGAGAAATCAAATCCAAAATCGTTTGGCCCAACACTAGCATCACAATTTAATGGCACAACACCTGTAACGATACCAGTTAATTCATCTGGGTTGTTGATGGTTTGTGTATCCGTTATGGTACAGCCAGCAGCGTCAGTAACATTAATGGTATAATCCCCAGGCATTAAGTTGTAGTAGGTGCGGCTCGTTGCCAACACATTGGTGTTTGTTTGGTTGGAAGCACCTCCATTGTCCAAATCCACAATTTCTATGGTATAAGGAGCTATTCCAGAAGTGATATCTACCAATATATAACCTGTTCCATCATGACAATCTGGGTCAGTTGGAGTAGCGACCATGGTTAATGGTACGGCAGGGTTTACGGTTACCGTTTCTACATATTCGCAATAAGGCGCGGTAGCCGAATTGTCTCTTACATATACATCAAATGTTCCCTCATTACCAGCAGTCACGGTATAGACGTTGGTAGTAGAGAAAGATCCTGTTGGGTCTGTGGTGGTTGGAACAAAAGCATATTCCAAAACAGGTGTTCCGCCTGAGGCAGTTACAGTAATACTTCCATCAGCACAAGAAGAAACATCCACAACTTCTACAGCAGCCACCAAGTCATCGACTATGGTTACGGTATCTTGAACGGAACAACCATATTGATCACGAACATCAATGGTATAGGTTCCAGCAGTTAGGTTATTGAATGTATAGGATGTCGCTGTTACAGGAGATGGGGTGATCCAAGCACTTCCATTGATGCTGAACTGATAGTTTCCGTTTCCATCGGTCACGTCAACTGTTATAGTACCATCATTATTGCCGCTATAACATGCTGTTGGTGTCAAAGTAAAAGCAATCGTCTCAGGGGGAGCTATAGTTATTGGTGTGGTATCCTCACATAAATTGGTGTCTCTAGATCTTACCACATAATCTCCAGCGGCCAATCCAGTAAATACGTTGGATGATTGGTAAGCGGTGATTACTCCACCCACAGTATCTTCCAATTGATATTGATAAGCAGGCGTACCACCGGTAGCGGTTGCAGTAATGGTTGCTCCACCATTGGTACACGTAAGTTCGTTGGTAATTGAAGCTGTAACATCCAACACATCAGGTTGGGTCAATGTTTGGTTCAACACTACGGAACAAGCAGGGTCTCTAAGGTCAACAATGGTAATTGTATGTGCACCAGCCGCTAATCCTGAAACAGTTACTGGGCCAGTAAATTGTGCAGCAGAAACAGCACCACCATCAACTTGGTAGGTATATCCGGTTGCGGGGTCAAAGTTTTCTACATCAAAAGTGATGGTTCCATCGGCGGCACCGTTACAGGTTAGATCAGTATAGGACGTAATCGCGGCATCAAAAGCATATCCAGCTTCAATTACAACGGAAGTTTGAACTGTACAATCGCTGCCATAATCAACCTCAATGGTATGAACCCCAACAGCAACATTACTAAAGACATTGCTTGTTTGTGGTGTTCCGCCATCTATGCTATACGTATAAGAAGCATCCAAAGGAAGTACGGTTACTTCAGCTGTTCCGTCACAACTGTAGGCAACACTCGTGCTTAAAGTTGGTTCGGCAGGAAGCGGAGCAATAATAATATTTGGTAGTGTAATGAAACAATCAATTTGATTGGCATCTCTTACTCGAATGGTATAAGTTCCATCTTGCAATCCGTTGAATACTGTTGATGTGGTCCATGCGCCTCCGTTCAAACTATATTCATAGCTTCCAGAACCTCCTGTAGTTGGGGTTACACTTCCAACAGTGATTTCACCTAATTGTGTACACGTGTAATCTTGGGTTATTTGTGCTTCTGCAACAATAGGATCTGGTTCTGCAATAGTAACCTGTGTGGTAACTGGACAATTGTTGGCGTCGGTCACACTAATATCATAGGTTCCAGCAGGAAGGTTTACAAAAGTGTTGGAAGTTTGATAGGTTACACCATTGTCTATACTATATAAATAAGGTGCTTCTCCTCCACTTACATTCAAAACAATACCTCCGTCGGCTCCTCCATTACAACTTACATCGGTAATTGCAGGAGTGATGGTCAAGGTTGGATCTTGAACAATAGTAATGTCGTATGAAGCTTCGCAATATCCTGAAGCACCTCCATTGTCCCTTACATACACATCATAATTTCCTGCTGCGGTTACTGTGATGGGATTAGTAGTTGAGAAATCGCCAGCAGTTGGGGTTACACCATCTGCCACAACGGCGTAAACATAATTTCCATCTCCACCAGCAGCGGTAATGGTAACATCGGTATCGGTATCACAAGCTGTAATGTTAGGTGCTGATGCAACAACACTTAATTCTGGGTCAATGGTAATAGTGGCCGTGTCGGAACAATCGTTACCGTCTCTAACAGCAACAGTATAGGTTCCAGGGCCCAAGTTGGTAAATACATTGCTGGTTCCGAAAGGACCACCATTTAAACTGTATTCATAATTTCCGTCTCCACCAGAAGTGATGTTTGCCGTAAGGGTCAAACCTGTAGCATCATCATAACAAATGTCGTTGGGAACAATTTCCAAGACAGGGGCTACTGCTTCATTTATAATGAAGGTGTCCGTAAACACACATCCGTTCGCATCAGTAACCGTGTAGGTATAAGTTCCACCAATAGTTAAACCGCTAAACAAACCACTGGATTGTGGAGCTGGCAATGTATAACCTGTTGGACCAGCAGTAATTTCATAGGTATAACTTCCCCAACCTCCAGAGGCAACAATATTTGCAGAACCTTCTGCAACACAAGAAGGTTGTGCTACGGTTACGGGAGCTGCAATGGCTGAAGGTGGAGCCGTAATAGTTACATCTGTGGTATCGGTACAGCTGGTAAGGTTATCAGTTACGATAATGGTATAGGTTCCTTCGGCCAATCCAGTTAATGAAATGGTTCCATTGGTTTCTCCTGTGCCAGAAAAAGTAGCTGGACCCGTTACCGTATAATCAAAATCTGTATTAAAGCTGGAAACGGTATAGGAAATTTCTCCATTACTGTCACCGAAACAAACGATGTTGCTCACAACTTGTCCGATTACGGAAATTTCCGTTACTGGAGCAATGGTGAAGCTTTCATCATAAAAACACCCGTCGCTGTCGGTAACCCTGAACATATATGTTCCTGGGGTCATATCGGCGAAAGTTGGGTTGTTGCCATTGTTGACAACGTTGGCTGCAGGCGAAATAATCTCATAAACAAGGTCTGGGGTGCCACCGGTTACCGTTAAGGTAATGTCCGATTCAAAAGTAGGACACAAAGGGTTGGTCGCTGAAAAATCAATATCGGTTGGGGGTACAACAGGATCAATGGTTACTGGGTTGGTTTCAAACGTACACCCATTGGCATCTCTAATAATGGCAGAGTAGGTTCCGTCTGCAAGTCCATTAAAAGTTGGAGAACTTACAAAAGTAACTCCGTCGATACTGTACTCATAAGGAGCCGTTCCACCGGTTACATCTTGAACTTCGATTACACCATCTTCTAAACAGCTGTAATCTTGAACCAGAACAGCACTACCATCGATTGCAGTTCCTGGGGCAGAAACGGTGTGGTATTCAAAATAATCACAGGATGCACTACCTTTTCTTTGGTTGATGACCACTACGTAATCTCCATCGGCCAAAGCAGGGAAATTACCAGAAGCATTAGTACTCAATGCATTGGCATAGTCATAATTATCTTCGTCGAAACCTGTGGCATCGAACAAGTAATAGGTTAACTGGTAACCATTACTGTTTACAAGGTTGAAAGTAATAGACCCTGTAGCATCACCATTACACAATACATCAAGTACTGTGGTTGGGTTGAAATCGGCGGCAGGTCTAAATTCAATGGTTACCGTATTGGAGATATCAAAGCAATTGTATCTATCTACAACCACAAAAGTATATTGTCCTGGATCGTAGATGTCAAAAATCTGGCTGGTCTGAAATTCAGAAGCAGGAATGTCGGTTACTGAAGGATAAGAAATCACATCATTTCCATCTTCATCCACATAAGAAAAAACGGCATACAAGTGAGGCGTTTTTCCTCCTGATGATTCCATTAAGATATTACCCTCTTTACAGGTAATGTGCTGGGATACCCTTGCTGTCAACTCGAGGTCGGCCTCGTCCAAAATAGTAACTTGTTCATTGTAAACACAGCCGTCATCAGTTGTTACCGCAACGTCATAAACACCACCATTTAGAGACTCAAAAGTGTAGTTATTGTCAGCAGAAGGACCATGAGTGTCAACTACAGTTCCCCCTGTGGAGATTTCATAATAATATTGTGCTTCAACATTCAATACAGAAATGGCAATTTCACCCAATCCCGTACAGTTGGTATTTTGAGTAGTAATGTCAACTTGGAAATCTCTATCAAGAATACCAATGTTATCCAATACAAAAACACATCCATCAGTTACACCTTGTTGTCTCATTTCTACCATATAAGCACCATTGGTAGTGATGTCGAAACTAGGACTTGTTTGGTATGGAGCAATTACAGTTCCTGTAGCTTGGTTTACCAATTGGAACTCATAGCTCAAAGGCATATTGGTAACGGTAATGTTACCGGGAGTTTCACAAATAATATCGCTTGAGGTGTACTGCGGATCTAATGGGTTTTTGTAGATATTAAAATAAAATCTACTGAAGCACCCATTTTGGTAGTTGATCACTAAACGGTATTGACCGGAATCGCTGGCCAAGAAATCGTTTCCTGTATCCACTGTATTCCAAGTACAACCGGTACCTGTATTGGCACAACCGTCAGTAACTTCTGCGCAGCTGGTTTCATCCAATTTTTCCCAAACGATGCTCAATGCATCTGGAACATTGATTTGAATTAATTCGGTATCGTTTAGACCGCACAAAAAGATTTCTGGGGTTTCGCTACCATCATTTGGACATACGATGATATCTCCATCAATGGTATTGGAAGTATCGTTGATCAATGCGGTAATCGGGTTGGATTGAACGGAACCGAACAATTCAACCGTAATGATTTCCATGAAGTCTTTACATGGATCAGCAACTTGCTTGTCAACCAAGTAAGTACCTGTTTCGCTAACCAAAAGGGTGCTTGGGTCGTTATCGGAATTGGCGTCGGTTACCACAGTATCGGTTCCCAAATCTATTTGATTGTTACCGTTTACATCCAAATACCAAGTATAGCTGTCAAAATTATCACCAGCATCCAAAAGCACGTTGTCACCACACAATTGTACGGTTCTTTCGAAGTTACAAGCGCTTAAATCGTCCAACAAAAAGTTAGTGGCTCCAGGAGTTCCAAATCCACAATCATTAAAATCATAAACACTAGGGTCGTCGGTAATTTGGTTGTTATTGATAACCCCTTGGTAGGTGGAATAAGCCAAGTTTTGGATTACATCCGTACAGGCATCTATAAAGTCGAAACAGTTTTCAGCTACTTGTACCCTCATTCTAATTTGAGAGGCAGGATCACCTTCTTCAACAAGCCCATCGGGAATAGAAAATATTACTTCCCTAGTAGCTGGATCATAGGTATAGGTAGTGCCGGCAGGCATCGATATGGATGTTTCATCCAAAGTTACATTTAAAGGTAAAATATCCCTTATGGTGTATCCTGTTGCATCATCGTTACCAATATTTTGGAACGAAAGCACATAATCCAAATACTGACCAAGGTTTACACCAGCGCCAGTAATGTCGTTACCTGCAATATCCTCAACTGTTTTTTCAAGTACAATATCGGGTTCAATTACTTCAATCCCGAAGGTTACCAAAAAGGCCCCAAAGGCATCACCTTGTGTATATAATCGAAGCGTTGCATCGGTTTCTCCATTGGCAATTACGCTATTGGAGGGGTTATTAATATCAAAAATATCGGAATCGAATCCCAAAGTATTGGTCGCATATGGGTCTCTTGAGGTTACATCTGCACCATCTATCGTAATATTTGAATTGAAAAAGTTGTTTGCAGGGTTTGCAGCATTGGAAAGACTGGTAAACCCTGGATTCATTGGAGTTTCAATTCTGAAAGCGTCTCCAGTTAAACCACGGTCACCTTCCACAACACTTGCCCCCAAACGAGCTCTTACGGGCCCGGTTGGAATGGTATTAAACCCAGAAATAGCGATATCGGCAGTTGCCGTACCAGTTACACCGGCATAACCATCAAAAACCGAAATGTACTTTCCGGTCATGGTTGGGTTTTCATAAATTACTACCAATGTCCATCCACCGGCACCACCAACACTAACACCGCGAGTTGCCCTTACGTTGGCCACAGTATATTCACCAGATGGGTCCGCCAATGCCTGTAGTTCATTGGTTACGTTTTTAAAACAGGTATAGGGTGAGTCTTTGAAGGTTACGTTATCGTGGATAACAGCATCTTCCTCGCCCGCTGGGTCAGGATTGTTGTCGGCAACAACATCAATATAACTCCCTCCTGGAACCTTGAATTTTATCTCCCTAAAGTCCAATCTTCTTGTATCGTTGTTTGGAAGACTGGCTATTTGGGTGTTGTTAACCACCTCTTGTTGGTAGTTCGCTGACCAGTAAAGTCCGGCCCAATATACCCTTGAACAATCGGGCATAGTTAGTGTAGAGCTACTAGAACTAAATGTAGATGGATCATTGTCCACATCAATATAATCGCGGTGGAAACCATTGTTGTTTCCTGAACCATTATAAGGATCGTTGGCGGTATTACTACCATCTACGCGGTTTATAATACTATTGGAAAGAAAGGTATAATCCCCTTTAATATTGATATAGGAATTGTCCAATCTCGGCGAAAACGGAACTTCTACCTGGGCATTGGCAAGAATACCAATAAGCCCGAACCCCAATAGGCAGATAAGATTTTTTAGTAAAAGTTTATTCATGGTTAGCTGTTGGTGTTAGGTTTAACTCGCATGATCCACATTTCGTCGTCATACGAGGCATTTAGTTTCGTGTAATAAGAGGTTAGGGCATTGTTCCAGGTTTCATGTTTTTTCAAATACACATACCTGTTTTTATCTTGAGGGCTAACAAAATAGCTAGCGTTTAATCCTTTAGAATTGAGTTCTTTAACAAAGTTTCTAGCGCTGGTTGAATTGTCGAATACACTGGCAATTATGTAGTATCCTTCGGCCAGACCATCTCCAGATTGGGTTCTGATCACAACATGATTGTTGTTGCCGCCCAAACGGTTTCCTGCAACATTTTTGGTGAGCACATTGCTATTGTACTTGCTGTTAGTTGTTGTTGTAGGGTTATATCCTGCAATTGGAGAACTGTTTCCATTGACATTCATAACCCAAGCATCACCTTGATATTTGCCATCCATTTTAGTATGGTAGGCTTCAAGTGCCTCTTGTTTATTGTTGAAATCGGCCAAATACACATAGTTTAGACCGTTTTTAGGGTTTGTGAAGTAATCGGCATCGATACCTTGTGCTCTTAGCTTTTCAACAAACGCCTCTACATTGTCTGGGTTTTTGAAAACATTGGCAATTAAGTAGTGTCCACTTTCTACATTGGGAACTGCATGAGGTTTAAAGCGAACTTTGTTGCTTTTCGGCGCCTTGTAGGTTACGTCTCTTTTAACGGGTGTTGTATTGGTGCTGGCAAGCGCTTTGTCTTTATTGCTCTCGTTGATTTTTATGACCTTTTTGGTGGCTGTTGTGTTGGACAATCCGTGGTTGGCCAATGGTTGTTTTCTTTCAGCAACCAAATCAGCGCTATCTGCGTTGGCGAAATAGAGTTGCTTGGCTTTTTCTTCCAAAGCAGGGTTTTCTCCACTGGTTTCACGTTTTACCATTTTCATTACAGTCTCAAAACGTCTCTCCAGGTCTTCTCTTCTATTGGTTTCAATAGAATCTTGACGCATTAAGAGCTCATCCAAAATGGCATCGTTTTCAGCCAATTTGTCTTTTAATTGAGCAATTTCAAGGTCTTTGTCGGTAATGTTCAGACTGTCTTGAGGAACTTCTTCTTCGTTGTACACCAAGTCCTCGTTCTCTTTTTCGAGCATTACACGATCCTCGGTAAGGTTTGGCGTAAAGGAGTAGGCTAAGGAGATTTCGTGGGTAACCCCAAAATTGTCAAACTCAGTGGTCAGTCCTTTTTCCACCGTATATCCCAAAGAAATATTTTTGGTAAGATTGAAACCTAAACCTGCGGAAGCACCATAATAATCGTCATAACCTGCTTGAAGCCAACCTAATTTTGGAAGGTCAAGGATAAGGTTACCGCCCAAAACCAGATTGTCTTCCCCTATTCTTTTCACTCTCGCAAGCGGCATTAAGCGAGCTTGCTCAAAGATGCCTACACCATTTTCAAACTGATGGGTATATTGTAAATGACCCGAATAGGTTTTTTCAGTAATATCAGTAACGGATTCGCTTGTTTTTAGGTTGTAATCGAATAAATTTTCAGCATAACCACCAATATCAAAATTCCCAAAGGAAAAGTTGAAACCCGGTTGGAAGCTCACCAAAGAGCTGCTTTCCAAAGTATTAAGGTAAGGGTCCACCTCAACAGAGTTTACCCTGTCTTGGTTAAAGGCACTTTGATAATAACTTACGTTGGCACCAAAAGTAAATGTGCTGTTTTCGCTCAACCTTACTCCATATGCGTAGTTGGCATGTACACCAAAGTTGTTGAACAGCCCTTCTCTATTCGTAAATAAACTAACACCAACACCACTTCTATCACTAACCCTACCGCTATAACTCAAGAAATACACCTGGTTGTTGTCATCAAAAGATACTGACTGGTTTCTATGAAACAAATTGATGTATGACTTATCTTCCCTAACGGTTGAAAATGTTGGGTTCAACAGGAATCTATTGAACTTCAACAAGTTTTGGGAAGGGATGTTATAAGCCACAAAGGGCTCTTCCTCCTGTCCTCTCATTCCAGAGAAGGCAAGTAGCAAGATGGTTAGTAGTAAAAGAGGTTTCTTAGTTTGCATCGCTGTTTATTTGATAACCGTAATGGTACCTTGTTTAAGGCTTCTACCACCCCTAGTGATCTTGTAATAGAAAATCATGCTTTGTTTATTAAAAGCTGTGGTGGATTGAGGCCAATTGTTTTCATAACCTGATTGGCTAAAAATTTGTTCTCCTTTGTCATTAAAAATGGTCACGAGAACATTAGGGTCTCTGGAATAGGTGTTTGGCAATACCCATAAATCGTTAATACCGTCGCCATTTGCAGTAATAACATTGGGTATGGCAAACATATCCCTGTAGGTTACAGTGATTATCTTGCTAATGGTACACGTACCAAAGCTTGCAATCAACAAATACTCTCCCTCTTCTTGGAAGTCGTATGCGTTAGAATTAGAGATAAGGTTGTTGCCAGCATCGTACCACTCATAAGAATCGGCACCACTGGCGGTTAAGGTTTGGGTTTCTCCTTCAACAAGGATGATATTTTCTGAGTTATCCAAGACTAATAGAGAATCGTCAAAGGCTTGGATGGTGATTTCGTTAGACACTAGCGGACATTCGTTGGTGTCAATAACCAATTGATATACACCTGGTTCACCAACGGTTAAAGAAGGTGAAGTGATAGTAAGTGCAACACCGTCTTTTTTCCAGCTGAAAGATTCGTTGGTAAGGTCTTTTGCTGTGTTCAATACAATGGCATCTCCCCCATCACAATAAACAGTTCCGTTGGATGAAATGGTCAAAGTTTCGCTAGAAGCAAGTTTGATTTGTAGATTGTTCGAGACAGTACTAAATGAATCAATAGTACCTTTTAAAATATATCCTCCATTTTCTTCTTGACCGGAAACGGTAATGGTTTTAGATGTTTCTCCCGCTAAAGGAGCGCCATTATATTCCCATTGATAAGCAAAAGAAGCTTGTAGTTCTGAGGTTACATCTGTTTTGGAACCATTGCTTCCGACCGCGTTGATGATGGCCAGACTTAAAGTCGCATCTGTATTTTCACACGTAGCGTAGGAACCAATAATTTCAATAACAAATTCAAAAGATTGTGGAGCAACAACCGTTGTGGTCTCAGAGCTTTTCGGTGCAGCAGCACAAGCCCCACCATTATCGGTTACTTCCACATAATACTCACCTATACTGTTGATAACCAAGGAACTGCTTGTTGCATCTACGATTGCGCTTCCGTTTTTGTACCATTGATAGGCAGGTGTGTTTGCTGTTGTTGTTACAGATAATGTTTTGGTCTGTGAAGGCAACAACACAATATTTTCTTCATTGTTGAGGGCTACGTCAAAAGAACCGGGACTTGAAACAGTAACAGGCTCAGATAATTCTTTACATACACTGGCTCCATCTACTTCAACAGCATAAGAACCTTCAAAACCGGTAATGCCGGCATTGATGGTATAAGTGCTTGCGTCAACTGTGGGCCCGCTTACAACTTCACCATCTTTGTACCAAGTATAAGTAAGTCCAAGACCAGAAATACTAGCTTCAAGTTGGTGGGTTTCACCAGAACAAATTTCAATATTGGAATCCCCATTAATAACTAATCCTGAGGCAGTTCCTGTACTAATTTCAATGGTGTTGGATAATGTGTTGGCCGAACCGGAGCAATCCCCATAATCTAATTCTACATAATACATGCCGGGTTCAGAAACTGTGATGCTTTCTGTTTTTTCGGCCAATAACGTACCACTGCGGTACCAGTTGTAGATGTATGTATCGGAATTTGGGATGTTATGAGGCTTTAGTGTGACTGAACCACCACCACATAATTGAATCAAACCACCAGAAGGAATGCTTCCACTTCCATTTTCACTGATCAACAAAGGAAAATTATAATCAATAAAGTACATGGAAAATGGCTCTGAAGCTGGACTTGTTTTGGCCGGAGAGGTACTTCTAACTCTAAATTTGAAGTTTTCTCCACGGGTATCGGTGGGCAAAGCGAACTCAAATTCGAAATCGAAAGTTCCGTTTTTGTCACTTACACGAGCCAATTCTGTTGGAGAAGCAAAGTATCCGTTGGCATCTGAAAGTTCTAGAATGAATTCATTATCGGAAGCCACCATGGGTGGATCCCATCTAAAATTCACAAAGTATTCGTTAAAACTGCTGGAAGCACAAGCCGCGGTCCATGCAGAGTTACCTGCAAGGTTGGGGTTGTCTGCGGGAACAGGTTGATAGAGCACCTGTGCCTGAGCGCTAAAAGTACCAACAAGCACAAAGGCAATGGCCAGTACCAGAATGCTATATGTTGAACAAAGTTTTTTCATCACAGTTAGTTTTTAAGAGGTTAAGGGCCAAATAGCCCTGTTAGTTTTGTGCCCCTTAATTGTAATCAGTTCATTGAGACGTCGTTGGACGCCCCGTATTCATATAGTATTCAATAACAAATATGTCTTTATTTTAGGCCAAGGGAAAGATATTGTTGTAGCCTAACCCAAAAGTGTTGTGAAATGCATTAGTTTGTATACGCGATATTTCGAAAAGTAGCTAGGAACGCGGTATTTTAGTACATTTGCGCATCAAAATTTAGGTATGTCGGAAGAAGTTAAATCGTTGAATTTTATAGAACACATTATTGAGGAGGACCTTTCCAAAGGGTATAAAAAAGACCAGCTTAGGTTTCGTTTTCCTCCAGAACCAAATGGGTATTTGCACATTGGGCATGCGAGTTCTATTTGCTTGAATTTTGGTTTGGGATTGCGCTATAACGCACCCGTTAACCTAAGGTTCGATGACACCAATCCTGCGAAAGAAGAAAAAGAATATGTAGATGCCATTAAACGTGATGTTGAGTGGCTTGGTTTTCAATGGGATACGGAGTGTTATGCGTCCGACTACTTTCAACAGCTTTACGATTGGGCGGTACAATTGATCAAGGATGGGAAGGCCTATGTTGATAGTCAAACTTCCGAACAAATAGCCTCCCAAAAGGGGACTCCAACGGAACCTGGAACAGAAAGCCCATATAGAAATCGTTCTGTGGAAGAAAATATGGCTCTTTTCGAGGGGATGAAGAATGGGTATTTTAAAGAGGGAGAACACGTTCTTCGGGCTAAGATCAACATGGCATCTTCCAATATGTTGATGCGCGACCCTGTGATGTACCGAATTTTGCATAAAGCACACCACAGAACAAATACCGATTGGTGTATTTATCCAATGTACGACTGGACCCACGGTGAAAGTGATTATATCGAACAAGTATCACACTCCTTGTGTACACTGGAGTTTTTACCACACCGTGAGTTGTACGACTGGTTTTTGGACCAATTGGTATCTAAAGATAAATTACGACCAAAACAACGGGAATTTGCCCGTAGAAACTTAAGTCATACCGTAGTAAGTAAGCGAAAATTGCTTCAATTGGTTGAGAACAAAGTAGTTTCTGGTTGGGACGATCCACGAATGCCTACCATTTCGGGATTAAGAAGAAGAGGGTATACTCCAGAATCCATCAGAAATTTTGCGGATACCATAGGTATTGCCAAGCGTGAAAATGTAGTTGATGTTTCTTTGTTGGAATTTCATGTTAGGGAGCATTTAAACAAAATAGCACCAAGGGTTATGGCCGTGCTTAACCCTTTAAAAGTGGTGATTACCAATTATGAAGAAGGTAAAGAAGAGTGGTTGGATGCGGAGAATAACCCAGAAGATGAAACCGCTGGAAACCGAAAAGTGCCTTTTTCCAAAGAAATATATATTGAACAGGAGGACTTTAGAGAAGAGGCCAATCGTAAATTCTTTAGATTGAAATTAGGGGGTGAGGTACGTTTAAAGAATGGGTACATCATTAAAGCAGAGAGCTGTAGCAAGGACGAAGAAGGTAATATAATTGAGGTGCAATGTACGTATGATCCTAAAAGCAAAAGTGGTTCTGGAACTGAGGAAAGTTTGCGTAAAGTAAAAGGTACATTGCACTGGGTTTCAATTCCGCATGCCATTACAGCAGAAGTTCGACTTTACGACCGTCTTTTTTCGGATGCCACACCTGATGGCCATAAAGAAAATGATTTTATGGATTTTGTAAACCCAGATTCGTTGGAAAAGGTAACAGGCTATTTAGAACCAAGTTTACAAGAAGCAAAAGTTGGAGAAGGATTCCAATTTCAACGTTTGGGATATTTTAATGTAGATAAGGAATCAACCGAGACAAATTTGGTTTTTAACCGAACCGTTACTTTGCGGGATACTTGGGCAAAATTAGAGCAAAAAAGCTAGTATAGTTTTTTCTTATATTTTACGAAACGCAGCATTAATTTAACTTATAAAAAAGCGCTCTCTGGGGCGCTTTTTCAGTGATCATCTTTTTTGAGCAAGGTGATTGTGCCAGTTGTGGATTAAAATGCCAGTAAAAGCCTTTATTCTTAATTTTTAGTGAAAGTTTAGCTTCAGCGTTAAGGTTTACACCATATGAATCAAATCAAAGAATCAGCTGTGAGTAATTTCGTAATGGATTGATGGAACGGATACTTTTTGTCGGATTGAATGCTCCATCAATTTTAACTGAAGTCTAATTTAAAAACTAAACATTATGTCAAATAACACAGGAAACGTTTTAACCGCATTATTAACCGGAGCAATTGTTGGAGCAGGAGTTGGAATTCTTTATGCACCGGACAAAGGAAATAAAACTAGAAAGAAAATTAAGAAATCCGCAATCAAAGCTAAAGACGATATTGCTAAAACCATTACCAATGCCAAGGATGAGTTTCACCAGACGGCCGAAGCGAAAAAAATTGAATTTGAAGCAAAACTTGAAGATACCTTATCGGATATGAGCTATAAGGCCGACGATATTATTGTGGCTCTTGAAAAGAAGTTGGAAGATCTTCGAGAAAAAAATGCCCAATTACAAAAATAGAATATGGCATTCGAAGATATTAAAGAACAAATTTCAGAGGCCGAAGAAAGCGGGAAATCCTATGTAAAGAACAGTTTGGATTTTTACAGACTACAAAGCTTTAGGTCTATGATGAAGGGTATTACCGTAGCTGCCAAAGTATTTTTGGTGGGGAGTATGGTGGTATTATCCTTGTTGTTTATCTCTTTTGCATCAGCCTATTGGTTAGGGGAACTAACAGGGAATACGGCCACCGGTTTTTTAATTGTTGGTGGTTTTTATGCCTTGCTCGGATATGTTCTCTATGTGATGCGGAAACGGATAGAATCTCCATTATTAAAAAAGTTCTCTAAATTTTATTTCGAAGAATTATGAACCACAAACAATATACCTCCTTTGATGAAATTGATAGGGACCTAAAAGTTTTGAAGCTGGAAAGGCAGATTGATGAAGAGAAGATAAAGCTGGCCATTCAAAACATAAAAAAGGAATTGTATCCAGTAAATGTTTTGGGTGGATTGGCACCGCTCATACAAAAAATTGCAATCTCTTTGGTTGCCAAGAAGTTGATCAAAAAATTTAATTGACCGCGAAACAGTTTATTAAAAAGGGCCCTGATTTCAGGGCCCTTTCTTTTATTAGTCTTCTTTTTTCTTGTTCTGCTGTTGCTTCATGGCCTCGCCGATTTGGTTACTGGCCGTAAACGAAGCGACCATATTGTTCAGCATATCACTTCCCGCTTGTGGTGAATTTGGCAGCAATATTAAATTGGTATTGGTTTCTTCACCAATGGCCTGGAGTGTATCATAGTGCTGGGTAACCACAATCAACGCTGATGCTTCTTGGGAATTGATGCCGACCTTGTTCAATACTTCCACCGATTCTTCCAAACCACGCGCAATTTCTCTTCGTTGGTCAGCAATACCTTGGCCTTGAAGTCTTTTGCTTTCAGCTTCAGCCTTTGCTTTTTCAACGATAAGGATACGCTGGGCATCACCTTCAAACTGTGCTGCGATTTTTTCACGTTCCGAAGCGTTGATTCTGTTCATGGCTGCTTTCACCTGGGCATCGGGATCAATATCGGTTACCAAGGTTTTTATG
Organism: Flagellimonas cixiensis; assembly: GCF_042134615.1. GTDB lineage: Bacteria > Bacteroidota > Bacteroidia > Flavobacteriales > Flavobacteriaceae > Flagellimonas > Flagellimonas cixiensis. The sequence continues at coordinate 1,430,872 of NZ_CP169639.1, forward strand.
ATATCGAAACCGTAATCCAACATGGCGTCTTGTAGCTCTGCTTTTACTGCTATTGCAATATCATCTTTCTTCACAAAAACGTCGTCCAGCTTCATTTTTGGAACTTCGGCACGGACCACATCAAAAACGTAGGAGGTAATTTGGTCATGTGGGTACTCCAGCTTATAAAAAGCATCATATACTTTTTCTTTAATAACCACATATTGGACGGAAACCTTCAATTTTACAAATACATCATCCAGTGTTTTGGTTTCCACAATGACATCCAACTGTTGAATTTTTAAGCTCAAACGGCCAGCAATCCGATCTACAATCGGAATCTTCATTTGAAGGCCAGAGTTACGGATGCTGTGAAAACGACCAAAACGTTCTACCGCCACAGCAGTTTGCTGTTTAACAATAAAAAAGAACTTGAATAGAATTACAAGCGCTAAAAATAGAATTGGTATTAAGAAATAGTTGCCCATAGTGTTTAGAATTTATGTTAGAAATGGAAATTACGAAACTCTTGCACACTATAAGTCGCCATTCGTCAATTTATGTTACACATCCATCAATTGGCTAGGGCAGTAATGGCGGTTTTGATACGCAGAATGCTTTCCGATTTACCAATCAATTCTAAAATGTCGAACAAATGCGGCCCCTTCATGTCCCCGACAATCACCAAACGAAGTGGCGGCATTACTTTTCCAAAGGACAAATCTTTTTCAGAAATCCAATCTTTTACAACAGCCTCAATATTTGCCGAAGTATAGTCCGAAACACCTTCGAGGACTGTTGCTAATTCAGCCATGATTTCGGGCGTATCTTGTTTCCATTGTTTTTTGGCCGCTTTCTCGTTGTAAGCGGTAGGAGATTCAAAAAAGTAGCTGCCCAATTCCCAAAACTCAGACACAAAACTTGCACGTTCTTTGATTAAAGAAACCACGGTCTCAACAAAGGAAATATCTGCGGTAACGCTTCTTTCTTTTAGGTTGTCAGCAAAGATTTCGGCTAGTTCTTTATTGGTTTTCTTTTGTAACCACTGCTGATTATACCAATTGTTTTTTTCTGGATCAAATCGTGCTCCGGACTTGTTCACACGCTCTAAACTAAAGGATTCAACTAATTCTTCCAAAGTAAAAATCTCTTGTTCTGTTCCTGGGTTCCACCCTAAAAGTGCCAAAAAGTTTACTACGGATTCGGGAAAAAACCCTGATTCTTTATAACCAACTGAAGTATTCCACGATAACGGAAAAACGGGGAATCCACCTTTTTCCCCATCACGTTTGCTCAATTTTCCTTTTCCAACAGGTTTCATGATCAATGGCAAATGGGCAAATTGGGGAGCCTTCCAACCAAAAGCATCGTAAAGTAATTGATGTAAGGCCAAAGACGGCAACCATTCTTCACCACGAATCACATGTGTGATTTCCATTAAATGATCATCAACAATATTGGCCAAGTGATAGGTGGGCATACCATCACTTTTAAACAACACTTTATCATCCAAAATGTTGGTGTCTATTTTAATTTCTCCTCGGATAATATCTTGCAAGACCAAAGTTTCATCTTGTGGAGATTTAAAACGAATCACATAATCTTCTCCAGCATCCAGTTTTTGTTGCACTTCATCAGGGGAAAGGGAAAGGGAATTAGCCAACTTTAATCTATTGTGCCAATTGTAAATAAAAGTTTTGCCTTTGGCTTCATGATCTTTTCTATGATGGTCTAATGTTTCTGGAGTATCAAAAGCGTAGTAGGCTTTACCTGAATTGATCAGTTGTAGCGCATATTCTTTGTAGAGATGCTTACGTTCACTTTGACGGTAGGGTCCAAATGTATTTTCCTTTCCGGGTCCTTCATCAAAAGGAATTCCGCACCAATTCAACGACTCGATAATGTATTCCTCTGCACCTTCCACATACCTATTTTGGTCCGTATCTTCAATACGGAGTATAAAATCACCGTTGTTTTTCTTGGCAAACAAGTAATTAAACAAGGCAGTTCTTAAGCCTCCAATGTGTAAAGGACCGGTTGGACTTGGTGCGAAACGCACTCTAATTTTATCGCTCATTATCTTTTTATTTCGGCACAAAGATACATTGCTGTTACCTATTAATAAAGTTGTTTTATAGAGACTAAGGAGTAGCTTTTAATTCTCATTTTCAAGGTTTAACAAATTATTTTCTGTTGAATTACTTAGGATCGGGTATTTTGGTGGTACTAATTGTACATTTTGGACCAATATCAGAACATAGTAAACAAGTTAGAACACTTCATTAAAAAGTTCTATACCAAGCAATTGATAAAGGGAATTTTGCTTTTTCTATCGTTTGGGTTGTTGTTTTGGTTGTTTGTTTTATTAATAGAGTACAATCTTTGGCTCAATAGTAGCTGGCGATTGGTCTTGTTTGTTCTGTTTGTTCTTGTAGAGGGCTATCTTTTATATCGTTGGATACTAGTGCCCCTATTTTATTTATTTAAAATTAAAAGTGGAATAGGGCATAGAGAGGCTTCTAGGTTAATTGGAATACACTTTAACGAGGTGGATGATAAGCTGCTGAATCTTTTAGAACTTTCTGAAAGTATCGAAAAATCAGATTTGTTATTGGCAAGTATTGAACAGCGAGCCGCCGAACTAAGCCCAGTTCCTTTTATAAATGCAGTTAATTTTAAGGAGAGCTATAAGTATGCAAAATATATAGTGTTACCAATATTGATTCTTGGGTTCATTTGGATTACGGGGGATATTATTTCCTTTTTCAATTCTCACCAGCGTGTGGTCCACTATAATTTGGCCTATGAAAAGCCGGCCCCGTTTACTTTTTTGGTTTTGAATGAGAGTTTAGAAGTTTTGGATGATAAGCCATTAACTATAGAAGTTGCCATTGAAGGAGAAATGAGGCCAGAAAGTGTTACCATAAATTTTGATGGAAATGAAGTGGTGATGTATAAACAGGGTAGCAGGTTTACTTACACCTTAGAAGCTCCGGTTAGTGAACAATCATTTTATTTGGAGGCCAATGGATGGACATCACGAAGCTATGAAATTAAAAGCTACAGTACTCCCGGTCTGAGCAATTTTGAAATGCGATTAAGTTACCCCTCGTATTTGAAAAGAACAGATGAAATAGTTACGGGTACGGGAAATACCACAGTTCCGGAAGGAACAAAAATCACGTGGTACCTAGAAAGCGTTAATACTGATAGTATAGATTTTATTACTTCTGATTCTACATATGCAATGGAAGAAAGTAGAGGGAACTTTACTTCTTTTCATCGCGTTTTTAACGATCTTGAGTATACCCTTTCAACTTCAAATGAGAACGTAAAGGATTACGAACAGTTACGTTATTTAATCAGTGTTGTTAAGGATGAAAAGGCAAAAGTCAAGGTGAATCAAACTTTAGACTCACTAAATCCAAATCAATCTTATTATGATGGACAGGCGGCTGATGACTATGGTATTAGTGAAATACGTTTAGTTTGCGTGGATCCTGGTAATAGGGAAGGGGAACAAAAATTGGTTTTGGAACAACCTGAAAAGAATGTTTATCAGTTTTATTATACGTTTCCTTCTGGTTTGGTAGTTGAACAAGGTAAAAAGTATGAATTATACTTTGAAGTAGTTGATAATGACGGTGTTAGAGGTGGTAAAGTTACTAAAAGCCAAACATTTAGTACAGTTTTTTATTCTGATGACGAACTCTTGAAGCAACGATTACAAGAGAGATCAAATAGTTTGTCAAAGGCTAGTTCTTCATTGGAAAAGTCTAAAACTCAAATTGATGAATTGGAGCGTTTAAGAAATGTATTAAAGGAAGAAATTAACTTGGACTTTGATAATCGAAATACGTTAAAGAACCTTATTCAAAAACAAAGTCAGCAGGAGGAGTTTATGCAGAAGTTCACAAAGGAAATGACGGATGGCCTCAAAAAGGATGAATCTTCCGAGATGAACAAAATGCTTCAGGAGCGGTTAAAGCGTCAAGAAATGGAGGCACGAAAGAATGAAGAATTATTGAAACAATTGGATTCCATAGCTGATAAAATCAATAAGGAAGAACTTCAAAAACGTTTAGAGGAATTAGGGAAGAATCAAAGCAAGAATACACGGAGCCTAGAACAAATTTTGGAGCTAACCAAAAAGTATTATGTTACCGAGAAGCTATCCCAATTGGTGAAGGAATTAGAAAAGCTCGCCAAAAGGCAAGAGGTTTTATCTGAATTAAAATTAGGGGATGATTTTAGTAATAAGGAACAAGAAAAATTAAATTCAGAATTTAAGGAGTTGGAGGATGAAATGAATCAGCTTCAGAAGGACAATTTGGATTTAAAGAAGCCTATTCTGCTACAAATTGACAAGAAAAAAGTGGATGGTATTAAGCAAGATCAACAAGACGCTTTAGAGGAAATAAACAAACACAAAGGTGCTGAAGAATCTTCACAACAAGAAGAGAGGCAGAAGACACAAAACAATGCTTCAAAAAAGCAAAAGTCTGCTGCTCAGAAAATGAAGGAAATGGCGGAAGCCATGAGCCAAAGTGGAATGAGCGGAGAAGAATCTGATGCAGAAGATGCTGAAATGCTAAGGCAAATATTAGATAATTTAGTTCGGTTTTCCTTTAAACAAGAAGATTTGTTTGATAAACTTCAAACGGCGGATGTAGATATATCTCAGTTTTCAACAACGGTGAAAGAGCAACAAAACTTAAAAAGGTTATTCGAACATGTGGATGACAGCTTGTTTGCACTTTCTTTACGACGTGCTGAATTGTCTGAATTCGTAAACGAACAGATTACGGAGGTTTATTACAACATTGATAAATCTTTAGAAAGCATATCAGAGAATCAAATTTATCAAAGCGCAGCGTACCAACAATACGTAATTAATGCCACTAATGCTTTAGCCGATTTCTTAGCTAACGTTTTGGATAATATGCAGGAGAACATGGGGAGTGGTCAAAATAGCGGTAGCGGCCAAAATTTTCAATTACCGGATATTATTCAGGGACAGCACAGCATTCAGAACAAAATGAATGGTCAAGGTCAAGGTTCAGACGGGAAACCTTCGGATGTAAATGGGGATCAAAATGGACAAGAAGGACAGCAAGGAAAGACGGGTAAAAATGGTTCTGATCAGGAGGGTAGCGGTAATGAAATGGAAGGACAGAAGGGAGGACAAAACGGGTATGGAAACACTAATGGACAAGGAACGGGTGCTACAGAGATGAACTTAAATGAGATCTATGAAATTTATAAGGAGCAGCAGTTTTTAAGACAACAATTGGAAAAGCAATTGGAGGATATGATCAATCAATCCGACAAAGAACTTGCTAAAAAATTACTTCTACAAATGGAAAATTTTGAAGAAGATTTATTGGAAAACGGTATCACAAATCGGTCTGTTAGTAAGGTCAATAATATCCAACATCAATTAATGAAACTGGAAAACGCCAGTATGGAACAGGGTGAAAAAAAGGAACGTGAAAGCGAATCGAACACGAATAGATTTACGAACCCGATAACGACTAAACCTGAATTACTTAAAGAATACCAAAATGACATAGAGATATTAAATAGACAAGCTTTACCTTTGCGGCGCAATTTTGAAAAGAAGGTAAAAGTGTATTTCAATAATGATTGAGTTTCATTTTAAATCTGATGTGGTTTTACAGGGCCTATCCAATTATTCCGATTGGATAAATAGGATTTTAGAAAGTGAATCGCACACATTGGGTCAAATTGACTATGTGCTTTGCACTGATGATTATCTTATTGAGCTCAATGTTGAGTATCTTAATCATGATACCTTAACTGATATTATCACTTTTGATTATACAGATGGGAATGTTGTTTCAGGTGATATTTTTATTTCTACCGAAAGGGTTAAGGAGAATGCAAGTGATTTTCATGTAGATTGGGAAAATGAGCTTTTAAGAGTGATGGCTCATGGTATTCTTCATCTTGTCGGTTATAGCGACAAAACTATTGAAGAAAAGAAGTTGATGCGGAAAAAGGAAGATGAAAAAATTAAAATGTTCCACGTGGAACCATAGGTATGTTTGAAAAGGAATATGATGTTATTGTAGTAGGGGGCGGGCATGCTGGAGCTGAAGCAACAGCTGCTGCAGCCAACATGGGCTCAAGCACTTTGTTGGTCACCATGAACCTTCAAACAATAGGACAAATGTCCTGTAACCCCGCTATGGGAGGAATAGCAAAGGGCCAAATTGTTCGTGAGATAGACGCGCTTGGTGGTTATAGTGGAATTATTACTGACAAGTCCGCAATTCAGTTTAAAATGTTGAACAAATCAAAGGGTCCTGCCATGTGGAGCCCTCGAGCGCAGAATGACCGTATGCGGTTTGCCGAGGAGTGGCGAATGGCTTTGGAGAACACTACCAATGCCGATTTCTATCAGGAAATGGTTTCTGGATTGTTAGTGAAGAATGGAAAGGTTGTAGGGGTTAAAACAAGTCTTGGAATCGAAATTCGAGCTAAAGCAGTCGTGTTAACTAATGGAACGTTTTTGAACGGATTAATACATATAGGAGATAAGCAATTTGGTGGAGGTAGGGCAGGTGAAAAAGCCGCCACAGGAATTACAGAGCAGTTGGTTGAAATTGGTTTTGAGAGTGGAAGAATGAAGACAGGAACACCACCCCGGGTGGATGGTCGTTCTTTGGATTATTCTAAAATGGTTCCTCAACCAGGCGATGAGAACCCAGAGAAATTTTCTTACTTACCTACACCGATATTAAAAACTCAGAGAGATTGTCATATGACGAGAACCAGTCAATTGGTTCATGATTTGTTGCGCGAAGGTTTTGATCGATCTCCCATGTTTAATGGCAGAATAAAAAGTATTGGCCCTAGATATTGTCCTTCGATTGAAGACAAAATCAATCGGTTTGCAGATAAAGATTCGCACCAAATATTTGTGGAACCCGAGGGGTGGAATACTGTAGAGGTTTATGTGAATGGATTCTCAACCTCTTTGCCGGAGGATGTCCAATATAAAGCTTTAAAGTCTGTAGCAGGGTTTGAAAAAGTGAAGTTTTTTAGACCTGGTTATGCCATCGAATACGATTACTTTCCGCCAACGCAATTAAAGCACACCCTAGAAACAAAATTGATTGACAACCTATACTTTGCAGGTCAGATTAATGGCACCACAGGGTATGAAGAAGCTGCTTCTCAAGGTTTGATGGCCGGCATTAATGCACATTTAAAAATCAATGGAAAGGAGCCCTTTGTGCTAAAAAGAGACGAGGCTTATATAGGGGTTTTAATAGACGATTTGATTACGAAAGGAACGGAGGAGCCATATCGAATGTTTACCTCACGAGCTGAATATCGAACTTTATTGAGACAAGATAATGCTGATTTAAGGCTTACCCCAAAGGGATATGAGATTGGTTTGGCTAAAAAGGAGCGTCTCAAAAGAATGGAGGAGAAGCAACAAAAATCCGATGATTTTGTGTCCTTTTTTAGAAAAACTAGTTTTAAGCCAGAAGAGGTAAACCCTATTTTAGAATCTTTGGATTCATCTTTGGTGAATCAATCGGATAAGTTGTTCAAGGTTTTTTCTAGGCCAAAATTAACTATGGACCATATGCTTCAATTGGATGAAGTTTCTAGTTATGTGAGTGACCATAATCTGGATTCTGAAGTTCTGGAGCAAACAGAAATCCAAGTAAAATATTCGGGTTATATTGAAAAGGAAAAAACCAATGCCGACAAATTGCTACGACTTGAAAATATTCGAATACCAGATAATTTTGATTATTCAAAATTAAAATCTCTTTCCTTTGAGGCTAGAGAAAAACTAAAATCCATACAGCCGGTAACCATATCTCAAGCATCTCGAATCAGCGGGGTGTCTCCAGCAGATATTAGTGTATTATTGGTTTATTTGGGCAGATAAATTGTTGTTCCACGTGGAACAAGTCTGTAAATCAAATCCATTTTCAAGATAATTTTGGGATATATTCGAGCCTCATTTTTCCATAATCTACTGTAACAAACTGAATGAAGGAATATTTACAAACAAAAGATTTTTCCGTATCAGGGGAGTCGTTTTTACTTTTATATGATAAAGATTTAGATATGTTGGTGACAAGTCCTCAACCAAAAAATCTATCTGCCTATTATGAAAGTGAGGATTATATTTCTCATACCGATGCTTCCGGATCACTAACCGATAAATTGTATCAATGGGTTAAAAGAATAAACCTAAACGGTAAATGGAATTTGATTCAACGTTTTGATAATGGCTCAAGAACTCTTTTGGATATAGGAGCAGGCACAGGAGATTTTTTGGTTCAAGGGAAAAATTTGGGTTTTAAAGTCCATGGAGTGGAACCTAATGAGCGTGCCAAGAATTTGTCTAAAGAAAAGGGAATTCAACTTCACGCAAAAATAGAAGAGCTGGAAAATCGAAAATTTCAAACTATTACCCTTTGGCATGTTTTAGAACACCTTCCTGATTTAGATAAACAAATAGAAGATATTGTCTCGTTGTTGGAAAAAGACGGAACTTTAATTGTAGCGGTTCCCAATTTTAAATCTTATGACGCTAAACATTACAAATCTTTTTGGGCGGCGTATGATGTGCCAAGGCACCTTTGGCATTTTTCAAAAGTTTCTATTCAAAAGCTTTTTGAGCAACACCAAATGAAAGTCATAAAAACCAAGCCCATGATTTTTGACGCATTTTATGTTTCTATGCTTTCCGAAAAATATAGAGGTAGTCGTGTTTATTTGATCAAGGCATTTCTGGTTGGACTTTGGTCAAATGTTAAAGCTTTGTTCTCAAAAGAACATTCTTCTTTAATTTATGTGTTAAAGCACCAGTAATAAGTATTTTTAGCCCCTCTGTCGGATTTTATTGAACAATGACAGCCCTAACCATCCAAAAAGAAGAAAACGCCTAGAAACAGTCTTTTTTAGTCTTAATCAGAATAGTTTAAAACAATAGAAAAGGCCAACAACAATAGATAAATATTATATCTCTGATTGGTTTGTTTTCAGTCCTAAAAACTTAATAGTGGTCATTTCAAAAGCTTTTCTATTTTTGCCCATCTTTAAATCATATAAAATGAAGAAATTAATCGTATTTGCCATTGCCTTGACTGCTTTGGCATGTCAACAGAATAAAATTGGCTATGTAGATAGCATTAAGCTATTGGATGAATATCAAGAGAAAGCAGATATGGAGGCCAAGTACAAAGTGAAGGCTGATGCTATGTCCAAAAAAAGAGACAGTATTTCTCAATCTTTTCAAATGGAACTTCAGGCTTTCCAAGCAAAAGCGGAAAAGATGTCCCAGCAAAGTGCACAAGAAGAGTATGGACAACTTCAACAGCGTGGGCAGTTCATTGGCCAGCAATTGCAGCAAGAAGAGCAGCAGTTGCAGCAAACTAGCCAAGCGCAAATGGATACCTTGGTAAAAAAGGTGAAAAAAGAAATTCAAGACTATGGAAAGGCTAATGGCTACACTTACATATTAGGTGGTGGTGATGGCGGTGCAGTGCTGTATGGTGATGATGCTCAAGACCTTACGGACGTTATCCTTAAAATCTTGAACGAAAAATACGAGAACTAATCTTGTAAATTGCAAAGCATAACATGACCCACTCAATTTGAGTGGGTTTTTTTATCGGTTTGTTGAAAGGTATACCCAGACCATAAAAAACAATTGTAAAGGTACCCTAAACCAAAGATAGTTCGTTCGAGGCCCGTCCAAGGAGCCTGTTTGATAATTAACCTGATGCAAAGCAGCATTAATATTTGCAGGTAAAATCAAAATGAAAAAAGCAATTAACAACCAGCCCGTCTGCTTTTGATATTGTGGAAATAGTAAGGCAGTTCCAAAAACAATTTCCATTATTCCTGTTATGAAAACGATCTCCTTTTTAAACGGGATAAGTGTTGGAACCATGGCTTGCATACCATCCATAAAGGCAAAATGTCCAATTGCGGTGAATGTTAACATACAAAGCATTGCTAACCTACCTGCCAATGAATAATTCATTTTCTTACCAAGGATTTTTAAAATCAATAAAGTGATTGTAAAGGTCCCCGCAAGTACAATTAGAGGTTTCATTGTTTTTTAGACCAAAAGTCTAACAATTGTAGACTGAATACAATGAACCCAGGTTAAGAAATTCGTTTCCGTATTCGACTCAAAGCTTGAGGTGTTACGCCAATGTATGACGCAATATATTTCAAAGGAATTTCCCGAATCAATTCAGGTCGTTCTTTGAATAGTTGAAGATATCGTTGTTCAGCACTGTCTCTTAAAAGCGCTATTTCTCTTTTTGATTTTTTTAAAAATAGCTCCTCACCGGCCTTTCTTCCTATCAGATTTCCTATTGAAGTTTTTTCATAAATATCCTGCAAATCTTCATGATCCAATTGCCATAAAACACTTTCAGAGATTGTTTCGACAACATAATCTGATGCCGTCTGGGTTAGAAAAGAATCGTAGGCACTTACGAAGGAACCTTTAAAGACAAAACCAAAAGTAATATCTCCATCTTCTTTAGGAATATAAAGTCGAACAATACCTTTTTCGACAAATGAAAGGTGGTTTTCAATGTCCCCTAAATCGAGAAGTTTACTTTTTTTCGGAAATACAGATCGACTCAATTTTGAAGAAAAAATCGCCCAATCCGAAGGTGAAATTCCAAACTCTTTTTCAAAATAGCGTCTAATTTCTTCCAAAGTAATCCAATGTTAGTTTTTTGATTTTCTAAAAGAGAAGAACAATAAAAAGCTAAAGCCTAATTCAATCAGCGAACCGCATAATGCAGAAACACCCGAGGAGCCTTTTAAAAAGAACAAACCAAAGGCGGTTAATCCCAAAATACCTCCCAAAATCCAATACCCTTTATAACCGTATATTGTACTAAAAGTTAAATACCTGCCACCAATAATGAGTAGCATGCCCTGAAAGAACCATGCTGGGTTTTGTAACGATAAAAGTAATGCCAACGGAATACACATCAACATAAAAACAGTGCCCTCCATAATCAATTTCCCCATTGGATTTTGTTTGGAATGTTTTGCGGAAACACCCATCATTTTGGTTAATAGTAAGCCTAGAAGATGAATGAACATACCGCCAAAAAATAAAGACCAAACTGCGGTTTGAGGAGAAACTAAATGTGCCACAATTGCCGCGGTCAACCAAACCAAGCTTGAGGCCAACACGCCAAAAGCCCCGTTGGCATAGCCTACACGTAATTCGGATTGTGCAACTTTTATGGAGTCGGATGAAGTTGGGATTGACTCTTGATTGTTTTTACTCATTATAAAGCTGCATTATGGCTTTTCTTTTGCCTTGCTTTTGTTTTCTCGAAGCACTAAAATCATGGCCAATATCAAAAGTAAATTGGAAATGATACTTAAAATTGAGCTGGTTCCACTCATAAATTCTATGATGTTGAAAACCAGTAAAACCAAACTAAAAATTATTAGAATGTAAGGGCCTGTTTTTTTAATGAACATAGTTACATTTTTAATTCTATATCGAGCTGTCTACCTTCTTCTTTTGCTTTATTGTCCATTTTTGCGCCCATGCCCAAGCCTACAGACATGCCAATGGGCAAACCTATACCCAAATAGGCCATGTTGCCCAAACTCAAGCCCAAGGCAGTACCAATGGGAATTCCGAATACCGTCATACCCAAAACAAACCAAGTTTTTCTATAGTAATTAATGGGGACAATCTTAAGTTTTTGGGCCAATAAGCCAACAATTTTTGATTGTACTTTTCGGATTCCAGTTCTTAAGGTTTTATCCGAACCTGTTATTGAATTTAGGTAATTGATCTCTTTGTTAATGGATAGCACAATTTCTTCAGGAAGCTTTTTCTTTTTGATTTCTATGGTCAACAGTTCAAATTGATCGTAGAGCACTTTTGTTTTCGGGGTAAGATCTGTTCTTTCTAAGGGTTCAAGAATCATAGTCGGTAAATTTATTGCATCAAATACACCAAAAATGCCGCAGGTATTAAATACACCACAATCGTCCGGGCACCTTCATAGTCTTTAGCGATACGCTGACCTAACAAAAGCATCAATAAAGTTGCAGAAGACAGCACGGCTCCATAAAATCCGATAGCACTTTCACCATCAATGAAAAATTGGATGATACCAACAGCACTCAACATACCGGAAAGCATTTCCATAATCAAAATAACACCCAGAAGTAGTGGCACCGAACCCTTAAAAATAGATTCTGAAAAATGTCCTGTTAGCCAGCCCAGATTACCTTTCCAGTCTAGAATCTTATCGATGCCGCTCTGTAAAAAGGTGATGGTCAAAAAAATAAGCAATAAAATCTCAGTAGCGTGAGCCAAAATAATATCCATGAGAAAATTATGGTTAAGCAGCTTTTGCATGCAAAAGCCTGGTTAGTTTAATGGATAAATCGGTAAAAATGAGTTTGGAGTTGCCGTTACGTTCCACGTGAAAAATGGCTTTTTCCAACTCATTAACAATGTCCAAAATATTGTTTTCGTGCACAAAAGGTGCAAACTTGTTCAAATCAAACCCCTCAATATGGATTTTGGTGTACACAAGTTCTTCCGCCCTATAATTCAAAAGCAAAGCCTGTCGCATCATGGTCAGGCAATAGTTTAGAAATTTCTTCTGTACTTCGCGTCCTGTTTTGGCAACCTCTTCGCTCCATAAAATCAATTCTTGAATCGCCCCTTTGTTTCCTTTCGCCTTAAAGGCACTTCGCACCCATTGCACAAACCACCGTTCAAAAACCAAATCCTCAGAATCTTTGTTCAAAAGATCCAAAGCCTTGTTGAAGTTTCCATTGGCCTCCAAAGCAATGGTTTGGGATTCTGTCGGATTGGCTCCTCGTTTCAAAAGCTCATCGGAAATCACCTGTTCTGCCAAAGGAGGAAAGTTCAAGATTTGGCATCGAGACCTAATGGTATTGATGATCTGTTCTTCCTCTTCTGCCAATAAAAGCAAAATAGTTTTTGCTGGAGGCTCTTCGATGAGCTTTAAAAGCTTATTGGCTGCGGAAAGATTCATTTTTTCCGCCATCCACACAATCAAGATTTTAAAACCACCTTCATAGGATTTTAAGGAAAGCTTTTTCACCATATCCTGTGCTTCGTCAACCCCAATTTGACCTTGCTTTTTCTCAATGCCGACAAAGCGATACCAATCGAACAAATTGCCATAAGGCTGTTCGTTTACAAACTGCCTCCATTCTTGCAGGTAATGGTCGCTTACCGCATGGGTTTTTACCTTATCCGAATTGGAAACGGGAAAAGCAAAATGAAGGTCGGGATGGGTGAGAGAAGCACATTTCGAATTACAAACCGTATTGTCGCCCTCATTTTCACCTCCCGAATTACCACAGAGCAAATATTGGGCGTAGGCTATGGCCATGGGGAGTACCCCCGAGCCTTCTGGGCCGACAAAAAGTTGGGCATGGGCCACACGACCCGTATCGGCGGTGGTCACCAAATGGTTTTTAATATGCTCGAGTCCTAAAACGTTTTTGAAAAGCATATTTCAAAGATACATTTTTTAGGTTCGTACGCTTTGTGAAGTTTTTTGTTGGAAGTTTAAAAATAGAAAGGTTTCAACCCAATGAAAAAGAAGGAAATCTTTACTTTTGGAAATCTATAAAGACCACACTACATGAAGACGATAGACGATTTTAATTTCGAAGGAAAAAAAGCATTGATCCGAGTAGATTTCAACGTTCCCCTGGATGCTGATTTCAACGTAACGGATACCAGTAGGATAGACGCTGCCAAACCAACCATTCTTAAGGTTTTGGAAGATGGAGGTTCCGCTGTTTTAATGAGCCATTTGGGAAGACCAAAAGGTAAGGCGAACCCAGACATGTCATTATCCCACATTTGCGAAACGGTTTCAGAGATCATTGGGGTGCAAATTAAATTTGCTGAAAATTGTGTGGGTACTGCTGCCGACGAGGCTGTTGCCAACTTACAAGATGGGGAAGTACTGCTGTTGGAAAACCTTCGTTTTCATGCTGAAGAAGAGGCTGGTGACGAAAGTTTTGCCGAAGCCTTGTCTAAACATGGCGACATTTATGTAAATGATGCTTTTGGGACAGCACACCGTGCACATGCTTCAACCACCATTGTTGCCAAATTCTTCCCAGATAATAAATGCTTCGGTTATTTGTTGGCCAAAGAAATCAAGGCCATCGACAAGGTAATGCAAACAGGAGAAAAACCAGTAACCGCAATTTTAGGCGGGGCAAAGGTTTCTTCAAAAATCACCATCATCGAAAATATTTTGGACAAGGTCGACAATTTGATCGTGGGTGGTGGAATGACCTATACTTTCATTAAAGCTCAAGGAGGTAAAGTAGGAGATTCCATTTGCGAAGATGATAAAATGGAACTGGCCCTTGAAATTTTGAAGCAAGCCGAAACCAAAAATGTAAAGGTGTATTTACCTGTGGATGTTTTGGCTGCTGACGATTTTAACAATGCTGCCAACACACAATTTGTTGATGTAGACAAAATCCCAGATGGATGGCAAGGGTTGGATGCAGGTCCAAAAACCTTGGAAATCTTCAAACAGGTGATTTTGGCTTCCAAGACCATTTTGTGGAATGGCCCCGTTGGGGTATTTGAAATGGAAAACTTTGCCAAGGGAACCATCGCGTTAGGAAATTATATTGATGAAGCGACTCAATCGGGTGCGTTTTCACTTGTAGGAGGAGGTGATTCTGTTGCCGCTGTAAAACAATTTGGTTTCGAGAACAAGGTAAGCTACGTGTCTACCGGTGGAGGAGCCATGTTGGAGAGCTTAGAAGGAAAAACCCTTCCTGGCATTGCTGCAATATTGGACTAACTACCACGTTATGAGTTATTGGGGGAGACCTTGATGCAAGTTGTTTTGATGTCGAAATTTTATTTTTTCGAAAAAAAACACCATTTTCGTCTGCCCCAAAATCAAATCTTTTGCGAATGAACCCAAAAAATGTAATTGCAGTCTGCACCGCGATACTATCAGCAACCTCTTTTGTTTGTGCTCAACAATCGGATGAGGTGGAAAATATTTCGCAAGATTCCACAACGCAACAAGCGAACAATAAGATATTGGCGAATACCGCCCCAATTAAAATTGACGGGCAGTTGGTTGCGTTGACCAAAACGGAAAGCGGCACTTACCAATTACAGGATTTGGAAGAAGCTCGAAGGTATGACAGTCTATGGCTGCAGGAGCTGTACAATAATGCCGATTTGTTCAGCGATATGTTGCTGGAGATTCAAAATGGGCCCGATCAAGATTCTATTTTTGAGGTTGACCTTCCCACCGACACCCTAAAGGCACGATTGGCTCGAATGGATGAAAAAACGCCATTCAAAGTCACCTATAATGCCTCCTTGGAAAGTGTGATTAAATCTTTTTTGACCAGAAGAAGGGATTTAATGCAACGGATGATGACCGCCAGCCAGTTTTATTTTCCGTTGTTTGAACAAGAATTGGACAACCAAAATATTCCATTGGAGATTAAATATTTGGCCATTGTGGAATCCGCCCTTAACCCTAAGGCGCGTTCCAGGGTTGGCGCAAAAGGTCTTTGGCAGTTTATGTATGCCACTGGTAAAATGTACGGATTGGATGTGAGCAGTTATGTGGATGAACGCCACGACCCTATTATGGCGACCAAAGCTGCAAGTAAATATTTGTCCAAACTGTATGAGATTTTTGGGGATTGGGATTTAGCGTTGGCTGCGTACAATTCAGGGCCGGGTAATGTGAACAAAGCTATCCGAAGATCCGGAGGGTATGAAAACTATTGGAACATTCGTCCATTTCTTCCACGTGAAACAGCGGGATACCTTCCTGCGTTTTTGGCCACGATGTACATTTTTGAATATGCCGAAGAGCATGGACTTCAGTACAAAAAGGCCGAAAGACCTTATTTTGACACCGATACGGTTCATGTAAAAAACCTCATCACTTTTGATCAGATCTCAAAATTGGTCAATATCAGCACGGAGGAACTGGAAATGCTGAACCCTGCCTATAAATTAAATATCATTCCAAAAGTGGAAGGGAAAGATTATGCCCTTCGTTTGCCAACCTCCAAAATAGGCCAGTTCGTTTCCAACGAGGAGGAAATCTATGCCTTCGTTAAAAAGGAACTAGATTCCTTGGAAAAGCCACTTCCAAATATGGTAACGGCCCAAGACCAAATACGATATCGCGTAAAAAGTGGGGATTATTTGGGTAAGATTGCGGAACGCTACGGGGTAGGTGTAAGCCAAATAAAAAGATGGAACGGCATGCGAAGCAATGACCTTCGAGTGGGACAACGGTTGACAATTTTCCCTAGAAAACCCCATGTTGCATCAACCTCAACAAAAAGCAATTCAAAGTCGACTTCCAGCACTGCCAGCACTGGCTCAAAAGTGCATACGGTGCAATCTGGTGATTCCCTTTGGACCATTTCTAAAAAATATCCGGGAGTTTCCATTGAAAATTTACGAGAATGGAACGGTATTAGTGGGAATAACCTAAAACCGGGCACAAAACTTAAATTGTGCGATTGTTCTTCGTAAATTTAACGCAAGATGAAAAAATTAGGAACACTATTATTTGCCATTGTACTATTGGCACTAGGAGCCTGTAATCAATCAGGATCAAAGGAAAAATTTCTGCCGCCCTCAACTGGTGGTATTAACTCGTTGATGGTTGTTATGGATACCGAACTTTGGAAGGGCCCTGTTGGGGATAAAATTCGGGATGAATTTGCCGCACAAATTATTGGATTGCCGCAAATTGAGCCCATTTTTACCATAACCCAGTTGCCTCCAAAAGTTTTTAAAGGAACCACAACCTATTCCCGTTCCATTTTATATGTTGAACAGGACTCTACTTCTTTGGCGCACATTAAGGACGATGCCTATTCGAAACCTCAAAAAGTGGCTGTAGTAACAGGTCCAACCGAAGAAGTGATGATCAACAATTTGGACTCGTTGGCCAAAAGGGCCATCAAAGAATTTAAGTCTGTTGAGATTGCCGAAGCACAACGCAGATTTCAGCGTTCTTTAAGTAAGGATAAAGCCTTGGAGGAAGAATTTGGCATTAGTCTAAATGTTCCTTCACTTTATAAGGTGGGCAAAAGGGAAGATAATTTTATTTGGATGGATATTCAGATACCGAAAGGAACCATGAATATTATTGCATACCAAATGCCGTGGGATTATTTTAAAAGCGATTCCACTTTGGTCGAAGATATTATGCGTATGCGCGATTCCATTGGTCAAAAGTACATTCCTGGACCCGACATGCCGGGAAAAACCACTTACATGATTACGGAAAAGGCATTTTCACCCTATGTTTTCCCTGCGGAAATTGGCGGTAAAAAAGCGGCTGAAGTAAAAGGAGTTTGGGAAATTCATGGTTATCCAATGGCTGGACCATTTTTAACCTATATCATCAATGACAAAGAGAACAACCGTAAATTGGTGTTGGAAGGATTCACTTTTGCGCCATCAACCGAAAAAAGAGATTATATGTTCGAGTTGGAGGCTATCTTAAAAACAGTCTCATTTAGCCCAACGCAAGAACCAGCCTCCGATTAGATGAAGTATGAGGCATGTACAAAATCAAAAAGCCCAGACAACTGTCTGGGCTTTTCTTGTTTTATAAGTTATGTTTAGTCAAAAGCGAAACCTGTGGCAATTCTGTAAATAAAGGCATAAAGCACAATAAAGAACATAATAAAACTAAACCAGGCGAACATCTTGAAATATTTTTCAACGATGAAGTGACCTATGTTTTTAAAAGCATCCAAATAAATTTCCTTAACAAGTAATAGTCTTTTCATAAGTAAGATTTTAAGATTTATAGAGAAGACAAAGTTTTGTTTTTGCCAACGGGAAAGAAAAACAAAAGGATAAAAGGCGTAAAATCAACGTCTAAAATGCTGAGTGAGGCCTTCGAATCCACTAAGGCATTGGAATGATCGACAAACAACACTCGGCTAAATGATCCGTTGACGAGAGCAATGATCGATGAAATGCACATTTTGAAAAAATAGATAAAAAAAAGCCCCCTAAAAGGAGGCTTTTTGTCTTATTGTGAGAGGATTATAAACTCTGATCTTCGGTTTAATCGGTGTTGGTCAGGGGGACAATGGCTGCCATCGGAGCAATTATTCAAGAGTCGTTCTTCCCCATACCCTATCGCGCTTTTTATTCTAGATGGGTCTACGCCTTGCGAAATAATGTAATTTCTGGTCGATTTTGCTCTTTTGTCCGAAAGGTATTTGTTGTACGCTTTGTTGCCAATGGCATCAGTATGGGATTCAATCTTAATTTCAATATCTGGATTTGCTTTCATGGCCGTAACCAATTTATCCAGTTCTTGTGATGCTTTTGGTGTGATTTCAAAACTGTCAAAAGCGAAGTATACATTTTTGGGTTCAAACAACGCTAATACCTCCTTGCTCTCGTTTAAAATCAATTCTTTTTGCAATTGGTGAGCCACTTCAATATTACGATTGTTTTGGGTTATGGCGGTTTGCGTGTTAGAATTGTATCCTTCCTTTTCAGCTTTTAATGTGTATTCTGTCGCTGGGTCCAAATTTTCAAAATGGTACTGTCCGTTTTCATCAGTTTCAGCTTGGGCAATTAATTTGCCGTCTGAACCGATTAATGAAACTTCTGCTCCGATAAGTTCTTCACCAGAAACGACATCGGTAACCTCTCCCGTTATTTGATTTAGGTTTGGCGTATACCTAAAGGAATAGATGTCGTCATCTCCCTTGCCTCCTTTTCGGTTAGAGGCAAAATACCCTTGAATTCCTTTTGTGTCTATAATATAGGAGAAATCGTCGCGGCGGCTATTGATGGGAGCACCCATGTTTACGCCTACACTAAACACTTCTCCTGTAAAATCGGATTTATATACATCCAACCCGCCCATTCCCATGGATCGGTCTGAAGAGAAATAAAGGGCATTTGATGCGATATAAGGAAACATCTCCTTTGCGCTCGTGTTCACAGTCCTTCCGAGGTTTCTGGGCTCGGAAAAGGTTCCGTTTTCACGAATGTCCACTTCGTAGATGTCGGTTTGACCAAATCCACCGGGCCTATCGGACACAAAGTACATTTTCTTTCCATCTGGGCTTATAGTGGGGTGTCCAGTGGAATAGTTATCGCTGTTGAATGGTAGTTCTTTTGCTTTGGTCCATTCCCCATCAATCAAACGAGATTGATATATTTTAAGATGGTTGATGCCATTCTTTCCACGTTTTAGCCGTTTACCGTAGTTATTGCGGGTAAAATAGATGGTTTTCTGGTCGGGAGAGAACGCCAAGGAAGCTTCATGGAATTTGGTGTTGATTTTCTTGGAGAATTTTTTTGAACCGTACAGGTCACCTTCTTCATTTTTCTGCTTGGCCACATACAAATCGAGAAAAGGTTGATTGGTCCAACGGTATTTTCGCGTTACAAAAATGGACGAGTCCTTTGCAGAGGAATAAACAATTTCCGAATCGTTGTGGAACATGGGGGAAAAATCCGAGTATTTGGAATTAATGCCCATGTTTTTAATGGTCACCAAATTCGCCCTATTTGAAGCTAGCGGCTCACTATTTTCCAATTCGGCCAACGGCTCATTTCTTTTAAGACGATTTAATTTGGCAATAGCTGCAGCTCTTCGGTATTTCCCAGTACCCTTTAGGGTTTCGGTAAAGTTATCGTAGGTTTTGTCTGAGATTTCATTTTGGTGCAAATCATAAAGCTCGTTGTACCATTTATATGCTTTTTCGAGATTTCCGGTGTAATAATGTGAATCACCTGCGTTAGACAACAAGGCTACGGTGTGTTTAGCTTCGGTTTTTTCTAAAACAATGTCGTAAACTCGAGCGGCCTCGGCATACCACATTTTATCGAAATACAAGTTTGCTTGTTCGATAAGCTTTTCAGCACTTCCTGTTTCATCTAAATTGAAAACTAAATCCCGAGTTTGCAATGAATCCAGAACAATAGCTTTGGAGTCACTGATGGGGATGTTAGTAGTCGATTCCATCGAAGGAGTGTTCCCATCATTTTTTAATGATACAAGGGAAACTTCTTGGGAACGGCTCACCAAGGCGGTACTTAAAAAAAGTAAAAGAAATAGTCTTTTCATTAACGCTCCATCTGCTCAAATGAGAGTTTTATCTCATTTGGAGGTTAAGCATAGAGGGCCTAACGTCTTAATTTATAAAACGAAAGTAAGTTAATGAAATGGGGTGGTTAACTTTTTGTTGTGAACGGATTATTTTGAGACATGTATGGCGAAAAATTGTGGTTGTTCGTAGAAAAACCCAAATATAGTAGGGTGTTCAACGACCATACATTTACAAAATCAAGTGCTTAGGACTTGGATTCGTTACTGCCGCCTTCTAATTTTTCATCCTCTTTGGTGGCATCTTTAAACTCTTTGATTCCGCTACCAAGTCCTCTCATGAGTTCTGGTATCTTTCTTCCTCCAAAAAGCAATACAACAACCAAGACAATCAATACAATTTGCCAAGGACCTAGCATACCAAGAAATATAGTTTGAGAAATCATAATATCTAAACTTAAATTGAAAAGTAAAAGTAGTAAAAAGAACTGGAAGACGGCATTCGATTAACGAAAATTAGCATTTACCACCTTAAAAATAGGACAAAAACCAAAGGCTTTTTAAAAAGCTTAACACCTTAATTAAAATCTAAGACTATCTTTGTTAATTATGGCAAAGGACAAAAAGAAAAGAAAGGAGATAAGACGTAAGCTGCTGCATAAGTATCGTTTGGTGATTCTCAATGAAAGTACCTTTGAAGAAAAGATATCATTCAAGCTGAACAGGCTCAATGTTTTTGTAACAGGAACCTTGTTCATTATAGTGTTGATTGGCCTTACCACCCTAATAATTGCCTTTACCCCACTCAGGGAGTACATTCCTGGTTATTCATCCACAAAACTCAAAAGACAGGCCACCGAGCTTACTTATAAAACCGATTCGCTGGTGACGGTGCTTAATTATACCAATAGGTATTTGGATAATGTTAGAATGGTTTTGAGAGGGGATGTGGAAAACAACCAGCAAAATCGTGATTCCCTTTTTGAAGAATACAAATTGGACCCGTCTACAGTAGACCTTAACCCAATTCGCGAAGATTTGCTTTTACGCGAAGAAGTTGAGCTGGAGGATAAATACAATCTGTTTGAAAGAAACATTGAGAACATGGGTACCCTGCTCTTTTCTCCTGCTGATGGAACTTTGTCTCAGGAGTTCGATCAAAAAACCAAACATTACGCCGTGGATTTGGTTGCCCCTAAAGACACTCCGGTAAAAGCCATTGCAGATGGCACCGTTTTGTTTGCCGAATGGACAGCAGAAACCGGTTACGTTATTATTGTGGAACATCAAGATGCACTTACCTCTGTGTATAAGCACAATGGTTCCCTGAGCAAAGCTCAAGGAGATATGGTGCGAGCTGGAGAGGTTATAGCCGCAATTGGAAACACAGGAGAGTTGACCACTGGGCCACACCTACATTTTGAACTTTGGAGAAAAGGAAAACCCGTAGATCCTCAAAACTATATTGACTTCGATTAAATGTCCTTAAAAGCATTTGCCGCCAGAATTTTTGCCAAAAGAATAGCCCGTCGAACCAAGAAATGGGCGGATAATCCTTTTGAAGCACAAGAAAAAGTATTCAAGGAGCTTATAGAAAAGGCTGCCGATACACAATTTGGTAGAGACCATAATTTTGGGTCAATTTCGTCCTATAGCGATTTTGCAAAACAAGTGCCAATTCGTGATTACGAAGAACTAAAAGGGTATGTCCAGCAAATAATTGACGGAAAAGAAGATGTACTTTGGCCCGGAAAACCCATTTATTTTGCCAAAACCTCTGGAACAACCTCTGGGGCCAAGTATATTCCAATTACAAAGGAATCAATAAAGAATCAGGTTGAAGCGTCTCGAAACGCAATACTCAATTACATACATGAAACGGGCAATGCTGATTTTGTAGATGGTAAAATGATTTTTTTGCAAGGGAGCCCCATTTTGGAAGACAAAGGCGGAATAAAACTCGGTCGACTTTCTGGGATTTCCGCACATTACGTTCCCAATTACCTTCAAAAAAACAGATTGCCCAGTTGGGAAACCAATTGCATTGAGGACTGGGAAACCAAAGTGGATAAAATCATAGAGGAGACTGAGAACGAGAATATGACCGTTATTGCTGGGATTCCCTCTTGGGTGCAGATGTATTTTGAAAAACTACATGCCAAGACGGGCAAAAAAGTGGGTGAACTTTTCAAGGAATTTCAGTTATTCATTTATGGAGGAGTAAATTACGAACCCTATCGGGCCAAATTTGAAAACCTTATTGGTAGAAAAGTGGATAGTATTGAATTGTTCCCGGCCAGTGAGGGATTCTTTGCCTATCAAAATTCACAAAAAGATAAAGGCATGCTCCTGCTTTTGAACTCAGGAATTTTTTATGAGTTTGTTCGAGCTGATGAATTTTTTGAAGAAAATCCAAAACGTTTGACCATTGCAGAGGTTCAATTGGATGTGGATTATGCCATGATTATTTCCAGTAACGCGGGATTATGGGGCTATAACCTTGGGGATACCATTCGGTTTATTTCAAAGGAGCCTTACAAGGTTGTGGTGTCGGGAAGAATCAAACATTTTATTTCTGCATTTGGAGAGCATGTGATTGCCAAAGAGGTGGAGGAAGCCCTTCAATTGGCAGTTTCACAGACCGATGCCTTGGTGAATGAGTTCACTGTTGCGCCACAAACCAACCCTGAGGAGGGAGGACTACCGTATCATGAATGGTTAATCGAGTTTGAAAAACAACCTTCTGATTTTTCAAAGTTTTCTAAAATCATTGAAGAGAGCATGAAAAAACAGAATAGTTATTATTTTGATTTGATTGATGGCCACATTCTCCAACCCTTAAAAATCACCTCCATTAAACCAAACGGTTTTCAAGATTACATGAAATCCATAGGCAAATTGGGAGGTCAAAACAAGGTACAGCGCCTTGGTAATGATCGTAAAGTGGCAGACGCACTACAATCATTTAAAATTAGTTAACCCATCAAAGTCAAATTTTCATAGGAATTCCCTTATTTTGCCAGAAGATATGATGGCAACAGAAGTTAAACAGACTACAAGGGCACAGGAGTCCACCAATGCAATTGAGCGTTTGTATATCACTATGCGCCATTTGCTCAATCGTGGATTTTATAAACCCTCTGGTGTTTCGGGCAATGCATTGCGCAATGCACTTTTGCTATTGCGTCCAGAAATCTATGGCACTATTGCCGAAGACAAAGCGGAGCTCAATGGTTTAATCTATGTTCTGGAACGACTTCCCGATGGTATTGAGGAGTGCAGATACATTAATCTAACATCGGATGAAGGTTTTGCCAAGTCGCACCTAAAACCTATTGTGCCACCAAAACGAAGACGAAATTGTTATCGTATCGACGATGAACAAATGAACATCGAGATAACGCGTGGCCGTAGCGATATTTATGATATTTTGACACACCTTACCTTTTTGTACATTGAATCTGGAAAGATTTGCAAAAGGGTTTTGGTTGAAGATGGAACCGCTACCATTCGTGATTGGGACAAATTGACCGAGTTCGTTTTGAGTGAAGAGAAAACGAATGATGAACGCGAGGTGGCGATGATACATGCCGCTAATATTCTTGGACGGACTTTTGATGAGGTGGTCGATATTCAGGATAAGCTAAAAACGACTGAAGACCCTGACCGTTTTTTAAACTTGATCTATTGGCTGGGCAAGTTGGCCATTGAAGAAGAAACCACCAAAGAGAAAAGAACCATTACTTTCAGCCCGCTATTAAGAGAGCGTTTGGGACATCACCTACATGGCGAAAAGTGGGCCACAAAAATTAAGAAAACACTAAAAGAGCACCATCTCTTGCATAGGCCACTGCACATTATAAGTGCCAATATGCATAGTGTAATGAATTCTCTTTTTGCCAAAAAAGCATTGTTAAAGGAGTTTCCCGAAACCAATTCGTTGGATATTTTTGAAGCCTTGAGCTCCGCAAAGAACAAAGCACTCAATAAAAAAGTGAAGTCACATGCCCAAAAAAATGGGATGATTTTTATTGATGACGAATCAGGAGCCAATATCGATGTTCAAATTTTTGACACCGCAAGATTTGCCAACGGAAGTTGTTGTTTTGAACTTCCCGAAGGAATATCCGAAGACGAAAAACCCGTTATATTTGTGATGGATTATGCCTTTGGAGAACAAGCATATGAAACCATTGATGAGTTGATGAAGCCCCTTAAAGAAGAGGGTGAAAATCATTTTTTGAATGTTGATTCAGTATCTATAATGGGGAAAGCAGGTATTTTGGAAGGAGGTAAAGGTGACCTAATGATACCTTCAGCACATATTTTTGAAGGAACAGCAGATAATTATCCGTTTCAAAACGAGCTTTGCGCTTCGGATTTTGAAGGTAATGGTCTAAAAGTTTTGGAGGGCACCATGGTTACGGTTTTGGGGACCTCACTTCAAAACAAGGACATACTCCAGTTTTTTTATGAATCCACCTGGAATGTAATTGGTTTGGAAATGGAGGGGGTTCATTACCAAAAGGCAATTCAATCGGCTTCGAGAATCAGAAAAAGTATAAAAAAGAATGTAAAAGTGCGTTACGCCTATTATGCATCCGATAATCCCTTGGAAACAGGAAGCACTTTAGCTTCTGGTGGCCTTGGAACAACCGGTGTAAAACCCACCTATTTGATAACAGACCGAATTTTAAAACAAATATTCAATCAATAGACAAACATGGCAGAACAACCAGTAAATCAGAATACATCAGATGAAATAGATTTGGGACAATTATTTCAGATGATAGGTAATGCCTTTCAAAGATTTTTCAATTTTATTGGGAGCATTTTTAAGGGTGTTTTTCACCTGTTTATGCTTTTCCTACTATTTGTTCAGAAGAATATTATAGTTATTGGCGCTGCAGTTATAATTGGCGGAGTTGGAGGATTTATATTGGATCAGGTTATGCCAACAAAATATCTATCCAAAATGGTTGTGGAACCTAACTTTAATAGTGTACAGCAGTTATATAACAACATTTCTTTTTATAATGATTTGGCAGAAGCTCAGGATTCAGTTGCTTTAGCAACCGCTTTAAATATTACGGAGCGTGAGGCAGCAACTATAGAGGAGATTTTTGCTGACAGCTATTCTGATGAAAACCAGAAAATTAAATTGTTTGATGAGTTTATTCGAGAATTGGATACAACTACTGTGAAGACTATTGATTTTCAAAATTATTTGGAAAACTTTAATTCCATGGACGCACGGTTTCATCAAATTTCAGTGGTTAGCACAAACAATAGAGTCGCCAAAAAAATGCAACCTGCCATTATTAATTCCATTGCAGTGAATCAATATTTTAAGTTACAGAAGAGAATCAATGATGAAAACTTGGAAATGCAGGATACTATCTATAAAAACCAGCTAAAAGAAATAGATTCATTACAAAGCTTGTACCGTACTGTTCTGGTAAAAGAGGCTGACAAGCCGATGCAAGGAACCAGTATTAACTTAGCCGAGAGAGGAGAGTCAGAAAGTAGAGAATTGGCGCTAATTCAAGAAAAGGATGTTTTAAAGGAAAAATTAGTGTCATTAAACAGGGAACGAGCAAATAAATCAAGCATAATTAATGTGATCAGCGATTTTCCAACTCGTGGGGTTGAAATGAAGGGAATTTGGAATAGGTTCCTATTTAAATTACCTCTCGCTTTGTTGGTTGTCGTTTTTGGAATATTGGGTCTATTGGAACTTAACAAATTTTTGAAATTCTATACTAAGGGATAAGGCAAATCGGAATTTCTCTTCCTGCAAGGATGAAAACTTAAAAAGTTTTAATTACAGGGGCTGGAGGCCAATTGGGACTTACTCTAAAAGAAATCTCGCACAAGTTTAAAGACATTGAGTTTACCTATAAAACTCAGAAAGCTGTAGATATAACGGAAATATCTACGCTTTCGGAAGCTTTTGATAACGATTACGATTATTGCATCAAATGTGCTGCTTATACCAATGTAGAAGAGGCAGAAAAACATCCAGACAAGGCTTTTGACATCAATGCAAAGGGAGTTAAAAACCTTTCAGAGGTTTGTAAAAATCATCAAACTACATTAATTCATATTTCCACGGACTATGTTTTTGATGGAGAAAAAAAGGCCCATATTCTGTTAATGACCAACCAAATCCTATTAACGAATATGGAAAATCTAAACTAAAAGGAGAACTTTATATTCAACAGACTCTGGAACATTATTACATTGTTCGGACATCTTGGTTATATAGTAAAAAACACGGACACAATTTTTATCGTAGTATTTGAAACAAGGCGAAACAAGGCGAAAAGTTAACTGTTACAGATACTCAAATTGGATGCCCGACCAATACGGAGAATCTGGCATTCTATATTTTAAATGATATTATTTTGGAAGAGAAACCATTTGGTTTGTATCATTTTACAGATGGAAAACCTATGACATGGTTTGATTTTGCCAATCAAATTTTGATAGAAAATCAGTTGACCGAAAAGACCAAACTGATATTGGATAAGAATTATCGTACTTTAGCAAAACGACCAAAAAACAGTGTGCTGAGCAGTTAGAATGCCATTTCTGGCAAACTACTTTCTTTGAAAAGGAGACTTTAATGGACAATCAAATCCAAAAACATATATTGATTACCGGAGGAGCAGGGTTTATAGGCTCCCATGTAATTAGGAGGTTTGTTTCCCAGTACCCATCATATCACATTTATAATCTCGATGCCTTAACCTATGCGGGCAATCTTGAAAACCTTCAAGATGTTGAAGTAGCATCAAACTATACATTTTTGAAGGGAGATATAACAGATTCCGAATTTATAGATCAACTATTTAAAAAGCTCAAGTTTGATGCCGTTATTCACTTAGCAGCCGAGTCTCACGTAGATCGCTCGATTGTTGATCCTTTAGCTTTTGTAAAAACCAATATTTTTGGCACTGTGAACCTATTGAACGCGTCATTGGTTTTGACAAAAGAGAATCCAAACTTCTTATTTTATCATATCAGTACAGATGAGGTGTTTGGGGCGCTTGGAGATACAGGGCATTTTACGGAAACCACACCGTATAGTCCAAATTCGCCTTATTCGGCATCCAAAGCAAGTTCAGATCATTTTGTAAGGGCTTATGGAGAAACCTATGGCTTGTCTTATATCATATCTAATTGCTCAAATAATTATGGTCCCAATCAGTTCCCTGAAAAGCTAATACCGTTATTTATCAATAATATCATTGAAAACAGCCCATTACCTATATATGGTGATGGAAACTACACGCGAGATTGGTTGTTTGTGGAAGATCATGCCAAAGCCATAGACCTAGTGTTTCACAAAGGAGAAAAACAAGAAACATATAATATTGGTGGTTTTAATGAATGGAAGAATATTGACTTGACACATTTGTTATGCAGACTTATGGACAAAAAGCTCAATAGATCTATTGGAACATCAAAAAAACTTATTTCTTTTGTAAAAGATCGTCCGGGACATGATTTGCGCTATGCAATCGACGCTTCAAAAATCAACAAAGTCTTGGGTTGGAAACCTACTGTTACATTTGAGGAAGGGTTGCAAAAAACAATAGATTGGTACTTTGATAATCGAGAATGGTTGCAGCGTGTTACCACTGGCGAGTATAGAGAATATTATAGAAACCAATATCAGGATTAAAAAAGGATGAAGGGAATTGTTTTGGCAGGAGGAACAGGCAGTAGACTGCATCCGCTTACACTATCCGTAAGTAAGCAGCTAATGCCCATTTACGACAAACCTATGATCTATTACCCTATATCTACCTTAATGCAGGCTGGTATCCGTGAAATCTTGATAATTTCTACTCCTAACGACCTACCTCTTTTTGAAAATCTTTTAGGCGATGGTGAAAAATACGGCTGTTCATTTGCATATGCCACACAAGTAGCTCCAAATGGATTGGCAGAGGCTTTTATCATTGGAGAGGATTTTATAGGGAATGATAAAGTAGCCCTTATACTTGGAGACAATATTTTTTATGGATCTGGATTATCAGGCCTTTTGCAAGCCAACAACGACCCTAAAGGAGGTGTTATTTATGCCTATCGTGTTCAAGACCCAGAACGTTATGGAGTCGTGGAATTTGATCAAGAAGGAAAGGTCATTAGTATTGAAGAAAAGCCCAAAGTTCCCAAATCAAATTATGTAGTTCCGGGAATTTACTTTTATGATAATGAAGTGGTATCAATCGCCAAAAACATTCAGCCAAGTGCTAGGGGAGAGCTCGAAATTACTGATGTTAATAAAGAATATCATAAAAAAAACAAGCTTAATGTAAGCATTTTGGATACCGGAACCGCTTGGCTGGACACAGGCACCTTTCAGGCTTTGATGCAAGCATCACAATTTATTGAGGTAATAGAGGAGCGACAAGGCTTAGTGGTAGGCTCCATTGAGGTTGCGGCCTATGAGATGGGGTATATTAATGAGGAGCAATTTAAGAATTTGGCCCAACCTTTATTAAAAAGTGGTTACGGAGATAGATTGTTGGGCATTTTGAAGAAGGAATTATGATAAAGGCCACGGAAACCAAATTAAAAGGCTGTTATGTATTAGAGCCGGAAGTTTTTGAGGACGAACGAGGATATTTTTTTGAAAGCTATAACCATAGAGAGTTTTGTGAAGCTATAGGACAAGTAGTGACTTTTGTGCAGGATAATCAATCTTTTTCCAAAAAAGGGGTGCTACGCGGGTTACATTTCCAAAAAGGAGAACATGCCCAAGCAAAACTGATTTCTGTTGTGAATGGAAAAATTCAGGATGTTGTTGTGGATTTACGTGAAGATTCTCCTACATTTGGGCAAAATTTATCTATAGAATTAAGTTACGAAAATAAAAAGCAGTTGTTTATTCCAAGAGGTTTTGCTCATGGGTTTTTAACCCTGAGCGAAACAGCTAACGTTTTTTATAAATGTGACAATTTTTATTACAAAGATTCAGAGGAAGGAATTCATTACGATGACACCGAATTATCTATTCGGTGGGGCTTTTCAAATAATGAAATAAGAGTTTCCAAAAAAGATAGAGAACTGCCGTTTTTCAAAAACCTAAAGTTTGCTAAATAAAATATGATATTAAACTTTGTGAATTTATTACATTATGCCTCAAACATTTTTTTAAAACACTTATAATTTATGTTTGACATAAAACTTAAGAGTGGTAAACATTTTAGATGTGATGAATCATCAACCATCCTAGACGCAGCCAAAAAAGCGGGTGTACTTTTGGAATATAGTTGTATGAATGCTAGATGCCGGAGTTGTTTGGTAAAACTCACAGAGGGTAGCGCAATAAATGTCTTGGATGAAAACGTGTTAACACCACAAGAGCGGCAAAAAGGATGGATTCTAACCTGTAATTCCAAACCAAAATCCGATCTTGTTTTGGATGTAGAGGACTTAAGCGGGTACAATATTTTGAAACCGAGGACCTTACCATGTAAAGTCAATTTTATAGAAAAGGTTTCGAAAGATATTATAAAACTGGAAGTTCGCCTTCCACCCAATGCCAATTTCAATTTTCTGGAGGGACAATATGTGGACCTCATAAAGGGGAATATTAAAAGAAGCTATTCAATTTCGATTTCCAACAATGAGAATAACCTGCTGGAGTTTATAATCAAGAATTATGATAAAGGGGTTATGAGCAATTATTGGTTCAATGAAGCCAAAAAAGATGATCTTTTAAGATTGAATGGTCCATTGGGAACATTTTTTTATAGAAACAAGGTTTATAAAAGGATTATCTTTTTGGCAACAGGCACAGGAATTGCACCTGTAAAGTCCATATTACAAGGTTTGGAGAATTCAAAGGTCAACCACGGTGAAATTTTGGTTTTTTGGGGAGCGAGGTATCAAGAACAACTTTTCTTGGATAATTTGCCCAATGTTGGTGATAAGTTTTATAAAGTAGTGTCAAGGCCAGAAAGCGATTGGGGTGGAGAAATAGGGTATGTTCAAAATGTTTTGTGCAGAAAGTTGGAGGACTTAACCAATTGTGCTGTATACGCCTGTGGGTCAAGTGAAATGATTGAATCGGCAAAAAATTTATTGACAGGAAAAGGATTAAAGGAAGAAGATTTTTATTCAGACGCATTTGTAAGTTCAAATTAAACATATTAAATGAAAGCAGTAATATTGGCAGGAGGCCTAGGAACTCGTCTTAGTGAAGAAACAGTTTCAAAACCAAAACCCATGGTAGAAATTGGTGGCAAACCAATTTTATGGCATATTATGAAAATTTATTCCTATTATGGAGTCAATGATTTCATAATATGTTGTGGATATAAAGGCTATGTCATAAAAGAATATTTTGCCAATTATTTTTTGCATCAATCTGATGTGACCTTTAATATGATGGACAATCAAATGATAGTCCATGAAAAAAGAGCAGAACCTTGGACAGTTACTTTGGTTGATACTGGTGATGAATCTATGACAGGTGGACGATTAAGAAGAGTGAAAAAATATGTTGAAAACGAAAAGAGTTTTTGTTTCACTTATGGCGATGGAGTCGCCAATTTGGACATAAAAGAATTAATAAAGTTTCACGAATCCCATGGCAAGGAGGCCACATTGACTGCTGTTTATCCTCCAGGAAGATTTGGCGCTTTGGATATTGAGAACGGACAAGTCCATAAGTTCCAGGAAAAACCAAAAGGCGATGGCGCATTGATCAATGGAGGGTTTTTTGTCCTTTCGCCCAAGGTAATTGATAGAATAGATGGAGATCAATCCATTTGGGAACAAACACCCCTTAAAAGTTTAGCAGAAGATGGAGCGTTAATGGCATTCAAGCACGATAATTTTTGGCAACCTATGGATACTCTTAGAGACAAGCACTATTTGGAAAATCTGTGGGAGACTAACAAGGCACCTTGGAAGTTATGGAAGGATTAAAAGGACAAGTACAACCATCATTTTGGAATAACAAGAGGGTATATTTAACCGGACATACTGGTTTTAAAGGCAGTTGGTTGTCCATATGGTTGCATTCCATGGGTGCAATTGTAAAAGGATATGCGCTTGAACCCAATACAAACCCCTCCCTTTTCAAAGAAGCTTCATTGGATAAATTGCTCGACTCCGAAATAGGGGATATCAGGAGTTTAGATAATATAACTAAAAGCATGAAAGCTTTCAACCCTGATGTCTTGATACATATGGCCGCCCAACCATTGGTACGCCTCTCTTATAAAGAACCAGTTGAAACATATGCAACTAATGTTATGGGAACTGTGAATGTATTGGAATCAGCACGTTCATGTAAAAATTTGAAAGCAATTGTATCGGTGACAACTGATAAATGTTACGAAAACAAAGAATGGGTGTGGGGCTATAGAGAAAACGAACCAATGGGGGGGCACGACCCCTACAGTAGCAGTAAAGGTTGTGCAGAATTGGTTACTGCAGCTTATAGGAATTCATTTTTTAATAATTCGGATTCTGCATTTTTGGCCTCTGCCAGAGCTGGAAATGTTATAGGAGGTGGTGATTGGGCCGATGATCGATTGATTCCTGATATTTTAAGGGCCTTTGAAAAAAGTGAGCGGGTAGTCATAAGAAATCCGAAATCAACAAGGCCATGGCAACATGTGTTGGAACCCCTGTCAGGATATTTGGTGTTGGCGCAACAGTTATATCGTGATGGGAAAGATTATGACGAAGCATGGAATTTTGGGCCAAACGACGAAGATTGTAAGCCAGTAAGTTGGATTTTGGATCAAATGGTTGGTTATTGGGGTGAGGGTGCCATATGGGAGTTGGATAAAGGTAAAAACCCACATGAGGCTAATTTTTTGAAGTTGGATTGTTCTAAAGCAAAATCTGGACTTGATTGGGAACCCAAATGGAATTTGAACCATACATTGAATTTAATTGTTAATTGGCATAGAGGATGGTTGTCCTCAGAGAATATGTTCGAGCATTGTTTAAAAGAAATTGAAGATT